>NZ_JABBWX010000020.1:0-153935 GCF_014161375.1 Microbispora sp. H10830
CACCCGCAGACGATCCGGCCGAACCCCTGGCGCACACCGCCCTGGCCGCGTCATAGTCACACCAACCCACAACTCGCCGACCCCACATGATCAGCAGCGAGTTACACCACTCAGCGGGACATCACCCACGGTCCTGGGGGATGGTCAGCGCGGCGCGTATGGCCCGCAGGTTCTTCTCCGGCAACGGCTTCTCTCCGGGCACGAAGTCGTGCGGCTGCGCTGTCATGTCCTGCTCCCTTCCTGCTCATAGAGACTACAGAGGAGGGGTGACATCCTCGGCGTTCCAGGGCTTCAGAGCCCACCCAGGTCGCAGCTTCGGTAATGAGGAGCCGCCGCGCCGGGTGGCGCGGCGGCTCGGTCGGGGCCCTGTGGTGCGGGGCCCCGCTGCTCCGCGCGGCCCTGTGGATGGAGGGCCTGGTGGGTCCGCGGTCTCGTGGTTCGCGGGTCCGTGGCGGAAGGATCAGGCGGGCCGCCCGGCGCGGGCCGTGTCAGCTCGGGCCGGGCGGCTCGTGTAGGAGAACTCAGGCCGGTACGGAGGCGACGCCGGACTCCAGGAAGCGGGAGCCGGTGACCTCCTCGGAGATGCCCGTCCGGTCGAGGTACGGAGTGATGCCGCCGGTGTGGAACGGCCAGCCCGCACCGAGGATCATGCACAGGTCGATGTCCTGCGGGGCCGAGACCACGCCCTCGTCGAGCATGAGCCTGATCTCCTGGGCGAGGGCCCGGAGCGCGCGCAGCCGCACATCGTCCGCCGTCGAGGGAGACGAGCCGCCCTCGAACAGCGCCCGCACCTCCGGGTCGATCTGGAAGTCCGGGCCGTAGAGGCCCGGCTTGCCCGCCGCGACCAGCTTGGCGAGGTTCTCCGAGACGCCGAACCGGTCCGGGAACGCCGCGTGCATCGTCTCGGCGACGTGCAGCGCGACGGCCGGGCCGACGAGCTGGAGCAGCGCGAACGGCGTCATCGGCAGGCCGAGCGAGTCGAGCGCGTGGTCGGCGACCTCCAGCGGGGTGCCCTCGTCGGCCGCCGCCGTGACCTCGCCCATGAACCTCGTCAGCAGCCGGTTGACGACGAACGCGGGCGCGTCCTTGACCAGCACGCACGACTTCTTCAGCGTCTTGCCGACCGCGAAGGCCGTGGCCAGCGTCGCGTCGTCGGTGGCGGCGCCCCGGACGATCTCCAGCAGCGGCAGCACCGCGACCGGGTTGAAGAAGTGGAAGCCCACCACCCGCTCCGGGTGCCGCAGGCCGGCCGCCATGTCGGTGACCGACAGCGAGGAGGTGTTGGTGGCGAGCACGCAGGTCTCGGAGACGACCTCCTCCACCTCGGCGAAGACCTTCTGCTTCACGCCGAGGTCCTCGAACACCGCCTCGATCACGAAGTCGGCGTCGGCGAAGGCGTCCTTGGCCAGCGACCCCGTCACCAGGCCCTTCAACCGGTTGGCCTGGTCGGCGGAGATCCGGCCCTTGCCCAGCAGCTTGTCGACCTCGGCGTGCACGTAGCCGACGCCCTTGTCGAGCCGGGCCTGGTCGAGGTCGGTCAGCACGACCGGGACCTCCAGGCGGCGGGCGAACAGCAGCGCGAGCTGCGAGGCCATCAGCCCGGCGCCCACGACGCCGACCTTGGTGACCGGGCGGGCGAGCGACCTGTCCGGCGCGCCGGCCGGTCGCTTGGCCCGGCGCTGCACCAGGTCGAAGGCGTACAGCCCGGCCCGCAGCTCGTCGCTCATGAGCAGGTCGGCCAGCGCCTCGTCCTCGGCGGCGAAGCCCTCGTCGCGCGACGCCGTACGGGCCAGGGCCATGAGATCGAGCGCCCGGTAGGGCGCGGGGGAGGCCCCGCGCAGCTTGAGATCGACGAGGGTCCTGGCCTGGTCGATCACCGGCGCCCAGTCCGCGGCGGTGTGGTCGGCCCGCTCGACGGTCACCTCGCCGCGCAGCACCTGGGCCGCCCACCGCAGCGACTCCTCGAGGAAATCGGCCGGCTCGAACATCGCGTCGGCGATCCCGAGGGCGAACGCGTCGCGGCCCTTGATCATCCGATTCTGCGACAGCGGGTTCTCGACGATCAGCTTCAGTGCCTTCTCCGGGCCGATCAGGCGGGGGAGGAGCTGGGTGCCGCCCCAGCCGGGCACCAGGCCGAGGAAGCACTCCGGCGTCGCGACGGCCGGGACGCCCGACGACACGGTGCGGTAGGTGCAGTGCAGGGCGATCTCCAGCCCGCCGCCCATCGCCGCGCCGTTGACGAACGCGAACGACGGCACGTCCAGCTCGCCGAGGCGGCGGAACACGTGATGCCCGAGCTGTCCGATGGCCAGCGCCTCCTCGCGGGAGGACACCGCCGCCGCGCCCTTGAGGTCGGCTCCGACGGCGAAGATGAACGGCTTGCCGACGACGCCGACGGCCGCGAGGTCGGAGCGCGCGGCGATCGCGTCGAGCGCGTCGTTCAGCGCGAGCAGGCCGTGCGGGCCGAAGGTGTTGGGCTTGGTGTGGTCGAGGCCGTTGTCGAGCGTGATCAGGGCCATCGTGCCCGCGCCGTACGGCAGTTCGACGTCGCGCACGAGCGCCTTGGTGACGACCTCGTCGGCGTTCTTGCCCTCCAGGAGGGCCTTCCAGGTCTCGATCGTGCTCATGCGAGGTTCTCCCAGATGACCGTGCCGCCCATGCCCATGCCGACGCACATCGTGGTGATCCCGTAGCGGACGTCGGGACGCTCGGCGAACGCGCGCGAGAGCTGGATCATCAGCCGGACGCCCGACGACGCGAGCGGGTGGCCGAACGCGATCGCGCCGCCGTACGGGTTGACGCGCGGGTCGTCGTCGGCGATGCCGAAGTGCTCGAGGAAGGCCAGCACCTGTACGGCGAACGCCTCGTTGATCTCGAACAGGCCGATGTCGTCGATGGACAGCCCGGCCAGGCGCAGCGCGCGCTCGGTGGAGGGGATCGGGCCGATGCCCATCACCTCGGGGTCCACGCCGGCGAAGGCGTAGGACACCAGGCGCATGCGCGGGGTCAGGCCCAGCTCCCCGGCCACGTCCTCGGCGGCCACGATGCAGCCGGTCGCGCCGTCGTTGATGCCGGAGGCGTTGCCCGCCGTGACCCGCCCGTGCGCGCGGAACGGCGTCTTGAGCGTGCGCAGGCCCTCCAGCGTCGTGCCGGGGCGCGGCGCCTCGTCCACGGTGGCCAGGCCCCAGCCCTCGGCGGCCTTGCGGGCGGCCACCGGCACCAGGTCGCGCTGGATCCTGCCGTCGGCGTACGCCTTGGCGACCTTCTCCTGGGAGGCGACGGCGAAGGCGTCGGCGCGCTCCTTGGTGATGGACGGGTATCGGTCGTGCAGGTTCTCCGCGGTCATGCCCATGACCAGGGCCGAGCCGTCCACGAGCTGCTCGGACAGGAACCGGGGGTTGGGGTCCACCCCCTCGCCCATCGGGTGGCGGCCCATGTGCTCGACGCCGCCGGCGATGGCCACGTCGTACGCGCCGAAGGAGATGCCGCCCGCCACCGTGGTGACGGCGGTCATCGCGCCGGCGCACATGCGGTCGACGGCGTAGCCGGGGACCGACTTCGGCAGGCCGGCGAGCACCGCCGCGGACCTGCCGATGGTCAGGCCCTGGTCGCCGATCTGGGTGGTGGCCGCGATGGCCACCTCGTCCACCCGCCCCGGCGGGAGGCCGGGGTTGCGCCGCATCAGCTCGCGGATGACGCGGACTACCAGGTCGTCGGCACGCGTCTCGGCGTACAGGCCCTTCGGGCCCGACTTGCCGAAAGGCGTCCGAACGCCGTCGACGAAGACGACTTCACGGGACGCAGGCACGGGTTCGCTCCTACTTGTCGGTAGCTTCCGGCCCCTATGCTACTGGTCAGTAACCGGTCCCGGGATCGGCGGGTCCGCCGCGCCTGTGAATGATCGTTAACCGGTCGGAAACTGGCAGGAATCAGCGCATGTCGCCAGTGGCGATCTCATTCGGGGTGCAACCCCTCAAACCTCAAGAATCCCTCCTGTAGCTCTCGTGGGCGGCTTTCTTGGGGCATTGCACTCGAAAAGGAACCAATGCGCTCTCCTGTGCGCGCCTGGGCCAAGGCGCTCGCCGCGGCCGTCACGGCCGCGACCCTGTCCACCTCCCTTCTCACGGGATCCGCGCACGCCGCGCCGCCCGGCTCGCCCGGCTCACCCGGCGAGGACGGCACCTGGACCGTCGAACCCGTCGGCGGCGGCCACCGGGTCACCCTGCACCTGAACACGCCGCTGCCGGTCCGCGACGCCGTCCCCGAACTCGCGGCGGACGGCCGGTCGCTCGGCCCGGCCGAGGAGTCGCCCGACGGCATGACGCTGACCGTCGTCACCCCCGACCCCGCCGTCGCCACGGCGTCGTCCGTCGACGTGGCCTGGAACGGCGAGGTGCCCGAGGCCACCGCGGCGGCCGCCGGCAAGGCCGCGCCCACGCCCGCCGACCCGCCCGCCAAGACGCACGGCAGGCCGGCTCCCGTGCCTGTCGACCCCGCCGAGCCCGGTCCGTACGCCGTGACCCACGACGAGTACGACCTCGGCGACACCGCCATCACCCTGGAGGGGCTCGGCGGCCGTCAGGCCGAGATCCGGGCGAAGGTCTACCTGCCGGAAGGCGCCCGCGGCAGGCGTCCGCTGGTCGTCTTCCTGCACGGCCGCCACTCGGCCTGCTACGACCCCACGGCCTGGACGACGTTCAACACCCAGTGGCCCTGCCCGGCGGGGCAGCGGCCCATCGCCAGCTACCAGGGCTACGACGGCCCCGCCGACGTGCTCGCCGGCCACGGATACGTCGTCGTGTCGGTCAGCGCCAACGGCGTCAACGCCGCCGACAACCCCTACAGCGAGGACCGGGGCGCGCTGGCCCGGGGCGAGGTCGTCATGCGGCACCTCGACCTGCTCGCCGACGCCGACGAGGGCGTGGGCGACGCGAAGCTGGTGAGCCTGTTCAAGGGCCGCCTCGACATGTCCGACGTCGGACTGATGGGCCACTCACGCGGAGGCGAGGGCGTCGTCAAGGCCGCGCTGATGAACGCGGGCAGGGCCAGGCCGTACGGCATCAGGGCGGTGCTCCCGCTCGCCCCGACGGACTTCGCGCGGGCGACCCTGCCCGGCACGCCGATGGCCGTCATCCTGCCGTACTGCGACGGGGACGTCTCCAACCAGCAGGGCCAGCACTTCTACGACGACTCCCGGTACGCCGTGGACGGTGACCCGGCCTTCCGCTCCTCGCTGATGGTCATGGGTGCCGACCACAATTTCTTCAACACCGAGTGGACGCCGGGCGTGGCGCACGCGCCCGCGTCCGACGACTGGTCGAACCGCAACGACCTGGTCTGCGGCGGCGCCGCGCCGTCGCGGCTGACCGCCGCCGAGCAGTACGCGGTCGGCACCGCGTACATCGCGGGGTTCTTCCGCCTGGTCCAGGGCGGCGAGCAGGGCCTGCTGCCGCTGTTCGACGGCAGCGGCGGCACCACCGCCTCCGCCGGGCGGGCCGTCGTGCCCGCGGTCGCCCAGGCCCCCGCGGGCAAGCGCCTCGACGTTGCCTCCTTCGCGTCGCTCGCGCCGTCCACGCGGGTCTCCGGCTCGGCCACCGCGGTGGTCTGCGCCGGGATGCTCGACCGCTCGCCGCAGAGCGGCCTGCCGTCCTGCGCCTCCACGCTGACCACCGCGCAGGCGCCGTCCTGGACGCCCGCGACGTACGCGAACAACGTCGCCTCGACACCGGTACTGCGGTTCTCCTGGAGCGACCCCACGGGCACGGTGACGGTGCCGCTGGACACGCCGGACCAGAACGTCTCCCGCTACGACGCGCTCACCTTCCGCGCGGCGAGGGACGAGACGGCGACCGGCGACGTTGACCTCGCGGTCGAGATCGTCGACAGGCGCGGCGCGTCCCGCACGGTCAAGGTGTCCGAGGTCGGCGACGCGCTCACGGCGTTCCCCGGCACGTCCTCGCCGCTGCCCAAGACCTGGCTGCGCACGGTCCGCGTCCCGCTGAGCTCGCTCACCGGCGTCAAGCCACAGCAGATCAGCGAGATCCGGATCTCGGGTGCGAGCCGGAAGGGCGCGGTCTACCTCGCGGATCTCGCGTTCACCACGACGGCCGCGGGTGAGGCCCGCACCGACAGGCTGCCGCAGGTGTCGGTGGAGGGCGCCACGGTGGACGAGGGCGACGGGCCGGGCACGGCCACGATGAGGGTGCGGCTGTCGGAGAAGAGCGCCACGCCGGTGACGGTCCAGATCCAGACGATCGCGACCGGGGCCGCCCCGGTGATCGCCTCGGCGGCGCAGGAGGTCGTCATCCCGGCCAGGTCCCTGGAGGCGTCCTTCCGGGTGCCCGTCAACGGCGACACCGCGGTGGCGTCGGCGCCGCAGTCCTACCAGGTGGTCGCCTCGGTGCCGGTCAACGCGACCATCGGCGGCGGCTTCGCCCGGCTCGTCGTGAACGACGACGACGTGCGCTGAGTGAACAGGCTCCCGGGGGCGCGCCGGCGACGGCCGCGCATCCGGGAGCCGCCACGTGCTCACGCCGGTTCGAGGAACTCCAGGCGGTAGCCGAAGGGGGACTTCCCGTCCGGGCCGTAGCCCCGCATGTCACACCTCTCCCTTGATCTCCAGCCGCTCCAGTGCCTTGGCCAGCGGGTGGACGGTCAGGCCGATCTGCCACTCCCGCGCGCCCAGTGAGCGCAGCCGCGCCGCCACGCTCTCCTCGCTGATCGGCGCGGGCGGCTCCCAGGTCAGCCTGCGCACAGCGTCGGGCTGGAGCAGGTTCTCTGTCGGCATGCGGTGTTCGTCGGCGAGCGCGGCGACGACGGCCCGCGCCGCCGCGAGCCGCTTGGCGGCGGCCGGGTCGCGGTCGGCCCACCGGTTGGCCGGGGGAGGGCCGTCCCCGGGCCCCACGGGCTGCGGCAGCGCCGCCTCCGGCATCGTGCGGGCCCGGTTCACCGCCGCCAGCCAGTCGTTGAGGTGGCGGCGGGCGCTGCGGCCGACGAACGGGTTGATCTCGGTGAGGGCCTTGGTCGTGCGCGGCTGGTCGAGGGCGGCCTGCACGATCGCCGAGTCGGGCAGCACGCGGCCCGGCGCGAGGTCGGCCTCCCGCGCGATCTGGTCGCGCAGCGTCCACAGCTCCCGCACCACGGCGAGCCCGCGCAGCGTGCGCACCCGGTGGATGCCCGAGGTGCGCCGCCACGGGTCGGTACGCGGGGGATGGGCGGGAGCGGCCAGGATCGACGTGAACTCCTCCAGCGCCCACTCCAGCTTGCCGGTGGTGGCCAGCTCCTCGTGCAGGACGTCGCGGAGCTCGACCAGCACCTCCACGTCGAGCGCCGCGTAGCGCAGCCAGTCCTCCGGCAGCGGGCGGGCCGACCAGTCGGCCGCGGAGTGCCCCTTCTCCAGCCGCAGGCCGAGGACGAGCTCGACCATGGTCCCCAGCCCGACCCGCTCGTAGCCGAGCAGCCGCCCGGCCAGCTCGGTGTCGAACAGCCGCCGCGGGCGGAAGCCCAGCTCGGCCAGGCACGGCAGATCCTGGTTCGCGGCGTGCAGGACGATCTCGGTGTCGCGCACGGCCTCGTCCAGGGCCGACAGGTCGGGACACTTGACGGGGTCGATCAGCGCGGTGCCCGCACCGGCCCGGCGCAGCTGCACCAGGTAGGCGCGGCCGCTGTAGCGGTATCCGGAGGCACGCTCGGCGTCGACGGCCACCGGCCCCGTCCCACGGGCGAAGGCGTCCACGGCGGCCGCGAGCGCGGCGGAGTCCTCGATGACGGGCGGGATTCCCTCGCGCGGCTCCAACAGAGGCTGGACTACGGGTTCTGTCACGGGCTAAGGAACTTTCGGATCATCTCGGCGGGCGGGGCGCCGATGCAGCGTGGCGACGTCGGGCGGCAGCGGGGGAATGCCGGCGGCCAGGCACATGAGGTCGCACCAGGCGGCCGCGTGCGACGACAGGTCCTCGTCGAGCGGCGACCACGAGGCCCGCAGCTCGATCTCGGTGGTGACGGGGTCGTCCGCCTTGCCGCCGAACCCCTCCGAGACGGCGCGGGTGACCGTGCCGCCCACCGCGGCGTACCTCGCGCCGTGGGCGTCGAGCGCCTCGGTCAGCCAGCTCCAGGCCACCGGCCCCAGCAGCGGGTCTGTGGTCATCTCCGGCTCCATGTCGGCGCGTACGTAGGCGACGAGGCGGAACGGCCCCTCCCAGCCGCGCTGGCCCTCGGGGTCGAACAGCATGATCAGGCGGCCGACGGCGAGTTCGTCGTCGTCACGGTACACGGAGGCCCCGACCGCACCGGAATACGGCGCGAGCCGCTGGGGCGCGGGGATGTCCTCCAGCTCGATCTCCGGCCGTACCTCGGCGGGGCGCAACGTCTCCAGCGCGCGCCGGAAGGCGGCGGGAGGCGCGGGCGGTTCACCGAGGGTCATGACGGAAGAGTAGGTCGGATTCGGGAGAGCGCGAAGCAGGGGGGTGGCTGTGGGGGGCATCGGAAGTCGTCAAACCGTCGCCGCCAGTCGAGCCGTCACCCGGTCGGCCGTCCGTGCCGGGGCGCGTCCGCGCGTGCGGTCCCGGCGGTCGCCGCGGCCGTCCGCGCGCTCTCGCCGCCCCGTCGCGCGCGGCGCGCCGCTCGGGCAGGCGGGGCGCGCGGCGTCGCTGCCGGCACAGTGCTCAGTGCGGCGTTCGGGGGAACTCCACATCGAAGTCATCGCTCCGGGGCCTCTCGTCGGATCCACGGTCGTGGCGGTCGCTCGGGACTGATCCGACGTTGGCACGTCCCGGCGACATTTCCCCGCATCGCACTCGGCGTGTCTCGAAAGTGGTATTGGAATCGATGCCGGATGGCCGATTGGCGAACACATTACCGAGCTGTGAGATGACTCACAGGAGGGGATGGGGTTCACCTTACGCGATCAACGGCCATCCTCGCGTCGTTCTGGAGCCCCAGGTCGTGGGTCCAGGCACCGGGCGGTGTGGGGACATGGCAGGCTGGTGCCGTGAAACCCCAGCTCGCCGATTCCGTTTTCATTCGCGCGTGCCGGCGCGAGCCCGTTCCGTACACGCCGGTGTGGTACATGCGCCAGGCCGGGCGGTCACTGCCCGAGTACCGCCGGGTGCGCGCGGGCGTCGAGATGCTCACCGCCTGCGCCACGCCCGACCTCGTGGTCGAGATCACCATGCAGCCGGTCCGCAGGTACGGCACGGACGCGGCGATCTTCTTCAGCGACATCGTGGTCCCGCTCAAGGCCGTCGGCGTCGACCTCGACATCAAGCCGGGCGTCGGCCCGGTCGTCGGAACCCCCATCCGCGACAAGGCGGGCATGGAGATCCTGCGGCCGCTGGAGCCGGACGACGTCCCCTACGTGACGGAGGCGATCGGCGCGCTCACCGGCGAGCTGGGCGGCACCCCGCTGATCGGCTTCGCCGGAGGGCCCTTCACGCTCGCGTCGTACCTGATCGAGGGCGGCCCCTCCAAGAACCACGACCGCACCAAGGCCATGATGTACGGCGAGCCCGAGCTGTGGCACGAGCTGATGGAGCGGCTCGGCGCGATCACGCTCGCCTTCCTGCGCGTGCAGGTGGCGGCGGGGGCCTCGGCCGTCCAGCTCTTCGACTCGTGGGTGGGCGCGGTCGCGCCGCAGGACTACCGCACCTACGTGCTGCCGCACACCGGCAGGGTCTTCGCCGGCCTGGCGGACCTCGGCGTGCCGCGCATCCACTTCGGCGTCGGCACCGGCGAGCTGCTCGGCCTCATGGGCGAGGCCGGCGCCGACGTGGTGGGCGTCGACTGGCGGGTGCCGCTCGACGAGGCCGCGCTGCGCGTGGGCGCGGGCAAGGCCCTGCAGGGCAACCTCGACCCGGCGATCCTGCTCGCGCCCTGGGAGGTCGTCGAGAGGCGGGCCAGGGACGTGCTCGAACGCGGCCGGGTGGCCGAGGGGCACGTGTTCAACCTCGGCCACGGCGTGCTTCCCTCGACCGACCCCGACCAGCTCGCCCGGCTCACCGACTTCGTCCACGAGTCGTCGGCCCGCTGAGCGCCAGGTCCCTATCCCGGCGTGCGCTCGGATTCCCGGCCCTGATCCTGGTTCTCGTCCCGGTCCTCGCGGGGAGCCGGCTCCGGTGAGCCGAGGTGCGGCTGCCCGGCGGGGCCGCCCGTGGGCGCGGGACCCGCCGGGAAGCCGGGTCCGTGCCCGGGAGGAACGGGCCCGGGGGGTACGGGCCCTGGGGGTACGGAACCGGGGGGCACGGAACCGGCCGGCGGGGCGGCACGGCGGCGCATCCGGCGCATGACGACCCGGACGGCCAGCCACACCACCCCGGCCACGACGATCCAGGGCAGCAGCGCGCCCAGCACGGTCAGCGCCATCACGGTCGACGCGGTCAGGGTGTCCCACCCGGCGCGCAGGCCCGCGAGGAAGCCGGTCTCGTCCTCCTTCTTCTCGGGCCGGGTCCAGGGCTTCGGCGGGAGCACCAGGGTGAGCGTCACGGTGGCCATGCCGGTCTGCGCCTCCAGGGCCTTCTGCCTGGCCTGCAGCGACTCCAGATCGGCCTCGCGGCTGGAGATCTCCCGCTCGATCTCCAGGATCTCGCCGATCTTGTTCGCCTTCGACAGCAGCGTGCGGAACTGCCCGAGCGCGGCCTCGGCCGACTTCACCCGGCTGGCGACGTCGGCGACCTCCTCGGTGACGTCCTGCGCGTTCTGCTGCACCGACGTGCGCGTGCCGAGGTCGCGTCCGAGCTGGGCCAGCACGTCGGCGTAGCGCGCCGGGGGCACCTTGAACGCGATCGTCGACCGGTCGCCGCCGGAGACCGACTCGCTGCGCTCCTCGGCGACGTACCCGCCCGCGCCCGTCACTATCGCCTTCGCGCGATCGGCCGCCGCCGTGACGTCCTTGGCCTCGACGGTGAGCTCGGCCTGGTAGATGATCGCCCGGTCGGCCGGGTCGATCCTGGTCTTTTCCTGCCCGCCGCTCGCGTCATCCGTGGCGGGCGCCCGTTTCCCGCTCTGGTCCGTGGCCCCGGCCGTGGCGGCCTCCCCGGCCGGCGCCACGGGAGCGGCGGCGCTGCCGGCCGTGTCGCTGCTGGATTCGCCCGAGCCGCCGCACCCCGTCAACAGAAAGGCGACGGCCGTCAGGGCCGCCGCGCCGTACCGGATTCGCCTCATGTCCTTTACATCGGCTCACCGATGTGGACAGTTCGGCGCCGGCGATCACGATGGCATCACGATGCCGCCGTGGTCGCCGGCGCCTCTGTTTTCGGGGGGTGAGAGGGCTGTGGGGGGTGTGGGTCCCGTGGGTCCGGCCGGGCCGGGCCGGACCCACGGGACGTCTGGCTAGCCGCGCAGCCGCTCGATGAGCGCCTTCGCGTCGCGGATGAGCGCGTCGCTCGCGGCCTTGTCGGTCACCCTCTTGGGTTCACCGGCGAAGCCGGTGAACCGCTCCAGGGCCTTGATCGCGTTGTCCTTCTTGCCCATGCCGGCCTGGCTGGCCGCCTGGTCGAGCTGCGCGATCAGGACGTCGCCGTCCTCGGTCACCGTGCCGGCGCTCCGGAAGGCGGTGAGGAGGGCCTTCACGTCCTCGAAGGAGGTCGTGACGGTGAAGGCCGCCGTCTTCTTCGTGGCGTGCCCGGCCTTGTCCTTGGCGGTCACGACCAGCTCGTTCTCGCCGAGCGGCAGCTTCCACAGGGCGAGCGCCTCGCCCGACTCGACCTGCAGGTCGCCGACGGCCGCGGTCACGCTCGCCACCCCGGACGCGGCGTCCGTGGCGGAGAAGACGGGCGTGATCGAGGTCGAGTCGCCGTGGTCACCGGACTCGACGCCGCTGACGGTCAGCGCGGGCGCGGTCTTGTCGATCTTCACGGTGAGGGTGCCCTGCCCGACGTTGCCGCCGCTGTCGGTGGCCCGGTAGCGGACCTCCGTGGCGCCCTCGGTGCTGAACGTCACCGCGTTGTTGGCGCTCAGCCAGGTGGTGCCGCCGTTGATCGAGTACTGCCTGCTCGACACCGTGCCGTTGTCGGTCGCGGCGACCGTCATCGTCACGTTGCCGGTGTACCAGCCGTTCTCACCGTTCGGCTGGGCCGGGTTGAGCGTGGCCGTGACGGTCGGCGGGGTCTTGTCGGCGACGCCGTCGCCCGCGAAGGTGAACGCGTCCACGTCCACGCCGCCGGTCGAGGTGACGTACAGCTTGCCGCTGCCCGTGGGGGCGTTCTTCAGGTCGGTGGTCACCGTCTGCCAGCCGGAGCCGGCCGGGATCGCGACGGTCGCGAACGGGGCCGCGGTCGGCGAGTTCCAGCGCAGCGACAGGGTGCCCGCGCCGGTGGCCACGGTCTTCACGGACGTGATGCCGCTGAGGTTCACCGGGTCGTAGCCGATGTAGTCGCCGGCGTCGAACGAGGTGACCTTGTTGAGGCCGGACGCCGTCTCGTCCTGGGTCTTGGTGACGCCCTTGCTGTCGTCCCCGTGCTCGGCCTGCATGAGCTTCGGGTTGAGGATCAGCGTCGCGTCGCTGCTCGCGCCGGGGATGCCGTTGGCGCCGTTGTCGCGGTAGCTGACCACGACGACGCCGAAGATGTTCTCGGTCTCGCCGTGCTCGGGCGCGTCGGCCGGGGTCGCCCAGGTGACGGTGCAGCCGGTGCCCGTGGTGATCGGGTGGGCGTGCGTGTCGTGGCCGAGGCCGAAGGTCCACGCGACCCTGCTGCAGGTCGGGTTGTCGCCGTCCTCCTGGTCGGTCACCTTGACCTTGAACGGAACCGCGTTGCCCCAGTCGATGAACCCGCCGTCGCCGGGGGTCTCGATGCTGACCGTGGGCGCGGTGTTGCCGACGGTGATCTCGGTCGTGGCGAGGCCGAACCTGCCGCCCGCGTCGGTGACGCGGAGCCTGGCGGTGTACTGCCCGAGCTTGTCGTAGGTGTGGCCCGCGGTCACGCCCTTGGCGTCGAAGGTGCCGTTGCCGTCGAAGTCCCACTCGTAGGTGAGGTCGCCGGCCTCCGAGTCGGAGGACTTGGCGCCGCTGAACTGGACGGTGAGCGGCGCGCTGCTGCCCGACGTCCTGTCAACGGTGATCTTCGCCTGCGGGGCCTTGTTGCCGGGCGAGTAGTCGATGCGATAGAGGCCCGAGTCGGGGTTGGCGCGGAAGAAGCCGTCGCCGTACTCGAGCACGTACAGCGCCCCGTCGGGGCCGAACTCGAGGTCCATCGGGTTGTCCGTGATGGGCATCGCCATGGTGGTCAGGTCGGCGTTCGGCAGGAACTGCTCGATCTTCGACACCGGGCCGTCCGCGCCGGACACGGTGAACGCCGCCAGGTAGTCCTGGGAGAACTCGCCGAAGAAGAACTTGTTGTCCCAGTATGCGGGGAACTTCGTCGTCGAGGGGTTGTCCGCGTCGTAGTGGTAGACCGGGCCGCCCATCGGGGCCTGGCCGTTCTGCTTCGGATCGAACTCGGTCAGCCCGGACCACTCGGCCGGCTGGTCGCTCGCGCGGTCGCCGTAGTACAGGTCGGCCGGGGTCGCGGGCGGCAGCTTCTCCAGGCCGGTGTTCCACACGGAGTCGTTGGTCGGGCCGCCCGCGCAGTCGAAGAACTCACGCGGCTTGGAGTTCGCGTAGTCCCAGTGGTTGTAGTTGAAGTTGTCGCCGGTGCAGTACGGCCAGCCGCCGTTCATCGGCTTGTTCAGCGGGGTGACGTTCCACTCGACGTACCCCATCGGGCCGCGGTTGGGGTCGGCGGCGCCGGCGTCCGGTCCGTAGTCGCCCCACGACAGCGTGCCGGTCTTCCCGTCGACGTCCATGCGGAACGGGTTCCGCACGCCCATCACGAAGATCTCGGGCCTGGTCTTGGCGGTGCCCTTCGGGAACAGGTTGCCGTCCGGGACGGTGTAGGAGCCGTCCGCGCCCACCTTGATCCGCAGGATCTTGCCGCGCAGGTCGTTGGTGTTGCCCGCGCCGCGACGGTCGTCGAAGCCGGGGTTCATGCCGGGGGCGTCGTTGTTGGGCGCCATGCCGTTGGCGCCGGGGGTGCTGGCCGGGGTGTTGTCACCGGTGGCCAGGTAGAGGTTGCCGTCGTCGTCCCAGTCGAAGTCACCCGCGACGTGGCAGCACTGCCCGCGGTTGGTCCCGACCTTGATGATGACCTGCTCGGTGGACAGGTCGAGCTTGTCGCCGTCCCACTTGAACCGGGAGAGCTGGTTGTAGCCCTTCCACTGGTCCCAGTACGACTCGTCGGCGCCCGCGGGCAGGGAGTTGGGCGCGGAGCCGGTCGGAGTCGTCTCCGGGTACGGCCCGGTCATCTTCCTGGGCGCGTAGTAGACGTAGACCCACTTGTTGTTCGCGAAGTCGGGGTCGAGGCCGATCGTCTGCAGGCCGTCTTCGGAGTTGTTGTAGACGTCGATCGTGTTGACGACCTTGGTGACGCCGGTGGCGGGGTCGGTCATCCGGATGTCGCCGTTGCGGGCGGTGTGCAGCACCCGGCTGTCCGGCAGGATCGCCATGTCGATCGGCTCGCCGACGTCCTTGGTGAGGGTGACCTTCTCGTAGTTCTCCCAGTGCAGCGCGTCTTCGTGCGCCTGGGCCGGAGCGGCGGTGAGCGTCGCCGCGAACGGGAGCGTCAACGCGGCGGCGAGACCGCCGACCAGTATGCGAGTACGCTTCAAGTCTGCTGCGCCTCTTCTTTCAGGGGGGTGGCAGGAAAAGGCGGGCCGCCGCGTGCCGGTGGAACGGGTCGAACGCGTGGCGGTCCGCCATACTCAGATGACCAGCCGAACTGCTCGGGCGGGCCTCAGCCGCGGAGCTTGGCGATGTTGCTGTAGCTCAGCTCCGCGTACTGCAGCGACTGCGCCGGGTTGGCGGTGCCGCCGGGGGCGTTGTCCTGCTCGTACATCGGGTTGTGGTAGCCCTTGGCGCCCATCTCGGAGAAGAAGCTCTTGTAGTCGATGTCGCCGGTGCCGAACGGAACCATGTCGTAGCCGTTGGAGGTACCGGTGTTGATCTTGCCGTCCTTGGCGTGGAACAGCGGGAACCGCATCGTCTGGGCCTGCACGACGCCGAGCGGGTTGAAGACCTGCGTCTGGGTGGAGCCGTCGGCCGCGGTGTAGGTCTTGTACTTGTACTGGGCCACGTGCGCCCAGAAGATGTCCATCTCCAGCCAGACCTTGCCGGGGTCGGTCTGCTGCAGGAAGTACTCGAGGCGCCGGATGCCGGAGGAGCGGGTGGGCCGGCCCCGGTCGTCGAGCGGGCCGCTGTCGAGCAGGAAGCTGTAGGCCACGTCGTGGTTGTGCGTGTACAGCTTGAGGCCGGCCGCGGTGGCGAGCTCGCCGAGCGTGTTCCACTTCTCGGCGGCGACGTCCCAGTCGGCCTTGTAGGCGCTGCCGGTCGGGTCGCTGCCGGTGCCCACGTGGCCCATGCCGAGGATGTTGGCGATCTCCAGGTGGAGCTTGAAGCGGTCGAGGTCCGCCTGGCTCAGCGGCCAGGAGCCGGGGATGAAGCCGTGGTTGCCCTCGGCCTCCAGGCCGTTGTCGTCCAGCCAGGTGCGCATCAGGCGGGCGCCCTCGACGCTCTCCAGGCTGGCGCCGCCCTCGGCGTTGGCGTGCTGGCCGTAGCCGGCGAACTCCACCTGCTTGTAGCCGATCCGGCTGAGCTCCTGCAGCACGGCGCGGAAGCCGGACGGGAGGGTGGTCGACCCCGGGTCACGCGAGATGGCGTCGCGGACGGTGTACAGGATGATGCCCCGCTTACCGGGCGGAACGAGCACGCCGTTGCCCGCGGTCGCCGCACGCGCGGCGGACTTCATCGGGCCGGCCGCGGCCACGGCGGCGGCCGCCGCCATGCCGGTCGTGGCCGCGAGGAACTGGCGGCGGTTCAGCCCCAGCCTGCGTCCGAGGTTGCCGGCCGTCTCCATCTCTTCTTCGTACGCGCTCATCGTCTTGCCAACTCCATCTGCGTGAAGAACCTTGATCCCCCGATGACGCGGGCGTGCCGCGGGTGACTCCGCTCCTTCGCCTCACTCCGGCCCCTTGTGACTGTGCGGAGCACTTGGCGAGCAAGTTACGCGACTTTTACTTAACGGGGAAGAAGTTTTTCCATGATCTTTTGAACTTTCTCTTCCCAGAGGACAAAGTCCGAGGTTCGGTGAGGGCTCACGCGTCGGCTGCCGCCGCGGCCCCCGCCGCGGAGCGGCCGTGAGGGTCGGCGGCCGGGGTCTCGTCGCGCTGGTGGGTGAACTTTCTGTACCCCCGCGAGAAACTTTTCCTTGTCAGTGACGAAAGATCCCTCTTACTATCCGAATGTTCCGGGGTCATCCTTCATACCCGAGTTGACGGGAGAGTTACAGTGCCCATCGGTGTCTGGCTGGTCGGCGCCCGGGGGTCCGTCGCGACCACGGCGGTGGTCGGGGCGGCAGCGGTTCGCGCGGGAGCGGCCCCGCCCACCGGCTGTGTCATCGAGGCCGCGGACTTCCCCGGGGACTTCACCCCCCTGGGTGACCTGGTGTTCGGCGGTCACGACGTGGTCGCCACACCGCTGCGCAAGAGGGCCGAGCTGCTCGCCCAGGCGGGCGTGCTCCCTCCCGTCCTGGCGAGCCTGCTCGCCGCCGACCTCGACGCCGCCGAGGCCGAGATCAGGCACGGCTATGTCCCCGGCGAGGAGAGCCAGGCGCAGGCCGCGCGGCGACTGGCCGGCGACATCGCGGACTTCCGGGAGCGGCACGGCCTGTCCCGCGTCGTCGTGGTGGACGTGTCGTCGACCGAGCCCCCCGCCGAGGTGCCGTACGCCACGCTCGCCGACCTGGAGGAGGCGCTCGCGTCCGGCCGGGACGCGCTGCCCGCCAGCTCCCTGTACGCCTACGCGGCCTTCACGGCCGGATGCGGCTACGTCGCGTTCACCCCCTCGGCGGGCCCGACGCCGCCCGCGCTGGACGAGCTGGCCCGGCGGGGCGGCCTGCCGTACGCGGGACGCGACGGCAAGACCGGGGAGACGCTGGTCAAGAGCGCGCTCGCGCCGATGTTCGCCGGCCGCGCGCTGCGGGTCCGCTCGTGGTCGGGGCTCAACCTCCTCGGCGGCGGCGACGGCGCCACGCTGTCCGATCCCGCCGCCCGGGAGAGCAAGTCGGCGAGCAAGGCGCGGGCCGTCCCCGCGATCGTGGGCGAGGACGTCGAGGGCCTGACGCACATCGACTACGTGGCCGACCTCGGCGAGTGGAAGACCGCCTGGGACCACATCACGTTCGAAGGATTCCTCGGCGTCCGGATGACCATGCAGTTCACCTGGCAGGGCTGCGACTCGGCGCTCGCCGCCCCGCTCGTCCTCGACCTCGTCCGGCTCGTCGCGCGGGCTCACGAGGCCGGGCACAGCGGCGTGCTCCCCGAGCTCGGCTACTTCTTCAAGGACCCGCTGGGCGGCGCGGGGCACGACCTGCCCACCCAGTACGTCCGCCTGGTGGACTTCGCCCGGTCGCTGACAGGCGAACACCGGTGAGGGCCTGGCTGGAGCTGGTCCGCGCGCCCGCCGCGCTGTCGGTCCCCGGCGACACGCTCGCGGGGGCGGCGGCGGCCGGGCGATCGGCCCGGCCCGGTCTCGCCGTCGCGTCGGTGCTGCTCTATTGGGCCGGAATGGCGCTCAACGACTGGTCCGACCGGGAGCTCGACGCGAAGGAGCGCCCGGAGCGGCCCATCCCCTCCGGCAGGATCAGCCCGGGAGGGGCGCTCGGCCTCGCCGCCGCGCTCACCGGCGCCGGTGTGGCCGCCGCCGCGGTCTTCGGCGGGCGGCGCGGGCTCGCGGTCGCGAGCCTGCTCGCGGGCTCTGTGTGGGCCTACGACCTGAAGCTCAAGCACACCCCGGCGGGCCCCGCCGCGATGGCGGCCTGCCGGGTGCTCGACGTCCTGCTCGGGGCGGGTCCCGACACCCGGGCGGCCGCCCCCATGGCGCTGGCCGTCGGCGCGCACACCTACGGGCTCACCGTGCTCGGCACGGCCGAGGTCGACGGCGCCACCCCCGCGATCGTCACCCAGGCGCTGGCCGCGACCGGCGCGTCCGCGGCCCTGGCCGCCGTCGCCTGCCGCGGCGGCGAGACCACCGGGCGGCTGGGTGCCGCCGTGATGATCGCCGGCTATCTCGCCACCGCAGGAGGGGCCCAGGCGGCGCTGCGCGCCGACCCCGACCCCGAGCAGGTGCGGCAGGCGGTGCGGATGAGCATCCTCGGCCTGATCCCGCTGCAGGCGGCCGCGGTGGCCGGGCGGGGCAGGCTCGCCCAGGCGGCGGCGCTGCTGGCCGCGCTGCCGGCCGGCCGGTGGCTGTCTGCGAAGGTGGCCACGTCGTGAGCGTGCCTATGAACTGGGCCTACTGCACCAACGGCTTCCGCGACCATCCACTCGACCAGACGCTGGAGGTGCTCGCCGACCTCGGCTACACCGGCGCCGCGGTCACGCTCGACCACGGGCATCTCATGCCCGGCGCGTCCCCGGCGGAGGCCGGGCGCATCGCGGCGCTGGCCGGGCGGCTCGGCCTGGCCCTCGCCGTGGAGACGGGTGGCCGTTACACGCTCGACCCCCGGCGCAAGCACTTCCCGACCCTGCTCCACGACGAGGCCGAGGCGCGGGTGCGCTTCGTGTGCGAGGCCATGCGGATCGCGGCCGACCTCGGCGCCCCCGTGGTGCACCTGTGGAGTGGCATCCGGCCGCCAGAGGTGCCCGAGGCCGAGGCGTGGGACCGGCTCGTACGGCACTGCGAGCGCCTGCTCTCCGAAGCGGACGAGGTGGGCGTCACGCTCGGGTTCGAGCCCGAGCCGGGCATGCTCGTGGCGGACCTCGCCGGATACGAACGGCTGCGCGACCTGCTCGGCGGGCACCCGAGGTTCGGCCTCACCCTCGACATCGGGCACTGCCGCTGCCTGGAGCCGTACGACGTGCCCGAGTGCGTCGAGCGGGCGCTGCCGCACCTGGTGCACGTGCAGATCGAGGACATGCGGCGGGGCGTCCACGAGCACCTCGAGTTCGGCGAGGGCGAGATCGACTTCCCGCCCGTGCTCGCCGCCCTGGACGGCTTCGGCGGGCTGGTCGCCGTCGAACTGGCCAGGCACAGCCACGCGGCGCCCGAGGTGGCGAGAAGGTCGATCGAATTCCTGAGGAGGGCACATGACCTGGCTGGCGCGGGCCGTAGCCGACGTTGAGCGCGACCCGGAGACCGTCTACGCGCTGTTCCCACGGGCCGCGCGGGAGGGCGGCCCCGGCGCCCGCACCGAGCTGCTCGGCGCGCTGGCGAAGGCCCTGCCCGACCCGGCGGCGGCCGTCATGAAGCTCTACTGGCAGGGCGACGCGGGGGAGCGGCTGGAGATCCTGGAGTCGCTTCCGCAGCTCGACCTCGGTCCGGCCGCTCTCCCGCTCGTCCACGACGCCCTGCGGACCAACGACACCCGGCTGGTCGCCGCCGCGCTCGGCCCGTACGGCTCGGCCTGGCTGGACGACCACGCCTTCCGGCAGGGCGTGCTCAAGTGCGTCTTCATGTCCGTCCCGCTCGCGTCGGTCGAGGGCCTCGGCCGCCGGTTCGACGAGGAGCTGCGGCGCATGCTCGCCGACTTCGCCGCCGAGCGCCGCGCGGCCGGGCGTCCCGTTCCCCCCGACGTTCTCGAGAGGCTCTGATTCCGATGAGGATCTTCGACCCCCACGTCCACATGACGTCCCGCACGACGGACGACTACGAGCGCATGTACGCCGCCGGGGTCCGTGCCGTCGTGGAGCCCGCCTTCTGGCTCGGCCAGCCGCGCACGAACGTCGGCAGCTTCCTCGACTACTTCGACGCGCTGCTGGGCTGGGAGCCCTACCGCGCCGCGCAGTACGGCATCCGCCACCACTGCACGCTCGCGCTCAACCCGAAGGAGGCCAACGACCCGCGCTGCGCGGGCGTGCTGGACGAGCTGCCCCGCTACCTGCTGAAGGACTCGGTGGTAGCGGTCGGCGAGGTGGGCTACGACTCGATGACGCCGGAGGAGGACCGCGTCTTCGAGGCCCAGCTCGCGCTCGCCGAGGAGCACGGCCTGCCGGTGCTCGTGCACACGCCGCACCGCGACAAGGCGGCCGGCACCCGGCGCACGCTCGACGTGGTCAAGGGCATGGACCCCGGCGTGGTGCTGGTCGACCACCTCAACGAGCTGACCGTCGGCATGGTCCACGAGGCCGGCTGCTGGATGGGCTTCTCGATCTACCCGGACACGAAGATGGACCCCCAGCGGATGGTGGCGATCCTCAAGGAGTACGGCACCGAGCGGATGATCGTGAACTCCGCCGCCGACTGGGGACGCAGCGACGTGCTCAAGACCCGCGAGGTCGGCGAGGCCATGCTGGCCGCCGGGTTCACCGACGACGACGTGGACCGGGTGCTGTGGCGCAACCCCGTCGCGTTCTATGGCCGGAGCGGCCGCCTGTCGCTGGACGACGTCGAGTCGGGCGGCGACTACGAGGGCAACACGATCCTGCGCGGGACGCGCTGATCATGCGCCTGCTGCATCCCTCCGGCTCCGTCGTCCACCTGGCCTACTGCACCAACGTCCACCCCGCCGAGGACCTCGCCGGGATCCACGAGCAGCTGTCCGGAGTCGCCGCCCGGGTGCGGGCGCTGACCGGCGCGCCGGTGCTCGGCCTCGGGCTGTGGCTGTCGTCCGGCGCGGCGCGGGCGCTGCGGGCCGACCCCGCCGAGCTGGCGCGGCTGCGCGCCCGGCTGGACGAGCTGGGGCTGGAGGTCGTCACCCTCAACGGCTTCCCCTATCAGGGCTTCCACGACCAGGTCGTGAAACTCCGGGTGTACCGGCCCGACTGGGCGGAGCCGCAGCGGCTCGCCTACACCCTCGACCTGGCCGAGATCCTCACCGCGCTGCTGCCGGACGACGTGACCGAGGGCTCGATCTCGACCCTGCCCCTCGCCTGGCGCGCCGGCTGGACGCCGGACAAGGCCGCGGCCGTCGCCGCCAACCTGGACGCGCTCACCCAGGGCCTGCGGGCGCTGGCGGAGCGCACCGGCAAGACGATCCGCGTCGGCTTCGAGCCCGAGCCGGGCTGCATCGTGGAGACCACCCCCCAGGCGGTCGAGCTGCTGGCAGGCACGGACCCCGCGCATCTCGGCGTCTGCCTGGACGCCTGCCACCTCGCCGTCGGCTTCGAGGAGGCCGCCGACGCGGCCGGTCTGGGGCTCCCCATCGTCAAGCTCCAGGTCTCGTCCGCCGTCGAGGCGCCGCCGGGCGGCCAGCGGGCCCTGGCGGCGTACGAGGAGGAGCGGTATCTCCACCAGACGCGCTGCGCGGCCGGATACGCCGACGACCTGCCGGAGGCGCTGGCCGGCGGGCTCCCGGCGGACCTGCCGTGGCGCACGCACTTCCACATGCCGCTGCACGCCGCGCCCCCGCCCCCGCTCACCACGACCACTCCGTACCTGGAGGAGCTGCTCGGGCGGCTCATGACCCCGGACGGGGACCTCGCTGCCCCGCTCACCGCGCCCCTCACCCGGCACCTCGAGGTCGAGACCTACACCTGGAGCGTGCTGCCCGGCCCGGTGGACGTCGCCGAGGGCATCGCGGCCGAGCTGGACTGGACCCGGCGGCGGCTCGCCGCCCTCGGACTTAAGGAGATCTGATGGCGCCCGTCGTCGTCGTGAACGTCGTCGGCCTGACCCCGCGCCTGCTGGCGCACATGCCGAACGTGTCCAAGGTCGGCACCGCCGCGTCGCTGCGGCCCGTGCTGCCCGCCGTGACCTGTTCCGTCCAGGCCACGCTGCTGACCGGATCGATGCCGCGTGACCACGGCATCGTCGGCAACGGCTGGTACTTCCGGGACCTGGGCGAGATCTTCCTGTGGCGGCAGCACAACCGGCTGATCCAGGGCGAGCAGCTGTGGGACGCGGTGCCCGGGATCCGGACCGCCAACGTCTGCTGGTGGTACGCCATGGGCGGCTCCAGCGACTTCATCGTCACCCCGCGCCCGATCTACTACGCCGACGGGCGCAAGGAGCCCGACTGCTACACCAGGCCGCCGTCGCTGCACGACGACCTGGTCGCCGAGCTGGGCGAGTTCCCGCTGTTCACCTACTGGGGGCCGACGGCGAGCATCACCTCGTCCAAGTGGATCATCGCGGCCGCCCGCCGGATCCTCGCGAAGGAGCGGCCCGACCTGCTCATGGTCTACATCCCGCACCTCGACTACGACCTGCAGCGCTTCGGGCCCGACGCGCCCCAGGCCGTCGCCGCGGCACGGGAGGTCGACGCCGCGCTCGCGCCGCTGCTGCGGGAGGACGCCACCGTGGTCGTGCTGTCCGAGTACGGCATCACCAACGCGTCCCGCCCCGTCGACGTCAACCGCGCGCTGCGCCGGGCCGGGCTGCTTGAGGTCTACACCCAGGACGGCATGGAGTATCTCGACCCCTGGGCCTCGCGGGCCTTCGCGGTCGCCGACCACCAGGTCGCCCACGTCTACGTGAACGACACCGCCGACCTGCCCCGCGTACGGGACATCGTGGCCGAGCTGCCGGGCGTGGACGAGGTGCTGGGCCAGGAGGGCAAGGCGAAGTACGGCCTCGACCACGAGCGGGCCGGGGACCTCGTCGCCGTGGCGGAGCCGGACGCGTGGTTCACCTACTACTACTGGCTGTCCGACGATCGGGCGCCCGACTTCGCGAAGCTCGTGGAGATCCACCGCAAGCCCGGATACGACCCGGCGGAGCTGTTCATGGACCCGAACGACCCGCTCGTGAAGCTGCGCGCCGGCACGGCGCTGGCCCGCAAGAAGCTGGGCATGCGCTACATGATGTCGGTGGTGCCGCTCGACCCGGAGCCGGTGCGCGGCAGCCACGGCCGCCTGCCCGACGCGGCGGCGGACGGGCCGGTGCTGCTCGGCCCCTTCGACAGGGACGCCTACGCCGCGACCGAGGTCAAGGGCCTGCTCACGCGGCTACTGAAGGGCTGAGCCTGTGAAGACGGCCGCCGTCCCCTCGGGGGCGGCGGCCGTTCCGCGTCCGGAGGCCGCGGGCTCACTCGACGGAGAAGACGTGGTCGCTGATCAGCCGGGTCGCGCCGATGATCCCGGCCGTGTCGCCGAGCTCGGACAAGACGATGGGCAGGTTGCCGGTCGCCAGCGGCAGCGAGCGCTGGTAGACGACGCTGCGGATCTCCGCGAGCAGCGCGTGGCCCAGGCCGGCCACCCCACCTCCGATGATCACCAGGCCGGGGTTGAAGAAGCTCACGAGCGAGGCCAGCACCATGCCCACGTGCCGGCCGCCCTCGCGGATCATCCGTACGGCGGCGGCGTCACCCGAGGCCGCCGCCGCGGCGACGTCCTCGGCCGTCAGCGTTTCCTCGTGTGCGAGCCGTTCCGCGAGAAAGGGGGACTCGCCCGCCTCCGCGGCGGCCTGCGCGTCGCGGGCCAGCGCCGCGCCGCCGAAGTACGCCTCAAGGCAGCCCGTGTTGCCGCACGTGCACAGCGGGCCGTCGTCGGACACCCGGATGTGGCCGATGTCACCGGCGCTGCCGGTGACCCCGCGGTAGATCTCGCCGTCGACGACGATGCCGCAGCCGACGCCGGTGCCGATCTTCACGAGCAGGAAGTCGCCGACGGCCCTGGCGAGGCCCGCGTGCAGCTCGCCGAGTGCCATGATGTTCACGTCGTTGTCCACGAGCACCGGGCAGCCGAACTCGCGGCTCAGCGTCTCCCGCACGGGGAAGCGGTCCCAGCCCGGCATGATCGGGGGCGAGACCGGTGTCCTGTCGAGGAAGCTCACCGGGCCGGGGACGCCGATCCCGACGCCGTGGATCTCGGTCGTCTCGCCGGTCCGCAGCTTGCCGACGAGCTCGAGGGCCTGCTCCAGCACGGCCTCGGGGCCGTCCCGCACGTCCGCGGGCTTCGACAGATGGCCGAGCACCTCCAGTTCGCCGTTGGTCACCCCGACGTCGATGGACGTGGCGCCGATGTCGATGCCGACGAAACGCAGGTGCGAGGCGATCCGTACGATGCCCGACCGCCGGCCGCCCCGCGAGGCCGCGAGCCCGCCGGATTCGAGGAGGTTCAGCTTGGTCAGCCGGTCGAGTTCGAGTGCGAGCTTCGACGGTGACAGACGGGCCACCTCGCCGAGTTCGGCGCGTGAACGCGCGCCGTCCTGACGCAGGAGGCGCAGGATCCGCGCCTGGTGCGGGTTCTCGGGGCGAGCCGTCATTCGCTTCACGCCGCTCTTCGGGTCGGGAATCGGGTGCGTGCCAGAAGTGGCCGTACTTCTGCTCTGACTACAACAACTTTATTACAGCGAAGCCTTACTTTTTACCCTGCAGGTGAAAAGTTTCTGAGAATCTTGCGTTCCTGTCGGCTTTGTCGGTCAGTGTTCCTATACGTGACTATCCGTGCTCTCTCGGTGGCGGCGAGCTTCCCCGCTTCGCGGCGGACACGCCCCGCGCCGGTGCGGGACCCGGGCGTACGGGCCGGTAGCTTTGGCCCCATGGACGGGATTGCGGGTCGTCATGTGGTCGTCGTCGGCGGGGGCATCGCGGGTCTGGCCGCGGCGCTGCACCTGAACCGGGCCGACGCCGGCCTGCGCGTCACGGTGCTGGAGGCGGCGCCGAGAGTCGGAGGCAAGCTGCACGCCTCGCAGGTGGCGGGAGTGGAGGTCGACGCGGGCGCCGAGTCGATGCTGGCGCGGCGGCCCGAGGGCAAGGAACTGGCCCGGCTGGCCGGCCTCGGCGACGACCTGGTGGACCCCGGCACGACCCGGGCCTCCGTCCTGTCGCGCGGGTCGCTGCGCCCGCTGCCCCGGCAGCAGGTGATGGGCGTCCCCTCGGACGTGGTCGCCCTCGCGCGCTCGGGCGTCCTGTCGCCGGCCGGACTCGCCCGGGTGCCCCTCGACCAGTTCCTGCCGCCCACGCTCGTGACCGGTGACGTCTCCGTGACGGCGTACATCCGGGCCCGGATGGGGAGCGAGGTCGTCGACCGGCTGGTCGAGCCGCTGCTCGGCGGCGTCTACGCGGGCCGGGCCGACATGCTGTCGCTGGACGCCACCATGCCGCGGATCGCCGCCGTCGCCCGCACCGAGCGGTCGCTGCTGCAGGCGGCCAGGAGCATCACCGCGGAGGCCCCCGCGGACGCCGGGCCGGTCTTCACCACGCTCAGGAACGGCATGGGCGCGCTGCCCGCCGCGGTGGCCAAGGAGTCGGGCGCGCAGATCCGCACCGGCGTCACCGTGCGCGACCTGATCCGCACGCCGGACGGCTGGCGGCTGGTCACCGGTCCCACCAGGGACGAGGAGGTGATCGACGCCGACGCCGTCGTCCTGGCGGTCCCCGCGCGGCCCGCCTCCCGCCTGCTCGGGCGCGAGGTGCCCAAGGCGGCGGCGGAACTGGCCGCGATCGAGTACGCCAGCATGGCGATCGTCACCCTCGCCTATCCCAGGGCGGCTTTCCCCGAGCCCCCGGAGGGCAGCGGCTACCTGGTGCCGCCGGTCGAGGGCAGGCCGGTCAAGGCCGCGACGTTCAGCAGCGTCAAATGGCCCCATCTGGCCGAGGCCGACCGCAACGTCATGATCGTACGGTGCTCGGTCGGCCGCCTGGGCGAGGAACTCGTGCTCCAGCGCGACGACGCCGAGCTGACGGCCCTGGCGATGAACGAGATGGCCGAGATCATGGGTGTGCGGGGCCTGCCGCTGGACACCCGGGTGACCCGCTGGGGCGGCGCGCTCCCGCAGTACGAGGTGGGCCACCTCGACCGGATCGCCCGCGTGCGTGCCGCGATCGCCGGGCAGCCCGGCCTCGCCGTCTGCGGCGCCGCGTACGAGGGAGTCGGCATCCCGGCCTGCGTCGCGACCGCCCGCACCGCCGCCAAGCTCGTCCTGGAGCACCTGCGGGAGGCCCACGGCGCACCGCCCTCCGAAGCCTGACCGGCCGCGTGGGCGGCGGGCGCCGACGCGCCTGATCGGCGGCACCCGGCGGCCGGACCACCACCCCCTACCGGCAGAATGGAGGCATGACGGAGCCTGCCCCGCGGCCCAAGGCGCGCGATCTCAACCTGGTCATCCGCTACACGATGTGGTCGGTCTTCCGGCTGCGCGACCAGCTTCCCGCCGCCCGCGAGGGCGTGGCCGACGAGGTCGAGGAACTGCTGGCGCAGGCGGCGGGCAAGGATGTGACGACCCGAGGCTGCTACGACGTGGCCGGCTTCCGCGCCGACGCCGACTTCATGTTCTGGTGGCACGCCTCCTCGCCCGAGGACCTGCAGGAGACCTACACCCGCTTCCGCCGCACCGCCCTCGGTCGCGCCAGTGAGCCGGTCTGGTCGGCCATGGCCCTGCACCGTCCCGCCGAGTTCAACAAGTCCCACATCCCGGCCTTCCTCGCCGAGGAGGAGCCCAGGGGCTTCGTCTGCGTCTACCCCTTCGTCCGGTCCCTGGAGTGGTACCTGCTGGAGGACTCCGAGCGGCGCAGGATGCTCGCCGAGCACGGCATGATGGCGCGCGAGTACCCCGACGTGCGGTCCAACACGGTCGCCTGCTTCGCGCTGAACGACTACGAGTGGATGCTGGCCTTCGAAGCCGACGAGCTGCACCGGATCGTCGACCTGATGCGCCACCTGCGCGGAGCCGAGGCGAGGCGGCACACCAGGATCGAGATCCCCTTCTACACCGGCACCCGCAAGCCGGTCAGCGAGCTCGTCGCCGCGCTGCCCTAGCCATCGACCACCCCAGGACGGCCCAGGTCAGGGCCTCGACCAGGGGACCGGCCTGGCCGAGCGCCATCGTCAGCGGCAGCGTCGCCGGGAGGGCGACGGCGACGGCGCGGGGAACCAGCGCGGAGCGGAAGGCCGCGACCGCCAGCGGGACCAGGCCGGCCAGCCACAGCACGATCCCCGGCGCGTACAGCGCGCCGAGCGGGTCCGGCGGGTTCGTGGCGAGGACGAAGGTGGCGGTCACCGGGATCGCGACGACCGCGTGGCCGAGGCCGTACAGCAGGGCCCCGGCGTCGCCGATCCGCCCCCAGCCCCGCGCCCGGCCGTGGACGCGGCGCAGGGCCAGGACGGCCGCGACCGCCGCCGTCAGATAGAGGGCGTAGGCGCCCTCGCAGACGTAGTCGCCCACCGAGGCGAACGGCACCGTCTGCGTGTGCAGGATCTGCGTCACGCCGAGCGTCAGCGCCGCCGCCGCGGCGACGGCCGGAGCGGCGGTGACGGGATTCCGGCGACCCGGGGCGCGCGTGCCGGCCGGGTCGTCCGTGCCCCCGGCCCGATCGTCGGGGGTGGTGTGGCCGGCGGGAGCGCCGGGCGACGCGGTGGCGTCCATGAGTTTCTCCTCCGGAGGGTGCTGTCGTTGCCCGTCCAGATTCGTGCCGCGACCATCCCGGCCGGAGGAGCCGATGTTCCCGCCTGCCCGGGAACGCCTCCCGCGTCCACGGGACGCCCGGACGCGCTCAGCCAGTGGCGAGTCCCGCGGCGCGGGCGGCGGCGACCGCCTCCGCCCGGTCGCGTACGCCGAGCTTGACCAGGACGCCGGAGACGGTGTTGGCCACGGTCTTCGCGCTGAGGCCCAGGCGCGCCGCGATCGCCTGGTTGCCCAGGCCCGATGCGACGAGTCCGAGGATCTCGTACTCCCGGTCGGTGAGCGCGGGGAACGGCCGGGGGGAGACGCGGGGCGGCGCGTGCAGCAGCTTGATCACGGACTCGGCCGCGCCGGTCCCGAAGACGGCCTGGCCCCGGGCCGCCGCGCGCACCGCGGCGACCACGTCCTCCTGCGCGGCGTTCTTGAGCAGGTAGCCCCTGGCCCCCGCGCGGACGGCCGCCAGCAGCGACAGGTCGTCGTCCGACATCGTGAGCATGACCACGCTCGGCGGCCGTGGCCCGGCCGACAGCCGCCGGGTCGTCTCGATGCCGTCCATGTTCGGCATCGCGATGTCCATCAGCACGACGTCGGGGGAGTGCTCGCGGACGGCCGCGAGCGCCCGCAGGCCGTCCTCGGCCACCGCGACGACCTCGATGCCCTCCACGGTCGACATCAGCGCCCCGAGCCCGTCGCGGACCACCGGGTGATCGTCGACGACGAGCAGCCTGATCACAGGGGAATCCACGCGGTCACCACCGTTCCGCCGCCGCGGGCGGCTTCGATCGTCAGCCTTCCGTCCAGTTCCTCCACCCGCTCCCGCATCGAGGTCAGCCCGACTCCCGGGACGGCCTCCGGCCCGAGCCCGCGCCCGTCGTCGCGCACGCTCAGCTCGAACCCGTCCGCGACCCGGCCCAGCCGTACGGCGCAGCGGCGGGGCCCGCCGTGGCGCACCGCGTTGGTCAGCGCCTCGCGGGCCACCAGATAGGCCGTGACCTCCACGGCGGCAGGCAGGCCGCTCGCATCCGCGGCCGTGATCTCGATCTCCACCCCGCCGTCGCCCAGCGTGGCGGCGGTGTGCTCGACGGCCCCGGCCAGGCCGAGCTGGGCCAGCTCGGGCGGCCGCAGCCCCCGCACCAGGCGGCGTACCCCCGCCCCCGCCTCGGCCACCTGGGTCCTGATCTGGGTCAGCAGGCCGCGCGCCCGCTCCGGGTCGGCCTTCACCGCGTTGCCCGCGGCGTCCACCGTGAAGCCGATGCCCGCGAGGAAGGCGCCCAGCCCGTCGTGCAGGTCCCTGCTGATCCGCCGCCGCTCCTCCTCCCTGGCCGTGACCAGCAGCGTCCGCGAGCGTTGCAGCGCCGCGGCGCGGTGGGCGGCGGCGAGCGCGGCACCGGCGTGCGACGCGAGCGGGGCGAGCACCCGTGCGTCGCCTCCCGACGATCCGAGAGTGCCGAGGACCTCGTCCTGGAAGCGCAGCGGCACCGACACGCCGAGCGGGGCGGGCGTTCCCCGCTCGACGACCTTCAGCGGCTCGCCGGGCGCGCCCAGCTCGGCCCGCACGTAGGGAGCCCGGGTCGCCTCGGCCACGGCGTCGGCGACGGCGGCGAGGATCTCCCCGGGCTCAGAGGTCGCGGCCAGGCGGGCGCCCAGCCGGGCGTGCACGGCCTCGGGGTCGGCCCCGCCGCCGTACAGGATGCGGCCGGAGGCCCTGCGCAGCCAGCGGTGCAGCGGCTCGACGACGACCGCCACGGCCGCCGCGGCGGCGACGTGCGCCCCGGTGAGCCCGGTCACCGTGAAGTACAGCAGGGCCAGCGCCCCGGTCAGCAGCCCCAGGGTCAGCACACGGCGCAGCCACGGCCCGGTCCCGTACAGGTCGTGGCGGAGCATCGCCACGCCGACACAGGCCGGCAGGGCCAGGACGAACGGCACGCCGGCGGCGGGCAGCCGGGTGACGGCCGGCAGGAAGACCCCCGCCACGAACGCGGCGGCGCCGAGGCAGATCCACAGCAGCTGGGTGCGCTGCTCGCCCTGCGCCCTGGCCGTGCGGACGACGAGCCCGGCCGCGCAGGCGAGCGAGGTCGCGGCGAGGATCACGACGACCACCGGCAGCGCGTCCCGCACGGGAGCCAGGGCCTCGACCGCGAACGGCCGGTCGGCGCCCTCCGGCACCAGTGCGGCCACGACCGTGAACGCCGCGGTGGCGGTCACTCCCGCCGCCGCCACCGGCCGCCAGGCCCGCCCGGGCAGGCGGCCGTCCGGCACGAGCGGCAGCAGGACGCAGCACACGGTCAGCAGCGCGGGGGCCCAGGTCCACGTGCCCACCCAGGCGGCCCACCGGGCGCCGGGAAGGCCGGGCCGGAGGGAGTAGGAGTCGGCGAAGTAGGCGACCGCGCCGAGGACGGTCACGAGGCAGCAGGGACCGACGGCACCGCCCCTGCGATGGGCCACCAGATAGGCGCCGAGCGGGGTGAAACCGAGCGCGACCGCCGCGTCCACCGGGTCGGCGCCGCCCAGCGCCCCGCCGGTCGCGACCAGGACGCAGGCCAGCCCGAACACGAGCCAGGACATGACGGCCGGCACGCACCCTCCCTGTGAACGGCGGGGAACAGGACCCGTTCAGAAAGGACATTCTGGCGGATCTTGCGCGAAGCGTCGGAAACGGTCTTGGCGGCTCGAAGTCTTTGCCATACTGTGACGAAGAATCGACGTCCATGTGAGGCAGAGTGGCAAGCGGGCTGGCACGTTCCAGGGGGCGCCGTCGCAAGAGGCGGGCCCGTTCGCACGTCGTCGAGGTGTCCCTGGGGGTGGCCGCCTTCGCCGTCGGAGCCGTCGCGATCGCCTGGCCGCTGTCGCGTTCCGACGCGGCGCCCGGGCACGTGGTCGCCGCGCCCACGCCGCAGGCCTCCCCGGCCGGCGAGCTGACCGTCGCCAGCGTCGACACCGGCAAGAAGGCGACCACCAAGCGGGACAAGAAGGCGGCCGAGGAGAAGGCGTCGGGACCGTCGAAGTACACCGACACCAAGGCGGAGGCCTACTTCCGCAGCAGGTGGAAGGACAAGACCGCCAAGCGGGTCAAGGACATCCGCACCGAGGGCCGCTACCTGCGCATCTACACGAACCTCCCGGAGAACGCCGACAACTCCAAGGCCGCGATCACCCTGTGCAAGCGCGGCCTGGAGTACCTGGCCGAGCGGGGGGAGGCGAACCCCGTGGTGTTCGTCCAGTCCAGGTTCGGCGAGAACGGCAACCCCGTCCTCGCCAACGTCCTCGGCCCGAGCGACGACGACTGCCGGGTCACCTACCCCAAGCCGAAGTAGGCTTCACCGGCCCGGCCGCAGGGTCAGGCAGACGGAGTTGATGCAGTACCGGTCGTCGGTCGGCGTGGCGTAGCCCTCGCCGTGGAACACGTGCCCGAGGTGCGAGTCGCAGCGGGCGCAGCGGACCTCCACCCGGCGCATGCCGAGCGAGTCGTCCTCGTGCAGGGTCACGGTGTCCGACTCGGACGGCTCGTAGAACGACGGCCAGCCGCAGTGCGACTCGAACTTGGCCTCCGACCGGAACAGCTCCGCCCCGCAGGCGCGGCAGGAGTAGACGCCGACGGTCTTGGTGTCGACGTACTCGCCGCTGAACGGGCGCTCGGTCCCTGCCTGCCGGAGGACCCGGTACTCCTCGGGGGAAAGCTGCGCGCGCCACTCGGCGTCGCTCCTGATGACCTTCTCCATGCTCACCACCCTGCCTTCGGCGGCCCCTCGAGGGGGTTACGAAGTGAGGAACTCCAGGGAGGCCCGGGATCTTCCCCGCACGTGTTCGCGGATCGAGGCATCCTTTCCCGGGTCTTCCGGCGTCTTCACTGACGAGGGGGTTGATCGCCGTCACCCGCGCGGGGGCGGTCACCCGCACCGCCGTCAGGGCGGCGAAGCACCCGACCCGTGCTGGACGCCGCCGGACGGTGAGAGGAGGCCGCCCGCGGGCGGCCGCCGTGGTCCGTCCCGTCGCGTGCGGCGCCGTCCGAACGCGAGCGCGCCGTACGCGACCACGAGCCTGCGCCGGGAGGGCGCGGCCGTGGGAGCGCCCGGTCCGGCCGCCGTCGGCAGCCCGGGACGGACCCCCTCATCCGGGTAGGGTCACCTCCATGGCTTCGCCGTACATCGAGATAGAGGTGGGTGGCCGCACCGTCAAGGTCACCAATCCTGACAAGGTCTACTTCCCGGAGATCGGCGCCACCAAGCGCGACCTGGTGGAGTACTACGTGAGCGTGGGGGACGGCGTGCTGCGCGCTCTGCGGGAGCGGCCGACCTACCTCAAGCGGCACCCCGACGGCGTCGGCACCGAGGCGATCTACCAGAAGCGGATGCCCCGGCATCCCGACTGGATCGAGACCGTCACCGTGCGCTTCCCGAGCGGGCGCACGGCCGACGCGTTCTGCCCGACCGAGGTGGCGGCCATCGCCTGGTGCGCCAACCTCGGCACGATCGACTTCCACCCGTGGCACGCCCGCCGCGCCGACCTCGACCACCCCGACGAACTGCGCATCGACATCGACCCGCAGCCCGGCACCTCGTTCGAGCAGGCCCGCACGGTGGCCTTCACGGTCAAGGAGATCCTCGACGAGCTGGGCATGACGGGCTTCCCCAAGACCTCCGGCAGCCGCGGCATCCACGTGAACGTGCGCATCGAGCCCCGCTGGACCTTCACCGAGGTGCGGTACGCCGCGATCGCTCTCGCCCGCGAGGTCGAGCGGCGCTCGGACCTCGCGACGAGCGCCTGGTGGAAGGAGGAGCGGGGGGAGAAGGTCTTCATCGACTACAACCAGAACGCCCGCGACCGCACGGTGGTGGCCGCCTACTCGGTCCGCGCCCGGCCGGACGCCCGGGTCTCCGCTCCCGTGACCTGGGAGGAACTGGCCGGCTGCGACCCGCGCGACTTCGACATCACGACGATGCCGGAGCGGTTCGCCAAGCTGGGCGACGTGCAGCGGGCGATCGACGACCGGGCCCACGACATCGGCACGCTGCTGGAGTGGTACGACGCCGACGACCGGGGCGACATGCCGTATCCGCCGAACTACCCGAAGATGCCCGGCGAGCCGAGGCGCGTCCAGCCCAGCAAGGCGAGGCCGTCCAGCTGATCGTGACCGGCCGGGTGACGATTTTGTCCGCCTGTCTCTGCTCTTGATCGGCTCTTGCATTCCCGCCCGGTGTCCCTGGAGACGGGTGCGGGGATGGTCCTGGCGAGCGCTCGCCGACGGGGGAGCGGGCGCCCGTCCCCGGGCAAGACCGCGCACGGACGAACCTGGAACACCCGAAGAGCCTCGCCCTCATACCGCTGCGGAGGGCGGGGCCGTTGTGCACAAGACCGAGCGGGGGGAGACATCCGGATGTGCCTGAGCTGCGGCTGCGGCGAGCCTGACGACGACCACGGGAATCCCGACCACATCACCTGGACGGATCTGCGGAAGGCCTCCAGGGCTGCGGACATCAGCCCGGCGCAGGCCGCCGACAACATCAGGTCCGGGATGGAAGCCCTCGGCACGCCGCCTTCCTGACGCCGCGCCGTTCTCCCCTGGCTGGAACAGCTGGAAGCCGCCGCTAGACCGATATGTATGGAGAGTGACCAAGTGACGACACCGGTCAAGAGGATCACGATGTCCAAGCCGTTCTGCGCCCTCGCGGGCGTCGGCCCGTACGCGCTCGCCAAGGCCGGCGAGGTGTACGAGGACATGGCCGTCCGCGGCCGCAGGATCGTGAGCAGGATGAGCCGGGAGGCCGCGCAGGAGTTCGAGGAGACCGCGCACGAGCTGGAGGACCTCTCCAGGTCCGCTCGCCAGCAGGAGAGGCAGGAGCGGGAGAGGGAGACCGTCGCCCCGACGACCGGCAGGGCCCGCGCCACCACGAGGGCCTGACGCGCGGCCGCGTCCATCGAGGAACGCGCCTCCGGAGACGCCGCCGGGCATCCCGGAAACCGATCGGAACGCGGAGCGGCCCCGCCTCTCTCGATTTCGGGAGAAGCGGGGCCGCTCCTGGCGCGGGCGGTGCGGCAGTGGTGGAAGCTCGTGGTGTCAGTGGTGGAAGCTCGTGGCGTCGTCCGGGCCGAACATGGGCGCGGACTGCCTGTGCAGCCAGGGCAGCAGGCCGCGTAGGTCGTCCACCAGGCGGTCGGCCAGATCGAGCGAGAACCCGTTGCGGCACACCACCCTCAGCACACGCAGGTCCTCCCGGTTGGGCGGGAAGGCGTACGCCGGCACCAGCCAGCCCCACTCCCGCAGCCGCCGGGAGACGTCGTAGACGTTGAACCGGGTGACGTCGTCGGCGGTGGTGAAGGCGAACACCGGCAACTCGTCGCCGCGGGTGAGGAGCCGGAAGCAGCCGAGGCCCTCGATCTGCCCGGCGAGGTGGGTCGCCACCTGCCGGAGGGCTCCCTGCACCTCGCGGAAGCCCTCGTAGCCGAGCCGCAGGAAGTTGTAGTACTGCGCGACGACCTGCGATCCGGACCGGGAGAAGTTGAGCGTGAACGTCGCCACGTCTCCGCCGAGATAGTCCACGTGCTCCACCAGGTCTCCGGGGAGCGCGTCCCGGTCCCGCCACAGGACCCACCCGAGCCCCGGGTAGACCATCCCGTACTTGTGACCCGAGACGTTGATGGAGGCCACACGCGGAAGGCGGAAATCCCACACCAGGTCCGGTTCGAGGAAGGGGGCGATCATTCCGCCCGACGCGGCGTCCACGTGCACGGGCACGGACCACCCCGTGCGTTCCTCGAGCACGTCGAGTGCCGCGCAGATGTCGGCGACCGGCTCGTAGCTTCCGTCCATCGTGGAGCCCAGGACGGCGACGACGCCGATGGTGTTCTCGTCGCACCGCTCGGCCGCCTCTTCGGCGCCCAAATGGAACCGGTCGCCCTCCATGGGGACCAGGCGGGGCTCCACTTCCCAGTAGTTGCAGAACTTCTTCCAGCACACCTGGATGTTGACGCCCATGACCAGGTTGGGCCGCGCCCCGGCGGCGTAGCGGTCGGCGTTGCGCTGCGACCAGCGGCGTTTGAGCGCCATCCCGCCGAGCATGCACGCCTCGCTGGACCCGACGGTGGAGGTCCCGAGCGAGGCGTCCGGGTCGGGGGCGTTCCACAGGTGCCGGAGCATCGGGATGCAGCGCTGCTCCAGCTCGGCCGTCGCGGGATACTCGTCCCTGTCGACGAGGTTCCTGTCGGCGATGTCGCCCATGAGCGCGTGCGCCTCCGGCTCCATCCAGGTGCTCACGAACGTGGCGAGGTTGAGCCGAGGGTTCCCGTCCAGCATCAGCTCGTCGCGGATGAGCCGGGACACGGTGGCGGGTGCCGTGGGCCCCCCGGGCAGCCGCCGCCGGGAGGGAACCGCCGTGATTCCGGAGGCGGGGTTGGCCGCCCCGATGAACGGATTCACCCATACCGGCCGATGCCTGGCTTGCCTGCCTTCCTGTGAGGTCACCGTTCTCTCCTCTCCGTCGCCTCTGTCATCCAGGTGCCGCCGGGCTGAAGGGATGCATCTCGAAGACGCCGGGTTCGACCACTGTGTACGTCGACTCCGGAACCTTCAGCCACAGGCCGGGCAGATCGCGCAGGGGTTCTGACACGACGACCCGAGCGTCGTCGGAGAGCTCCACGGACTCGAAGACCTCCGGATGCAGATGCCGGAGAGCCTGGGTGCTCCCGCTGTGGAAGAGCGACCGCGAACGATGGTCGCTGGAGTAGCGGAAGGACCACAGCCGCTCGCCGTTCGATGTGGCCAGCGACATCTGGAGCGGGTGCTCCACGTCGTGTCTCCGCCCTGTCCGCTCCACGAGGCCGGCCATCCGCTCCACCGCCCCCGGCGGGTCCTCGGGCAGCCCGAACGTGAGCGCCAGGAAGAACATGACCTCCGAGTCCGTGGACCCCTCGATCGCCGGGAACAGATCCGGGGCGATGGCCATGACGAGGTCCCGTTTGACGCGGCCGAACCCGGAGATCGCGCCGTTGTGCATCCACAGCCATGAGCCGTGTCTGAACGGATGGCAGTTCGTCTGTTGTATCGCCGTTCCAGAAGACGCGCGCACGTGCGCCATGAACAGCGGCGACCGCACATGGCGGGCGAGTTCGCGGAGGTTGCGGTCGCCCCACGCGGGCTTGGTGTCCTTGAACACCGCGGGCGGCACGTCGCCGTCACCGCCGTAGTAGCCGACGCCGAACCCGTCGCCGTTCACCGTCTCCTTGCCGTACCTGGCGTGGAGACTCTGGTCGATCAGTGAGTGCTCCGGCTCGTAGAGCAGTTTCTCCAAAGCGATCGGCGCCCCACAGTAGGCCAGCCAGCGGCACATGTGTCCTGTCCCCCGTCACACAAGCCCGTCCGGTATCCCGTGCGGGTGGGGCCGCCACGGCCTCGATGGATGTACACGACCCGCTTCCGCTCGATCGGGCTCTCGGCGCCGTCGAACGCCCGCTGATCCGGCTGCACCGCCATGGCGCCCTCTGATCTGCCGTTCCCATGCGGGCAGGTCCGTACGCGCGGTGAGGCGCATTCCGGGGGGTGTACCCGGCGTCAGCGCGTACGCGGCCACACGCCGTCGTAGCGGTAGCCCAGCTTCTCGACGTCAAGGACGTTCGCGACCGGGTCGCCGTATCGGGGCAGGCGGCTCTCCTCGGTGACGTCCCCGTACGCCGACCGGACAGGAGCCTCGGGATGACGTGAGCGCCACATGTGCCACAGCAGGTCGCCGAAGCAGGCGACGACCCAGTACAGGGGGTCGTTCGGGGCGGCGGACTGGGCCAGGTCCCCTCCTATGCCCATCTGCACCGCGCCGATGTGGATTTCCAGCTGCATGTTGAACACCTGGAAGTCCGGATTTTTCAGCATGTTCGCGATGAGATCGGGCGAGGCCCATGGGGGAATCTTCCCGCCGTCGGCGTACGAACGCCGGAGCGGATGAACCCGCGGGACTTTGGCGGTCCACCCGGCGAACGCGCCGTCGAGCACGGCCTGATCGTGCTTCGCGCTCCCGTTTCCCCCGAAATACGCCTTCGACAACACCGCCGAGCGCTCCGGCGCCCGGCCGTCGCGGGGCCAGTCCCAGTAGGGCACGCACACGGCCGGATCGATGCGCTGGAGCTCCCGCTCGAAGTGCAGGAGATATCTGCGCTGCCACGGCAGGAAGAAGCCGTTGGCATGGGTGGCCGCGAAGTCGTCCGCGTAGGTCTTGACCAGCGCGTCGTAGGTTCCCCGCGCCTTCAGCGCGCGCACCGCCCGGACGAACGCCTCCCACTGCTCCTTGGTCATGTCGCCGACCCGCCTGCGGGCCGGTGGCCGGGCCGGGTCCGCGTGCGCCGCCGTCCCGCGCACCCCGAACGCGATCGCCGCCGTGCCCAACACCGCCGATGCCAGCAGCTCCCGCCTGCTCGGCCCGCGCATATATCCGCCCCCCGAATATCACCGGATTCCGTGGCCTGTTCCGATCGGCCGAAAGATTAGAACGGCGAAGCCGCCGGGGTGCTGGATTTTGCGCCGTGTCGGCCATGAGAGGGACCGGCCGTGGCCGTGGCGGCAGAAGAGGGTGGCGGCAGAGAAGGGCGGCGGCAGACGGAACGGTGGCGGCAGGGAACGGTGCGCTGGTGGGGCCGCGGCGGCGGGCGAGGCGGGCGGCGTCGCGGCGGAGAAGGCGTCGTGGGGGCGGCACGGGGGCGGCACGGGGGCGTCGCGGCGGTGTTGTCGGTGCGGTGTGCCACTGTAGGAAGCGTGCGCCGCATCCACCCCTACGCCGAGGACGAGCCGGACATCCCCGCCGCCTACGCCTATCCGCGTGACCACTGGTTGCGCCTCAACATGGTGGCCAGCGCCGACGGCGCGGCCTGGGTCGAGGGCCACTCGGAGGGCCTGTCCGGCCCGGCCGACAAGCGGATCTTCGGACTGCTGCGCGGCCTGGCCGACGTGGTGCTGGCCGGGGCCGCCACCGTCCGCACCGAGGGATACCGCCCGGCCCGCCCGCGCGAGTCGTGGCGGGCCCTGCGGGAGGGCAGGCCCCCGGCGCCGCCCATCGCCGTCGTCACCCGCCGCCTCGACCTCGACCTCGGCAGCTCGCTGTTCACCGAGGCGGAGCCGTACGCCAGGACGATCGTGATCACGACGGAGTCGGCGCCGAAGGACCGCCGCGAGGAGGCGGCCGCGAGGGCCGACCTGATCGTCGCGGGCGACGAGCGGGTCGATCTCGCGACGGCCGTGAGCGAGCTGCGCGACCGGGGCCTCGGCCGCGTCCTGTGCGAGGGCGGCCCCCGGGTGAACGCGCAGCTGGCCGCCGCCGGCCTCGTCGACGAGCTGGCGCTGACCGTGAGCCCGCTGCTGGCCGGCGGCGACGCGGCGCGCATACTGGACGGCGTCGCATCGCGCACGCCGCTGACCCTCGCCGGGGTGCTCGAAGAGGACGGCTTCCTCTTCTGCCGATACATCAGGGAGGCGCAGGATGAAGCTTCCGGTTGAGCCGCAGATCCCCGACCTCGACCTGCCGGTCGTGCCGCCGGTCGCGCCGATGCTCGCCAAGGCCGTCAAGGGGCTGCCGAAGCAGGACGGCACGCTCTACTACGAGCCGAAGTGGGACGGCTTCCGCTGCATCGTCTTCCGCGACGGCGACGAGGTCTTCCTGGGCAGCAGGAACGAGCGGCCCTTCACGCGCTACTTCCCCGAGCTGGTCGAGGCCGTCAGGCGGGAGCTGCCGCCCAAGTGCGTCGTGGACGGCGAGATCGTGCTGATCAGGGGACAGGCGCTCGACTTCGACGCGTTGCAGCAGCGCATCCATCCCGCGCAGTCCCGGGTGCGGCTGCTGGCCGAGAACACGCCCGCGTCCTTCGTCGCCTTCGACCTGCTCGCCACCGGGACGGAGGACCTCATGGAGGCGCCGTTCTCGGAGCGGAGGGCCCGGCTGGAGGAGGTGCTGGCGGGCGCGGGCCGGTCCGTACGGCTCACGCCGGTCACCCAGGACGAGAGCAGGGCCGCCGAGTGGTTCGACGCGTTCGAGGGCGCCGGTCTGGACGGCATCGTCGTCAAGCCGGGCGACCAGCCGTACACGCCGGACAAGCGGGTGATGTTCAAGGTCAAGCACGAGCGGACGGCCGACTGCGTGGTGGCGGGCTACCGCGAGCACAAGTCGGGGCCGGTCGTCGGCTCTCTGCTGCTCGGGCTCTACTCGCCGGACGGCCGCCTGCACCACGTGGGCGTCGCCGCATCGTTCCCGATGAAGCGGCGTGAGGAACTCGTCGAGGAGCTCGCGCCCTACCGGGTGGAGGACCTGAGCGAGCATCCGTGGGGACACTGGGCCGAGGTCGCGGCGGGCGGCGCCGAGGGCCAGCGCCTGCCCGGCGCCGTGTCGCGGTGGAACGCCAAGAAGGATCTGTCGTTCATCCCGCTGCGGCCGGAGCAGGTGGTCGAGGTGGCCTACGACCACATGGAGGGCGACCGGTTCCGTCACACCGCCCAGTTCCGCCGCTGGCGCCCGGACCGCACCCCGGCGTCCTGCACCTACGAACAGCTCGAACGTCCGGTGAGCTACGACCTCGACAAGATCCTCGCCCGCTGACCGGCCGGGCCGATCAGTCGGCCTGGCCGTCAGCCGGCCAGCGCGCGGACGGCGGCGGTGACGACGACGGCGGCCGCGACGATCACCAGGAACGGCGCGCGCAGCAGCAACGCGACGGCCGCCGCGGCGAGCCCGGCGGCCCTGGCGTCGACGACGAGCGTGCGGCCGTCGGCGAAGGTCTGCAGGGCGATCAGCGCGGCCAGCGCCGCGATCGGCACCAGGGCGGCCAGCTTGCGGACGAGCGGCCGCTCCAGCACCGCCGCCGGCACCGAAAGGCCGAGCAGCTTCACGGCGTAGCATCCGGCCGCCGTGACGACGATCGCGACCCAGATCATCGGCGTACTCCTCGGGGCGAGCGGCGCGCGAGGAGCCGTGACGCGGCCAGCACCGCGGGCGCGGCGAGCACGGCCACCAGCACCGGCACGCCCGCGGGCACGAACGGCACGCAGGCGAGGGCGAGCACGACGGCCAGCACCGCCACCGCCGCCTCCTCGCGCCGGATGAGCGTCCGGATGAGCGTCCGGACGAGCGGGGCCCGGGCCGGCGGTGTGCCGGGCGGCGCCGCCTGCGGGCGGGCCGCGTCATCGGCCGGTGCCGGAGAAGTCGCAGGAGCGGCAGGGGGAGCGGTGGCAGGCGCGGAGGAGGAACGGGCCCGGAGCATGGGGAGGAGCAGGGCGAGGAAGACGGCCGGGCCGGCGGCGTCGAGCCCCCAGGCCGCCGGATCGCCGAGCGCGGAGGCGCCCAGCGCGCCCAGGAACGTGGTGATGTTCCATCCGGCGTACAGGCTGACCCCGGTGACCGTGAACCCGAGGCGGGCGAGGCGCCGGTCGGGCTGGGCCAGGGCCACGGCGGAGGTCTCGTCGATCACCCACTGCGCGGCGAGCGGGCGGACCGATTTGGGGAGCCCGAGCAACTGCGACAGCCGCAGCCCGTAGAAGGCGTTCCGGACGCCGAGCAGCAGCGCCCCGGCCGCGGCGGCAAGCGGGTTCCCGCCGGTGCCGAGCGCGCCCACCAGCGCGAACTGGGACGCCCCGGTGAACACGAACAGCGACAGCACGCAGGTCTGGACGACGGTCATCCCCGCACCCGCCGAGGTGACGCCGAACGCGAAGCCCGACAGGCCGACGGCCGTGCCGACCCCGAGGGCGTCCCGCACGACCGCCGCCCGGGGCTTCGGCGGCAGGCCGGCCTGCACTGGTGTCGTGGTCACCCGCCCGAGAGTAACGAAGTGTGCAGGAATGTCCCCTATGGGGGTAAGTGCCGAGTTCACGACACCGACCCGTACGGCACGCAGGCCCCCGGGGTCGTGCCCGTCCGCGACCCGGCCTCCCGGCCTCGCGGCGGGCCCGGGGCGGCGGCGGGGACGGCTCAGCCGCCGGCGCAGACCAGGACCCGCATGGACCGGTCGGCGAGGCAGACCTTGGCCCCGGCGGGCAGGGTCTCCTCGGCGTACGGGTCGTCGCGGACGTCCTCGTCGGCGGTGTCGAGGACGGGACGCCAGGCGGCCCCCAACTCCGGGCCGGGGAGGGCGAAGGTCAGGTTCTCGTGGTGCGCGTTGATCAGCAGCAGGAACGTCTCGTCGCTGATCCGCTCGCCGCGCGGGCCGGGCTCGCTGATCGCGTCGCCGTTGACGTACACCGCCAGCGACTTCGCGTAGCCCGTGTGCCAGTCGCCGTCGGTCATCTCCGTGCCGGACGGCGTGAGCCAGATGACGTCCCTGCTGCCGTCACCGACCGTGCGGCCCTGGAAGAACCGGCGCCGCCGGAAGACGGGATGCGCCCGCCGTAACGCGGCCAGGCGGCGGACGAAGTCGAGCAGGTCGCCCTCCTGCCGGATCAGCGACCAGTCGATCCAGGAGGTGTCGTTGTCCTGGCAGTAGGCGTTGTTGTTGCCGTGCTGGGTGCGGCCGAACTCGTCGCCCGCCAGCAGCATCGGCACGCCCTGGGACACGAACAGCGTGGTGAGGAGGTTGCGCCGCTGCCGGCGGCGCAGCCGTACGATGCCGGGATCCTCCACCGGGCCCTCGGCGCCGCAGTTCCAGGAGCGGTTGTCGTCCGTGCCGTCGCGGTTGCCCTCGCCGTTGGCCTCGTTGTGCTTGTGGTCGTACGACACGAGATCGGTGAGGGTGAACCCGTCGTGGGCGGTCACGAAGTTGATCGAGGCGACCGGGCGGCGGCCGCTGCTGGCGTACAGGTCGCTCGACCCGGCCAGCCGCGAGGCGAACTCGGGCAGCGCCTGGGAGGCCCCGCGCCAGAAGTCCCGCACGGAGTCGCGGTACTTTCCGTTCCATTCGGTCCACAACGGCGGGAAGTTCCCGACCTGGTAACCGCCGGGGCCGACGTCCCACGGTTCGGCGATCAGCTTGACCTGCGAGATCACCGGGTCCTGCTGGATGAGGTCGAAGAACGCGCTCAGCCGGTCGACGTCGTGCAGCTCCCGGGCCAGCGCGGCGGCGAGGTCGAAGCGGAAGCCGTCCACGTGCATGTCGAGCACCCAGTAGCGCAGCGAGTCCATGATCAGCTGAAGCGCGTGGGGCGAGCGGACGTTCAGCGAGTTGCCGCACCCGGTGTAGTCGAGGTAGTAGCGGCGGTCCTCCTCGCGCAGGCGGTAGTAGGCGACGTTGTCGATGCCCCGGAAGCCCAGCGTGGGGCCCATGTGGTCGCCCTCGGCGGTGTGGTTGTAGACGACGTCGAGGATCACCTCGATGCCCGCCTCGTGCAGGGCGCGCACCATCGCCTTGAACTCCTGGACCTGCTCGCCGCGCTGCCCTGAGCTGGCGTACGTGTTGTGCGGCGCCATGTAGGCGATCGTGTTGTAGCCCCAGTAGTTGGTCAGCCCTCGGGCGACCAGGAAGTGCTCCGGCACGAACTGGTGGACGGGCATGAGCTCGACCGCCGTCACGCCGATCGACTGGAGGTGGTCGAGCACCGCCGGGTGCGAGAGCCCCGCGTAGGTGCCCCGCTGCCGCTCGGGGACGGCGGGATGGCGCATGGTCAGGCCGCGCACGTGCGCCTCGTAGATCACCGTCTCGTGATAAGGCGTGCGGGGCGGCCGGTCGTTGCCCCACTCGAAGAAGGGGTTCACGACCACGTTCTTCGGCATGTACGGCGCGGAGTCCACGGTGTTGAGCCGCGCCGGGTCGGCGAAGTGGTAGGAGAACAGCGACTCGTTCCACCGCACCGAGCCCTCGATCGCCTTGGCGTACGGGTCGAGCAGCAGCTTGGACGGATTGCACCGGTGCCCGTGGTCGGGCCGGTAGGGACCGTGCACGCGGAAGCCGTACCGCTGGCCGGGCATGATCCCCGGCACGTAGCCGTGCCAGACGAACCCGTCGACCTCGGGCAGGTCGACGCGGGTCTCTTCGCCTCTGTCGTCGTACAGGCACAGCTCGACCCGCTCGGCCGCCTCCGAGAACACCGAGAAGTTGGTGCCCACACCATCCCAGGTGGCGCCGAGCGGGTAGGGCTCTCCAGGCCAAACCTCGCGCATGTAACCTCATTCTCCACTGCCGGGGCGAATCGTGTCACCCGAGACGACCCCTGCTCTCGCCCGGGAACGCGGGAGCCCCCGCCGGATCGGGTCCGGCGGGGGCTCCCGCTGGTGCTCAGCCGACGAGTTCGGCGTTCAGGGTGATCGTCGTGCCGGCGAGCGCCTTGCTCACCGGGCAGTTCGCCTTGGCCGTCTCGGCGGCCTGCTGGAAGTCCTCGGCCGAGATGCCGGGCACCTGCCCGCGGACGGAGATCACGATGCCGGTGATGCCCTCACCCGGCTGGAAGGTCACATCCGCCCGGGTCTCCAGCGACTGCGGCGGCGTGCCGGCCTTGGCCAGGCCGTTGGACAGGGCCATCGAGAAGCACGAGGAGTGGGCGGCGGCGATCAGCTCCTCCGGGCTCGTCTTGCCGTTGGCCTCCTCCGCCCGCGAGGGCCAGGAGACGTCGAAGGTGCCGACCCCGGAGGAGTCGAGCGAAACGGTGCCCGAACCGTCGAGCAGCGCGCCCTTCCACTGCGTCGTCGCGGTACGAGTGGTCGCCATGGCGACTTCCCTTCACTAGCGAGTCTTAATCCGTCAGCAGCGACCTTAACGCCGCCGCCGACGCGATGGGCTCACCGGCATGGCCGGTCGGCTCACGCCGGCGCCGCGCGCTCAAGGATCGCCTCCAGGTCGAGGCCGGAGGGCAGCGTGCCGAAGGCGCGCCCCCAGTCGCCGGACAGGCGTGACGCGCAGAACGCGTCGGCCACCGCGGCGGGGGCGTACCGCACGAGCAGGGACGCCTGCAGGACCAGCGTCATCTCCTCGGCCACCCGGCGCGCGTCGGCCTCTCCCGCCGAGGCGAGCCTCTTCAGCACCCGTTCGGCCGCGTCGGCGACCCTCCTGTCCTGGGCCAGCGCCACCTCGGCGAAGAACGCCTCGACCGCCTCCGGCTCCCTGGCCATCACGCGCATCATGTCGAGGGCGGCCACGTTGCCCGAGCCCTCCCAGATGCCGTTCAGCGGCGACTCCCGGAACAGCCGGGGCATCTGCGACTCCTCGACGTACCCGTTGCCGCCGAGGCACTCCAGCGCCTCGGCCGCGTGGACCGGCGCCCGCTTGCACACCCAGTATTTGCCGGCGGCGAGGGCGGCCCGGCGGAACAGGCCCTCGGCCGCGTCGCCCCCGATTGCCCGGTCGGTCGCCCCGGCCAGGCGCGTCATGAGCGTGGTCGCCGCCTCCGACTCCAGCGCCAGGTCGGCGAGCACCGAGCGCATCAGCGGCTGCTCGGCGAGTGTCCGGCCGAACGCCCTGCGGTGGCGGGTGTGGTGGAGCGCCTGCGTCAGGCCGTACCGCATGCCGGCGGCCGAGCCGATCACGCAGTCGAGCCTGGTCATGTTCACCATCTCGATGATCGTCCGGACGCCCCGGCCCTCCTCGCCGACCAGGTAGGCCACGGCGCCCTCGTACTCGACCTCGGCCGAGGCGTTCGACCGGTTGCCGAGCTTGTCCTTCAGCCGCATCAGGCGCATCGCGTTGCGGGTGCCGTCGGGCAGCACGCGGGGGAGCAGGAAGCACGACAGCCCGCCCGGAGCCTGGGCGAGCACCAGGAACACATCGCACATCGGGGCGGAGTTGAACCACTTGTGGCCGGTCAGCGCGAAGGTCCCGTCGCCCAGCGGATCGGCCCTGGTGCTGTTGGCCCGCACGTCGGAGCCGCCCTGCTTCTCGGTCATGGCCATCCCGGCCAGCACGCCGCGCTTGTCCCGCGGCGGGCGCAGCCCGAAGTCGTACGTGCGGGAGGCCAGCAGCGGTTCCCACTCCGCCCGCAGCGACGGCGAGTGCCGCAGCGCGGCCACGGCGGCGTACGTCATGGAGATCGGGCAGCCGTGCCCGGCCTCGACCTGCGACCAGGTGAAGAACTTGGCGGCCCTGGCGACGTGCGCACCCGGCCGGGCCGACGTCCAGGGCGCGGCGTGCGCGCCGCTCTCGACCGCCACCGTCATGAGCTCGTGCCAGGCCGGGTGGAACTCGACCTCGTCGATCCTGTTGCCGTACCGGTCGTGGGTGCGCAGCACGGGCGGGTGCTCGTTGGCCAGCCGCCCCCACTCCTGCGCCTTCGCAGAACCGGCCAGCAGGCCGAGCTGGCGCAGTTCCCCGGCCGCCCAGTCCGCCCCCTCCCTGGCGAGCCCCGCCAGCAGCGCCGGGTCGGCCGAGACGTCGTGGCCGGTCAGCGGGGGCACCTGGTTGGTCACGTCGTGGGTCACTGGGTCCTCCTGTGGTCGATGCCGGGAATCGTCCATACCAGGACGTCCAACATGCCGGGACTCCATCTCAACATCTCGAAGGGCCGGGACAAACACCGGGCGCCAAACGGTCAGGCCCCCGAAATCTCCAGGCCGAGCTCCTGGGCCGCCTCCAGCGCGAGGTCGCGGGCGTAGTCCTGGTCGGCGCCCGCCTCGCACAGCACCCGGTGGACGCCCTCGATCGCGCGCCGGTCCCCACGCCCGGCCAGGCCCCGGGCGGCCTCGGCCACCGTCGTCAGATCGCGGTCGGTCAGCCGGGTGACCAGGGCGTCCCTGATGGAGGCGGTGTCGGCGGGCAGCCCCGCGATGCCCATCGTGGCCCAGTCGCGCACCTCGTCGTCGGCGCACCGGCTCAGCCGGATCAGCGTGGTCAGCCCGTCCTCGTCGTCCGGAGGCAGGACCGCGGCGAGCGCGATGGGGTCGTGGACCGTGGGCTCCCGGCCCGGGCTGTTGACGATCTCCAGCACCTCGGGGAGCGCCCGTTCGTCGGCCTGGTGGCCGAACGCGTGGAGCAGCGCCTCGACGACCGCGGGCTCGGTCTCCTGCCGGGCCAGGTCGCGCAGGATCTCCAGAGTGCGGTCCCGGTAGGGGTCGTGCCCCGGCTCACCGAGCCCCGTCTGCTTGCCGAAGCCTGACTCCTGACCGAATTCGGCGAGCACGTCGACGCCGAACTCCCGCTCCATCGGGTCGTCGCTCTCGCACAGCCGGGCCAGCGTCAGGAACGTCTCCTCGTCGTGGCGGGACTGGAGCGCGTGGACGGCCGCCCACCACGTCTCGTCGTCCTCGTCCAGGTCGCGGTAGGGCAGCGCGCGACCGAGCAGCACGTCCGCGCGCGGCCGCAGGCCGAGAGCCGCCTCCAGGACCGTCGCGACGGCGGCGTGCCCGTGCTGGCGCGTGATCGCGTAGCCGCCGTCGGCGCCGCGCGCCTCGACCGTGACCCGCCGGGTGCCGTCCGGAGCGGAGGCGTGGGCCACCAGCACCGTGTAGTCGCCCTCCACTCTCGCGGAGACCTCCTCGCGCAACACGGCTTCGAGATCCACCGCCGCCAGCCGGGCGGCGATCTCCAGCGGGGTCGCGCCGTCCCAGCCCGGCGCGGACGGGTCGGCGCCGTGCTCCAGCAGTGACCAGACGATCCCGTACGCCCCGAAGATCGCGGCCAGCGTCAGCGGGGTGTCGCCGTCGTCGTCGGCCCGGCCGGGATCGGCCCCGGCGTCGAGCAGGATGTCGGCCGACTCCAGGTTGCCGTTGGCCGCGGCCCACAGCAGGGCCGTCCAGCCGCCCTCCTCAGCCGCGTCGGGGTCGGCGCCGCCGTCGAGCAGCGCCTGCACGGTCTCGGCATGGTCCCAGCACGCCGCCGCGCAGAGCGGAAGGCCCTCCTCGTGCCCCCCGCTCGGCTGGTCCGGGTCGGCGCCGTACTCCAGGAGCAGCCTGACGATGTCGTGGTGACCGCCGACGGCCGCCCGATAGAGCGGCGTCGTCCCCTGAGCGGGGTTCACGGCGGTGTCCGGGTGCAGCATCGCCGCCACCCGCGCGACGTCCCCTCCCGCTATCGCCTCCAGCAACCTGCTGCGGGTCACGATTCCATGCTCACACAGTCCCTTCCGGGCCTCGTCCGCAGGGATCGTCTCCGCGGATCGCTCGCAGGATCGTTCCCAGGGAGGAGGGAGACCGGGTCCGGGCGGGATACGGTGAAGGGCGTGAACGATCCGGGTGGCATGCGGGCGTCCGACGCCGAACGCGAGTCCGTGGTGGAACGGCTGCGCGTGGCGTCCGCGGAGGGGCGGCTGACCCTCGCGGAGCTGACCGAGCGGACCGAGGCCGCCTATCTGGCGCAGACCCACGGCGAGCTCGCGCAGATCACCGCCGACCTGCCGGGCGGGGCTCCCGCTCCCGCTCCCGCGCCTGCCGTACCGGCCACCCCGCAGGGCAGGATGCGCAAGTGGATCGTGGCGGTGATGGGCGACGCCAAGAGGACCGGCACCTGGCGGATCGACGACGGCATCGGCGCGGTCTGCGTGATGGGCGACGTGGTCCTCGACCTGCGCCAGGCCGAGGTGCGCGGGCGTGAGGTGGACATCGTCGCCACCTGCGTGATGGGCGACGTGAAGATCATCGTGCCGGACGGCGTCGACGTCGAACTCTCCGGCCTCACGATCATGGGGGACAAGAAGGTCCAGGTGGTCGAGGCGCCCCGCGGCCAGTTCGCTCCCGTCGTCAAGGTCACGGCGTACGTGCTGATGGGCGACGTGAAGATCATCGGCGACTCCCGGGCCGAGCCGATCAAGCGCGGCTGGTTCGCATGGAGCGAATGGTGGCAGGAGCGCCGTCAGCGCCCGGGCCAAGGGGGATACGAGATCCCCGACCGCCGCCACCACGGCCTGCACTGATCCGTGTTGCACTGATCCGCCGCCGGCCGGATGGCCGTACGAGGCAACGGCGGGACGCTCCCAGGGAGTAGTCATCGGTGACCGTTCACCAAGGGATCACCGAGAACCTGGGGGCCGCACATGCGCGACCGGGCCGACTTCGAGCGCTACGTGCAGCAGCGCTCGGACCGACTGCTGCGGACGGCTTACCTGCTCTGCCGCGACTGGGCCACCGCCGAGGACCTCTCCAGACGGCGCTGGCCAAGGCGTGGCTCGCCTGGCGCAGGGTCGGCGAGAACCCCGACCCGTACGTCTACCGCATCCTGGCCAACACCCACGCCTCCTGGTGGCGCAGGCGCTGGCGGGGCGAGCGGCCGACCGACGTGCTGCCGGAACCGGCCGTCGGCGACTCCGCCGACCTGCTCGGCTCCCGCGACGCCGTACGGCAGGCCCTCACCTGCCTGCCGCCGAAGGCCGCCGGCCTGGCCGCCGTGGTGACGGTGGCGACGGCGCCGCGTACGGTCACGATCGCACCCGACGACCGCCCGGCCGCCGCCGCCATGCCCGGCCCTTCGCTGACTCCGGGGGTGTCGTACCTCGCGGGGCAACGGGTGTTCCTCGCAAAGGAGACCGAGACGGGCGGACGCGTCCTGCGGTTCCCCTACAGGGGCATCAGCGAGTCGGTGAACGTGCGGGTCGACTGCCGTGAGCCGTCGTACGGGTTCGTCTGGCTGAACGGCCGGCTGGAGGCCCAGGGCGTCTGCGGCGTCCAGAGCGACCATGTCGACCACCCGATCTCGTGGATCGACGAGTCCGGCAGGGATCTCGCGGGACGCAACGAGGTGGCCGTGGCGCTGGTGCCGGTCCAGAGGGTGGCGGCGGACGGCGAGTCGGGCGCGCCGATTCCCGCGCTCGGCGAGCAGGAGGCCGAGCGTGTCATCGCGGAGACCGGCGAGTACCGCACCGGCGCCAAAGTGACGATCCGGGAGGCGTGGCTGCTGCGCTCGGCGCCGACGCCGATCAACTGTGACAGGGACATCGTGATCCGCAAGCCGAACGGGCAGGAGATCCTGTCCTCGGCCTGCGACCGGCCCACCGGCTTCCCGCTGCCCGTGGACTGAGTGGTCGCGTCCGTAAATCCTGTGACCGGCCGTTCGGTTGCTGCTCAACCCCGAGGCGTGGCTGGTCGGCGGCCGCTCCGCCCGGGCTCGGCGACCCTAGGCCGGCTGCCGCGGTTCCCGGCGGCCCGCCTGACTGGGCTTACGGGCGTAGACGTACATGACCGGCAGATCGAAGGCGTCCGGCTCGTTCAGCAACTCGGCGACCCGAGCAAGGTAGCGCGCCTCGAAGGCGGCCGTTTCCTCCGAGGAGAGCGACGCGACTTCGAAGTAGTTCGGGTTCACCACATGGCCCCGCCACAGGTCCGCCGCGCTTCTGGGCGGGAGCGCGATCACATCCGGCACGGCCCGTTCGTAGACGAAGCCCGCCTTGGTCACCGCCGCGCGACTGCTCTCCTCCGCGCCCACCTCAGCCATCGGATCGGTGAGGGCGAGGCCGAAGCCCCTGGCGCATTCGCGGAAAACGCGAGCCGCGCGGGGGAAGCCGGCCCGCATCGCGGAGAAGCAGAGAAGCCCGCCCGGCTTCAGCACCCGATGCCAGGCGGCGAACGCCGTCGAGGCCGGCAGATAGAGCATCCCCGCACAGCACAGGACCACGTCGAACGCCTCGTCGTCGAACCCGTCGAGAGCGGTGGCGTCCGCCTTCACATAGCTCACGTTGGTCAGACCGGACGCGGTGAGCAGCCGGTCGGCCTGCTGCAGCATCCCGGCCGAGATGTCCACGCCGACCACCTGACCGGAGGGACCGACCGCCCGTGCCGCGGCCAGCGCCGCCAGCCCCGTGCCGGTGGCGGCGTCCAGCACGCGCATGCCGGGCGTCAGGCCCGCGAGCTCCACCAGCCGCTCGGCGTAGCCGGCGTGCCAACTCAGATGCCCGTAACCGGCGGCTCGCCCGTCGAAGTACGACTCCATTCGCCTGTGATCCATAACCCCATCATGTCCGCCCGTGGGGAGGCCAGGTCCTTGCTGTCGCCTACTGCCGTCCACATCAGGCATGCCGATGATGATCTTCCTGTCCCTGGACTGCCGCTCTCGTCCTCAGGCGGCGCGGGCTCCGTTCACGATGGCCGTGAATGCCCGTACATCCGCGTTCCGGTCGTCGGTGGGCCAGACCAGCGCGACCTCGACCGGGGGCAGGTCGGGAATCGGCACGAAGACGACGTCGGGGTGCCGGTGGAACTTCAGCAGCGAGACGGCCAGTGGATGCACGCCCTCGCGTCGCGCGACCAGTTCGAGCATCTCGGAGTAACTGGAGAACGCGCCGCGGCGCGGGATCAGCCTGCCACCCGGTGTGTAGAGCGGGACGAACGGGCAGGACAGACCTTCTGGCGACGATCTGAGCGCGAACACACCCAGGTCGGCCAGGTCCTCCACACTCGCTGAGCCCCGTTCGGCCAGTGGATGACCGGCGGGCACCGCGAGCAGCCTCTCCTCCCGGGCGATGGTCGGGCCAACGGTCAGCTCCGGCCGCTGCTCGACCGGCAGCCGGGCGACCAGCAGGTCGGCCTCGCCCCGCAGAAGCGGACCGTACGGGTCGACCAGCGGGTTTTCCGCCAGCACCACCCGGCACCCGGGACGCCCGGCCCGGAAGGACTCGATGGCGTCGGTGAGCCAGTCGCCCCCGGCCGCCCCGGCGCAGCCGATGCGCAGCGACCGGGTGCGCCGCTCCGCCTCCCGGCGGGCGTCCTCGACGATGGCGTTGAGCTGGGCGTACGTAGGGCCGAGCCCGTCGCGCAGCCGGGCGCCGATCGGGGTCAGCGTCACTATGCGGCTCGTCCGGTCGAACAGCGAGGCGCCGATCCGGCGCTCGAGGGCGCGAATGAGCTGGCTCACCCTGGACTGCGAGAGGTTCAGCCGTCGCGCCGTACGGCCGAAGTGCAGTTCGTCGGCGAGGACCAGGAACGTCTCGATCTCCCTGAGTTCCATGTCGGGGGCCTTCCTTCGATAAGCCAGACTGATCGATCATCGCGCGGATCGCTGTTGATCCACACGATCTTGGGCAGCAGCATGAAGTATCCCCGCGATACGCCAACGGCGAGGGTCAGTGGCGAGCGGGGTCCCTACGGCACGGGGTCCACAGGGGGCGAGGTGCCCGGCGAGGACGAGGCACGAAGGTGAAGATGCCCGAGAATCTACCGACGCGACACCGGCCCCAAGCCGCGGGCCCAAGCCGCGGCGACGGCGGCAGGCCGAGGCGCCAGGGGCTCGTTCTGGCGCTGATGGTGACGGCCCAATTCATGGTCATCCTGGACTCGTCCATCGTCAACGTCGCCCTCCCGACCATCCAGCACGCGCTCCGGTTCTCCCCGGTCGGCGTCGAGGGAGTGATCACCGCCTACGCGACGGCCTTCGGGGGCGTGCTCGTCCTCGGCGGCCGGCTGGCCGATCTGCTCGGATACCGCCGGATGTTCGTCGCCGGCCTGCTCGCGTTCGCGCTGACCTCGCTGGCCTGCGGGCTGGCGAACGCGCCCGTGGTGCTCGTCGCCGCCCGCGTCGCGCAGGGCCTCAGCGCGGCGGTCCTCGCCCCGTCCGCGCTGGCCCTGCTGACCACCACGTTCACCGAGGGCGCCGAACGCAACCGCGCGCTGGGGATCTTCGGCGCGGCCACCTCCCTGGGGTTCGTCTCGGGGCAGATCCTCGGCGGCGTGCTGGCCGACACGGTCGGGTGGCGCAGCATCTTCATCATCAACGTACCGGTCGCCGCGCTGGCCGCGGTGCTGGCGGCGCGGGTGATCGCCGCGACCACGCCGAAGGGCGAGCGCCGGGTGCCGGACGTCACCGGGGCGGTCCTCGTCACCGCCGCCGTCGCCCTGGCGGTCTGGGCGCCCGCGTACGGGTCCGAGCACGGCTGGACGTCGGTGGGCGTCCCGGCCGCGGTGGTGGCGGCGCTCGTCCTGCTCGGTGTGTTCGTCGTCGTCGAGACCCGGCGCCGTGATCCGCTGATCCGGTTGTCGATGCTGCGGTCCCGGTGGTTCGCCGGCACCGGTGTCGCGACCATGGTCACCGGCGCGCTCAACGGCGCCGTCGTCCTGTTGTGCACCCTGTTTCTCCAGCAGACGCGCCACTACAGCCCGCTGCAGGCGGGGTTCGCCTTCGTCCCCACCGGCCTCGCCGGCCTGCTCATAGGCGTGAAGGTGGCAGGACCGCTGATCACTCGCCTGGGAGTGCGAGCCGTGCTCACCGGGACGTCGCTGTTGTCCGCAGTGGCGATCGCCTTCCTGAGCACGTTCCCCGGTGGGGGAGGCTATCTGTTCCTGCTCCCCTGGCTCGTCGTGGTCGGCGCGTCCTTCACCGGCGCCGCGGTCGCCACCACCGTCGCGGTCTCGTCCGGTGTCGCGCCGGACGAACAGGGCATGGCCGCCGCCCTGCGGCAGACCGCCTACCAGCTCGGCGTCGCCCTCGGCGTCGCCGTGTTCCTGTCCGTGGCGGCCGCGCACACCGGGGCTTTGCTCGCCCGCCCGGTCCCAGTGGACAGGTCCGAGGCGCTCGCGGCCGGGTACGGTCTGTCGCTGATGATCCTCAGTGTGCTCTCGGCGCTGGGCGGCCTGGCCGCCTTCACGACACTCAGGACCGCCCGGCGGACGACCGCCACCGAGTGATGCGGCTCGACCACTGCGAGCATCAGCCTGCCGCACTCGACGTCGCCACGTTAACCCCCGAAGGGTTCACGGACGCGACCGCTAAGCCGCTTCGCGGGCCTCGCGTACGGCCTGGGCGTGGCGTTCGAGCAGGAGCGCGACCAGTTCGGGGGCGGGGCCGAGAACGCCCGCCACGGCGTGCGCCCCGGCCTCCAGGGTGTCGCGCTCCACCACGTCGGCGAAGTAGCCAGGGGCCAGCAGATAGGGCGCCACCACGACCTTCGGGGCGCCCGCGCGCGTCAGCCGTACGACCTCGTCCCGGGGCGTGGGCGCGGCGGCCGAGGCGTAGGCGGCGGTCACCGACCCCCAGGGCCGGGTGCGCGCCCATTCGCGGGCGACGGCGGCGATCGTGGCGTTGGCCCGGCGGTCGCTGGAGCCGGCCGAGACGAGCACCACGGCGGTGTCCGGGTCGCCGATCTCCACACCGGCCTCGGCGAGGCGGCGTTCGAGGGCCCGGACGAGCAGCGGGTGCGGGCCGAGCGTGGGGCCGCAGACGGCCCGCAGCCGTGGCGTGCGGCCGGCCGCCTCCCGCAGCGCCGCCGGGATGTCCACCCGGCTGTGGTAGGCGGCGGTGAGCAGCAGGGGGAGCACGACGGCCTCGTCCAGCCCCGACAGCGCCTGCGGCAGCGACGGCGGGGCGTGGTCGAGATAGGCGGCGCGGACGTCCAGGCCGGGCCGCGCCCGCCGTACGCCGTCGAGCAGCGCCTCCACGGTCGCGGTGGCGCGCGGGTCGCGGGACCCGTGCGCCACCGCGATCAGCGGCGCGCCTGCGTGCGGGACGGTCGTCACAGATGGATGCCGCACTCGATCTTGCCGAGGCCGGCCCAGCGGCCACTGCGCGGGTCCTCGCCCGGAGCCACCCTGCGGGTGCAGGGGGCGCAGCCGATCGAGGGGTAGTCGTCGTAGTGCAGCGGGTTGATCAGAACGCCGTTGTCGGCGATGTAGTTGTCCACGTCCTCCTGCGTCCACCGGGCGATGGGGTTGACCTTCACCATCTGCCGCTTGGCGTCCCACTCCACGACCTTGGTGTTCGCCCTGGTGGGCGACTCGTCGCGGCGGATGCCCGACACCCAGGCGAGGTAGGGCTCCAGCGCCCGGTTGAGCGGCTCGACCTTGCGCAGGAAGCAGCACAGGTCGGGGTTGCGCCCGTACAGGCGCGGCCCCAGGTCGCGGTCCTGCTCCTCGACCGTCCTGGACGGCTTCACGTTGATCACGTTGACCTGGTAGACCGCCTCGACCGCGTCCCGCGTGCCGATGGTCTCGGCGAAGTGGTAGCCGGTGTCGATGAACAGCACGTCGACGCCGGGCTTGACCCTGCTGACCAGGTCGATCAGCAGGGCGTCGCTCATCGACGAGGTGAGACAGAGGCGGTCGCCGAAGGTGGCCGCGGCCCACCGGATGATCTCCCGGGCGGGCGCGTCCTCAAGGAAGCGCGCCGCGGACTCCACGATGCCCTGGAGGTCCAGCGTCACACGCTGCCGCTCCAGCCCTGCCTCTATCTCCGCCACCGACATCGCTACTCCTCACACGTCGTTCATTGGTTCATCGGATGATTGGATGAAAGCCCTCGGGATCACGAACGCACGCCGAGGCCGAGGAATTTCACCCGGAAGGCACGGGCGCAGGACCTGCAGTACCATCCGTGGCTCTCCTCCTCGGTCACGTAGGGCTCCAGGTCCTCCTCGCCGCAGTACGGGCAGTAGAACGGCGCGGCCCTCTCGGTGGTCACTTGAGGTCGGCCTCGTCGGCGCGCTGGACCCATTCGGCGAAGGTCTCGCCGTCGTTCTTCTGCTTCTCGTAGTTGCGCACGACCCGCTCGACGTAGTCGGGCAGGTCCTCGGCCGTGGTCTTGAGGCCGCGGACCTTCCGGCCGAAGCTCGGGTTCAGCCCGAACGAGCCGCCCAGGTGGACCTGGTAGCCCCCGACCTGCTCACCCTTGTCGTTGACGACGAGCTGGCCCTTCAGCCCGATGTCCGCCGTCTGGATGCGGGCGCAGGAGTTCGGGCAGCCGTTGAGGTTGATCGTCAGCGGCTCGTTGAAGTCGGGCAGGCGCCGCTCCAGCTCGTCGATCAGCTCCGACGCGGCGTTCTTGGTCTCGACGATCGCGAGCTTGCAGTACTCGATGCCGGTGCAGGCCATCGTCTGGCGGCGGAAGGTGGACGGGTTGACCCGCAGGTCGGCCGCCTCCAGCTCGGCCACGATCGACTCCACCTGGTCGGGGGCGACGTCGAGGATGACCATCTTCTGCTCGATCGTGGTCGCCACCCGGGTGGACCCGTGGCGCTCGGCGATGTCGGCGATCCGGTGCAGCAGGTCGCCGCTGAGACGGCCCACGCGGGGCGCGAAGCCCACGTAGTAGTTGCCGTCCCGCTGGAGGTGGACGCCGACATGGTCGCGCCGGTCCCCCCGCGGCGCCGCGGGGGCCGGGCCGTCGGGCAGCTCGTACTTGAGGTACTCGGTCTGCAGCACGTCGCGGAACTTCTCCGCGCCCCAGTCGCTGACCAGGAACTTCAGCCGCGCCCTGCCGCGCAGCCGCCGGTAGCCGTAGTCGCGGAAGATGCCGGTGACCCCGGCCCACACCTCGTGGGCCTGCTCGGGCCGGACGAACACGCCGAGCCGCTTGGCGAACATCGGGTTGGTCGACAGGCCGCCGCCCACCCACAGGTCGAAGCCGGCCTCGCCCTGCTCGTTCACCACGCCGACGAACGCGATGTCGTTGATCTCGTGGACCGTGCAGTGGGCGGCGCAGCCGCTGATCGCGGTCTTGAACTTGCGCGGCAGGTTCGAGAACGCCGGGTCGCCGATGTACCGCTCGCGGATCTCCTGGAGCTGCGGCCGTCCGTCGATCACCTCGTCGGCGTCGATCCCGGCCAGAGGGCAACCGAGCATGCCGCGCGGCGTGTCACCGCACGCCTCGGTGGTGGACAGGCCCACGGCCTCCAGCCGCGTCCACATGTCCGGCACCGACTCGATCTCCACCCAGTGGAGCTGGATGTTCTGCCGGTCGGTGACGTCGGCGGTGCCCCTGGCGTAGTCGTTGGAGACGTCGGCGATCACCCGGAGCTGCTCGAGGCTGAGCTGGCCGCCGTCGGTCCGGATGCGGATCATGAAGTAGCGGTCGTCGAGCTCCTCGGGCTCAAGGACGGCCGTCTTGCCGCCGTCGATGCCCGGCTTGCGCTGCGTGTACAGGCCGTACCAGCGGAAGCGGCCGCGCAGGTCGGCGGGGTCGATGGAGTCGAAGCCGCGCTTGGAGTAGATGTCGATGATCCGCTGGCGGACGTTCAGCCCGTCATCGGCCTTCTTGTTCTCCTCGTTCTTGTTCAGCGGCTCACGGTAACCGAGAGCCCACTGACCTTCGCCGCGCGGGCGCTTGTGGTGGCGGTTCGCCGGGCGGGCCGGGGTGCTCATGGGCACACGTCCTTCTCCGAGGCTCGGTCTGAGATCGGGTTTCGGCGGACACCGGCGCAGGCGGCCTCTCACCTCGCCGTCGAGTGTGAGGGCATACGAAAACGACGCCTGGCCGAGCGCCCGGGATGGATCAGCGGAGGGCGACGGTCAGCCGGCGTCGATACAGATCGCGCTACGGACACGCAGGAGATCGACGTGGCGTCGCACGACGAGCAACGGGTCCGCTGGCATGTCCCAAACGATACCTCTGAGATCCCCGATGTCCAAGTTCGTGTCCAGGATGCGGGATTGTGACGGCAATGTGACGCGCGTCAGCCCTTGCGGACCCAGTTCTCCGGCGGCTCGGCCTCGTGCTGACTCTCGGACGGCTCCTGATGCTGGCAGTCGCACCAGGACCCGCCGCGGCACTCCTCGTGCCGGTGCTCCCTGCACGCTCGGCAGATCATGTCTCCATTGTGAACGCCATGCTGCGAACCGAGCGAACCGGAGAGGCGCTCCGAAGGCACGACCGGCGGATATGACCGCCCCAAAGGTGAAGTGGGGAACACGGTTCTCGCGAGCAGGGGGCGCAGGCCCCTATTCTTGGCGGCGACAATCCGCCCGCAGGTCACGTACTAACCGCCGCGGCAGCGGGTAGAGCCCATATCTCATGACCGGTTGGGTGCCATGACCTCCACGGACGCGCCGTCGCGCAGGCCGCGGCACATCACGCGCAAGGGCATGGCGCTCGCCCGGGCGCGTCTCAGCTGGCTGCGCGACAGGAACATCTGGGCCCTGGTGAAGGCGACCACGATGGCGGGCGTCAATTACCGGGTGACCGGCCTCGCGGGCGAGGCGGCGTTCTTCGCGCTGCTGTCGCTGCCGCCGTTCGTGCTCGGGCTGCTCGGCGTCATGGGCCACCTGAGCGGGCTGCTCGGCCCGGCCGCCATCGCCGAGATCAGGCGCTGGGTCGTGGACCAGTCCGAGCTGCTTTTCACCGACAACACCGTCCAGCGGGTCGTCAAGCCGCTGCTCGCCGACGTGCTGAGCGGCGGTCAGGTCTCACTGATCTCCGTCGGCTTCCTGCTGTCGCTGTGGTCGGGCTCGCGGGCCCTGTTCGTCTATGTGGACCTGATATCCATCGCGTACGGCCTGGGGGAGACCCGGGGGATCATCCGCACCCGGGTCCTGTCGTTCGTCCTGTATCTCGCCGCGCTGCTGATCGGGCTGGTCGTCATGCCGGTCCTGGTCATCGGGCCCACCCTGATGTCCACCGCCCTGCCCAGGTACGCCGCGCTCGTGACCGTTCTCTACTGGCCCGTGGTCGTGATCGGCTCGGTGCTGATGCTCACGCTGCTCTACCACGTGAGCGTGCCGCACCGGACGCGCTGGTGGCGCGAGACCCCGGGGGCCGTGCTGGCGCTGGTGATCTGGATCGTGTGCGCCGCGTTCCTGCGCGAGGTGCTGGCGGCCTGGTTCACCCCGCTGTCGATCTACGGTTCGCTTGCGGCGCCGATCGCCGTGCTGCTGTGGCTCTACATCACCGCGCTCGCCGTGCTCATCGGGGCGACGCTGAACGCGGAGGTGGACCGGTTGTGGCCGCTGGGCGGCGCCACCAGGCACGAGCACCATCACCGCAAGTCCGATAAAGGCTGATCTAGCCCGGTAGCGGTGGAAGGATGGCGTCGATGGACGCACAGCCTTCCACCGGTGACCCCACCGCGACCCACCGGCGCACGATCGGCCCCTACGTCCCCGTACGCCGCCTGGGGGAGGGCGGCATGGGCATCGTCTATCTCGCCCGCGACCCCGGGGGCCGCCAGGTGGCGCTCAAGGTCATGCGGCCGGAGCTGGCCGCCCAGGAGGAGTTCCGCGCCCGATTCCGCAAGGAGGCGGAGGCCGCCAAGCGGGTCGCCAGGTTCTGCACCGCACCGCTCCTCGACGCCGGACGGGACGGCGACCGGCACTATCTCGTCACCGAGTACGTCGACGGTCCTGACCTGTCGTCGGTGATCGACGCGCAGGGGCCGTTGTCCGGCTCGAACCTCGACGCGCTCGCCGTCGGCGTCGCGACGGCCCTCGCCGCCATCCACGAGGCGGGGATCGTGCACCGCGACCTCAAGCCGTCCAACATCCTGCTCTCGCCCCTCGGCCCCCGGGTGATCGACTTCGGCGTCGCCCACCTCGCCGACACGCTGGCCGAGCGGACCGGCACCGTGATCGGGACGCCCAGTTACATGTCACCCGAGCAGGCGCGGGGAGAGCCGGTGACCTCCGCGGCCGACGTCTTCGCCTGGGCCTGCGTGGTCGCGTACGCCGCCACCGGCAGGCCGCCGTTCGGCTCGGGCCCCATGCCGGAGGTGCTCTACCGGGTCGCGCACCACGTCCCCTACCTGACGGGGATGGACGAGCGCCTGCGGACCCTGGTCGAGCAGGCGCTGGACAAGGACCCGGCCAGGCGGCCGAGCGCCCAGCGGCTTCTCGACCGGCTGCTCGGCCGGGAGGAGGTGGCGGTCGAGGCCGCCACGAGGATCGTCAGCGACATCTGGGCCACCCCCGCCGAGACGACCCGCCGCGCGGGCGCGGCGCCGGACGGCGCGGACGGGCCGGGCAGGACGGGCAGCACGGGACTGGGCGGCACGGAACGGAGCGACGCGGGAGCGGGCGGCGCGGGCAGGCGGCGCGGCCGCCGCTGGGTGCCGGTCGCGGTGGCCGGCGGGGCGCTCGCGGTGGCCGCCGCGATCCTGATCTTCACACTCCATCCTTTCGGCGGCGGGACGACGCCGCCGAAGGGCCCGCTGGCGTCCAGGGACATCAAGGTCAACGGGCATCCGCTCCACGTCACGGTGGACGCCGTGAAGCGGCGCGGGACCTCGGTGACCGTCCAGTGGACGATCACGATGACCGGCAGCGAAGGATCGTGGTGGCCGAGGGACCTGTTCGGCGACGAACTGTCCGGCGCGGGCCTCGTGGACCCGCCCAGCGGGTCGAAGTTCCTGCCCGCGCGCAAGGACGACCGCTGCGTGTGCAGCGCCCTTCCGACCCAGTGGCTCCATCCGGGTGACGTGCTCCCTCTCTACGCCACGTACACCGGCGTACCGCAGGACCTGGAGACGATCGGGGTCGACGTCCCCGGGTTCGGGCTCTTCGCCGACGTTCCCGTCTATGACGGCTGAGCGGACCGCGTCTTCGGTACAGTCCGGGAATCCGTCGCGAAAGACTGATCTTTCCGCCACCATGGGGCGGGTGACGACGCCGATTCCTCCCACTGACGATGCGTCGACGTCCCCGGCGCCGCCTCGGCCCTCGATCGGGGGTTACACACTGCTGCGGCGGCTCGGGGAGGGCGGGATGGGGATCGTCCACCTCGCGCGTGATCCGTCGGGCCGGCCGGTGGCCATCAAGATCATGCGCCCGGAGCTGGCGGCCGGGCCGGAGTTCCGGCGCAGGTTCGCCCAGGAGGCGCAGGCCGCCCAACGGGTCGCCCCGTTCTGCACCGCGGCCGTGCTCGACTCCGGACTGGACGGTGACCAGGCCTATATCGTCACCGAGTACGTCGAAGGGCCCGACCTCGGCTCGCTGATCAGGGATCAGGGCCCACTCGCCGGCGGAAGCCTGCAGGCCCTGGCCGTCGCGACGGCCGCCGCCCTGGTCGCCATCCACACGGCCGGCGTCGTGCACCGGGATCTGAAGCCGTCGAACATCCTGCTCGGCGTGCTCGGGCCCAAAGTGATCGATTTCGGCATCGCCCGGCTGGCCGACGTCGACGCCACCCGGACGGGTTCCGTCGTGGGCACCCCCTCATACATGGCCCCGGAGCAGGCGAACGGCGAATCGATCACGGCGGCGGCCGACGTCTTCGCCTGGGGGTGCGTGATCGCCTACGCCGGCACCGGCAGCCCGCCCTTCGGCGGCGGCACCCCCACCGAGGTGCTCTTCCGCGTGGTGTCCCGGCCGCCGCGGCTCGACGGCCTCGACGAGCGCCTGCGGCCGCTGGTGGAGCGGGCGCTGGACAAGGACCCGGCCCGGCGCCCCACCGCCCAGGGGCTCCTCGACGCGCTGCTCGGCCGGGAGAGCGCCGGGATCGAGACGGCCACCCGGGTGGTCGGGGACACCTGGACCCCGGTCGTCGCCCCGGCGGCCACCCCCGCGGCCTCCGCTCCGCCGGGCCGGCGCGGGCGGCGCCTGTGGCCGTACCTCACGGCGGCGGTGCTCGCCCTGGCCGCCGCCGCGACGGCGCTGGTGATCGTCCGGCCGTGGGAGCCGAAGGGCAACCTGCCGGGCACGCCCGCGACCACCCGTGACGTGGAGATCGAGAAGAATCCGATGCGGGTCCAGATCACCGAAGTGATCCGGCTGCGCGACGGCGACGTCCGGCTGAGCTGGGCGCTCACGAACAGGGGACCGAACGCCTGGATATTCATGGACGCCTTCGGCAGGGGTGCGCTCGATTACTCGGTGTCCCTGGTCGGCCTGACGACGCCGGGGGCCAAGGAGCCCGTCTACCCCGACTGGAAGGACGGCAGGTGCATGTGCAGCTCCGGGGTCACGGCCGTGGGCTCCGGTGAGGAGAAGCGGTTCTACGCGGTTTACACGTCCGTGCCCGAGGAGGCGGAGTCGGTGGACGTCGACATCCCCCTGGTCGGCGTGTTCCGGGATGTGTCGATTTCCGACGCCTGAGCCGCACTCGGCTCTCCGGCGAGGCGCGCTCGGATAGGGTTGGAGGCATCGCGACTGGCGCTGACGTGCTGCTGTGGCGCGTCGCTAGGTGGGGCACCACCGGGGAGCGAATTCGCGGAGGCCGTGCGCCTGGGTCGCCGCCGAAGAGTCGACGTGGAGAAGGAAGGCGCCATGGCTGGGAACTCGCTGAACGTCGTCGATCCCGAGATCGCCGAACTGATCAGGGCGGAGGAGCGGCGGCAGGCCGACACCGTCAAGCTGATCGCGTCCGAGAACTACGTGTCCAGGGCCGTCCTGGAGGCGACCGGGACCGTTCTCACCAACAAGTACTCCGAGGGCTACCCGGGCAAGCGTTACTACGAGGGCCAGCAGGTCATCGACAAGATCGAGACGCTGGCGATCGAGCGGGCCAAGTCGGTCTTCGGCGTGAGCCACGCCAACGTCCAGCCCTACTCGGGCTCGCCCGCCAACCTCGCCGTCTACCTGGCGTTCCTGAACCCGGGCGACACCGTGCTCGGCATGGGCCTGCCGTTCGGCGGCCACCTCACCCACGGCTGGTCGGTGTCCGCCACCGGCAAGTGGTTCAACTCGGTCAAGTACGGCGTGCGCCGCGACACCGGCCGGATCGACATGGACGAGGTGCGCGCGCTGGCGCTCGAGCACCGGCCCAAGCTGATCTTCTGCGGTGGCACCGCGATCCCGCGCACGATCGACTTCCCGGCCTTCGCCGAGATCGCCAAGGAGGTCGGCGCGGTGCTCGCGGCCGACATCGCCCACATCGCGGGCCTCGTCGCCGGCGGCGCCCACCCCTCGCCGGTCGGGCACGCGGACGTGATCTCCACGACCACCCACAAGACCCTGCGCGGCCCGCGCGGCGCGATGCTCATGGCGAACACCGACGAGGTCGCCAAGGCGCTCGACAAGGCCGTGTTCCCCGGCCTGCAGGGCGGCCCGCACAACCACACCACCGCCGCCATCGCCGTCGCCCTGCACGAGGCCGCCCAGCCGGACTTCAAGGCGTACGCCGCGCAGATCGTGAAGAACGCCCAGGCGCTCGCCGACGAGCTGCTCGCCCGCGGGTTCGACCTGGTCTCCGGCGGCACCGACAACCACCTGATCCTGATGGACCTCACGTCCAAGGGCGTCGGGGGCAAGCCGGCCGCGCAGGCTCTCGACCGGGCGGGCCTGGAGACGAACTACAACACCGTGCCCTTCGACCCGCGCAAGCCGTTCGACCCGTCCGGCATCCGCATCGGCACGCCGTCGGTCACCTCGCGTGGGATGGGCGAGGCCGAGATGCGCCAGATCGGCGCGTGGATGGACGAGGTCGTCACCGCCGTGGCCAAGGGCGACGCGGAGGACGTGATCGCACGGGTGCACGGCGAGGTCACCGAGCTGACGAGCCGGTTCCCCGCGCCCGGCCTGTCCTGATCACCCCAGATCGACGAGCGACGGCTCCCCGCGACCTCGCGAGGTCGCGGGGAGCCGTTCTCGTGCCGCCCGTCGGCATGCCCCTGGGGGGATTTAATCGGTTGCGCAGGGCCCTCCGGGTGCTGCTAGTGTTCCCCCCGTCGCCGCCACTTAGCGGCCAGGACCAGGGAGGTGAGGACTATGCGGGTCTTTCTGACGACCATGCCGTCCGTCAACTCCCGGGTGTCCGCCTAGTCTCTTCTCGCTGGGACATCCGGTTTCCGAAGGGTGTTCACCAGCAGTGTTCAACGATCTTTCTCTTCTCGGCTGGCACGACGGGCTCGCGGAGCAGCTGCCCGACCTGCCCGGCGGCGCCGTTCCCGCGCGTGTGGCGCGGGTCGACCGGGGCGCCGCCGAGGTCATCGCCGCCGACGGAAACCACCAGGCGCGGTTCGGCGCCCGCGTACGCAGGGCCGCGGCGGCCGATCCGCTCGAGCTCCCGTGCGTGGGGGACTGGGTCGCGCTCGCCCGGCTCGATGAGGGCCGCTACGAACTGGCCGAGGTGCTGCCCCGCCGTACGGCCTTCGTCCGGGGCGGCGTGAGCCGCGACTCGCGCGGAGGGCTGTCGGGTGACGGCCAGGGCCAGGTCCTGGCCGCCAACGTCGACGTGGTCTTCGTGGCCGAGCCGTCGATGCACGCCACGGACTTCGCGGATCTCGGCAGGATCGAGCGCCTCGTGGCGCTCGCCTGGGAGAGCGGCGCCCGGCCGGTCGTGCTCGTCACCAAGGCCGACCTCTTCGATCAGGGGCTGGACGATCTCCTCGCCGACGTCGAGGCGGCGGCGCCGGGCGTCGACGTCCACCCGGTCTGCTCGCTCACCGGCGACGGCGTGGACCTGGTGCGCGCCCACCTCGGCCCCTCGGGGACCGCGGTGATCCTCGGCCCGTCGGGCGCGGGCAAGTCCACGCTCGTCAACGCCCTCGCCGGCGCGGAGGTCATGGAGACCCAGCAGGTCAGGGCCGCCGACGGGCGGGGCAGGCACACCACCGTCCACCGGCAGCTGATCCCGCTGCCCGGCGGCGGGCTCGTCATCGACACCCCGGGCATCCGCCGCGTCGGGCTGTACGAGATGAGCGAGGGCGTCGACCTGGTCTTCTCCGACATCGAGGAGCTGGCCGAGGGCTGCCGGTTCTCCGACTGCCGGCACCGGGAGGAACCGGGCTGCGCGGTGCTGGCGGCGGTCGAGTCGGGCGAGCTGCCCGAGCGGCGGCTGGAGAGCTGGAACAGGCTCCAGCGCGAGGCCGCCTGGATGGCCCGCCGCACCGACGCCCGGCTGCGCGCCGAGGAGACCCGCAAGTGGAAGACCATCCACAAGCAGATGCGGGGCATGAGCCGCCCCTAGGCTCGGATGCCTCCCGTTCCGGGCGGGTATGACCGGGGCGTGAGGACGATGCGGGTGCGGCTGCCGTACGCCGACCGCGCCGAGGCGGGTGCGCTGCTCGCCGAGGTCCTGTGGGACGTGAACCCGCGGGATCCGGTGGTGCTCGCCCTGCCGCGCGGCGGCGTGGCGGTGGCCGCGCCGATCGCGGAGCGGCTACGCGCCCCGCTCGACGTGCTGGTGACCCGGAAGATCGGGCATCCGGCCCGGCCCGAGCTCGGGGTCGGCGCGATCGCGGAGGGCGGGCGGCCCGTGTTCGACTCCGAGATGCTCGACCGGCTCGGCCTGGAACCGGAGGACGTGGCGGAGGTGGCCGGACGGGAACGGCGTGAGCTCGCCAGGCGGGTGCGGGTCTACCGGGGAGACCGGCCGCTGCCGGAACTGCGCGGCCGTGACGTGATCGTGGTGGACGACGGCCTGGCGACCGGAGGCACGGCGCGTGCGGCGCTGCGGGCCGTGCGGGCGATCCAGGCGGGGCGGGGCCGGGTGACGCTGGCGGTGCCGGTCGCCGCTCCGGAGACGGTGGAGGCGATGCGGGGCGAGGCGGACGAGGTCGTCGTGCCGGCCACGCCGGAGAACTTCCGCGCGGTGGGCCAGTGGTACCGGCGGTTCGACCAGCTCACCGATGACGACGTGCTGGGCCTGCTCGCCACGGCGGGAAGCGGAGGGACGACGGATGAGACCTGAAGGGCGCCTCGCGTGCGCCGTCGCCCACATCGGGGGACGGGACGCAAGGCGCCCAGCGGTGACGCGTGTCGGGGAAGGGGGAAACGCTCAGGCGACGGCGCTGATTCCGGCGCTGGCGGCGCGACGCATACGACGGCGACGCTCGGACGCGCGCTCGTCCTCGTTGAGGCCGCCCCAGGTGCCGTACTTCTCCGGACGGGAGAGCGCGTAGTCGAGGCACTCCGCTCGCACAGGACACTGAGCGCAGATGGCCTTGGCCTTGCGCTCCCGGATGTCGCGCTCGGGCTGACGCTCGCCGTCAGGACCGAAGAACAGCACCAGGTCCTCTCCCCGGCACGCGGCATCATCCTGCCAACCCCAGCTGGGGCGCGGGCGGGCGAGCTGCCGACGTACCTGAGACATGAGAAACCACCTTTGGTGAGAGGTATTTCAGTGTTTGTGCCGCATTGGACGCTTGTGGCGTCCCTTGTGCCAACGCCGGGATAGGCCGTGGTGTTCCCGGCTCCGGGGCGGAGCCCTCAGGTCAATACCGGCGTGAGCTCGCTCAGTTCGGCCAACCTGTAGGTCGGGATTCCGTCGGCGCAGGTCAACCCGCACGGTGCGGTGAACACCGTGGGCTCGACCACGACCCGGAATCGCGACGTCCCACGCTCCGTCGTGCACCGCACGACGCAGATCGTGGTGTCGTCCACCGACCGGGAGGATTCCACGGCCACCCCGCCGACCGAGATCTCGCCGGTATGCGCCCGGACGAAGTGCTCGGCGGCCTGCAGTGGCTCAGGGATACCCGCGCGTCCCCGGAAACGATCGAGGACGACCTCGCCGTGCCGGTACGCGTTTGCCGCCGCGATCGCAGCAGCCTGAGACATGCTGCCGTAGTAAAGCCCGTGTGGCAAGCATACGAGGTTGGCGGCGTATCGATCGCCGCCGACATGTGTGGTTTCCCACACTTCGCCGGGCAGGTTCTCGTCGAGGAACCGCGCCAGCGGGAGTCCCAGACGCGCACAGCACGCGTTGTGCCTGCCGTGCGTGCAGACCAGGTACATCGGCTCGTTCACCAGTATGCAGGACTCCGGAACCACTCCGTGCACGAGAGCGCCCAGGTCAAGATCGTCGGGGCGCTCCACGAAGCCCTCGGCGAGCCACGGATCGTCCACCGCGGACGCGGCGACGTAGACGTGCAGGGGGCCCGTGAGGGCCTCGCGGCGGCCAGGCCTGCGGATCAGTTGCGGCCGGATGTCAAGAGCCCTGGCGCGGGAGATCAGCCGGTGGACGTCATCCGGCAGCCGGCACTCCTCCAACTCCGCGGCCCAGGGCCCCGCGTGCTCGATGAGCAGCCAGAACCGGCCCTTCTTGGTCGCGCTCGCGAGGATCGGCGCCTCCCCCGTGTGGCAGGCGGCGGGGTGCTCGCACCCGTTGGCCATCCGGTCCCGTCCTTCACTCGTGTTTCTTAGGTAAGACTAACCTTAACCAATGGCGTCAAGGGTTGCGGGCGCGGGGTCGTAAATCCACGTTAAATCCACAAATATCCGGATACTGCCGGTGCGGACGGCGGCGGTGGAGAACAGGCGGGGGCGGCGCCGAGGGGCTGGGCGCCGATCAGGAGTAGGCCAGGGCGGCCTCTGCGGCGGGGAGGGCCGCCGCGCGGTCCTCGGGCACCAGCCCGATCCTGGTCCGCCGGTCCAGCAGGTCGCCGGCGTCCAGGGCGCCCTCGTGGCGCACGGCCCACACCAGTTCGGCCCGGGTGATCCCCAGCGCCACCGGCTCGGCCAGGGCCGGGTCCCCGCGCATCAGGTCGCGCACCGCCCAGGCCTCCGAGCCGTACCTGCGGGCCAGCCACCGGGGCGCGCCAGGACGCACCGGCCCGGCCCCGACGAGGGGCAGCCGGGCCGTACGGCTCGCGCGGGCGTGGGGGCAGGCGGCGTCGACGGCGTCCTCGGCCATCCGCCGATACGTCGTGAGCTTCCCGCCCACGACCGTCACGACGCCGTCCGGCGAGCGCAGCACGGCGTGGCGGCGGGACAGGTCGGCCGTCCGGCCGTCGGCGGAGTCCGGCGCGTCCACCGCGTCCACCGCGTCCACCAGGGGCCGCAGCCCGGCGAAGGCGCCGGCGACGTCCGCGCGGGACAGCGGCCGGTCCAGCGCCGTCCCGATGACCTCCAGCAGGAACGCGATGTCGCTCTCGGGAGCCTCGGGGACGTCCGGGACCGGGCCGTCGAGCGGCTCGTCGGTCAGCCCGGCGTAGACCCGCCCGTCGGCCTGGGGGAGCACCAGCGCGAAGCGGGCGCGCTCGCCGGGGATCGGCACGTGCAGCCCCGCGCGCAGCGCGCCGAGGGCCCCGGGGCGCAGGACGAGGTGCGTGCCCCGCGAGGGACGCAGCGCCACCGACGGCGTCAGCTCTCCGGCCCACACGCCGGTCGCGTTGATCACCGCACGGGCCCGGATGTCGAACTCGTCGCCGGTCAGCTCGTCGCGCACCCGGGCGCCGTCCCCGGCGAGCGCCAGCGCCCGGCACCGGGTGAGGATCCGCGCGCCGTGGGCGGCGGCCGTACGCGCCAGCGCGACGACCAGGCGGGCGTCGTCCACCACCCGGCCGTCCCAGGACAGCAGCGCCCCGCGCAGGCCGTCCGCGCGCAGCGACGGGGCGAGCGCGAGCGCCCGGCCGGACGCGAGCCGTGAGGGGCCGGGCAGCAGGCGCCGCGGCGTGCCCGCGGCGGCCCGCAGCGCGTCGCCCAGGCGGTAGCCGGCCATGAGGGCCGCGGCCTGGGCCCGGGGGACCGCCGGCGTCAGCGGCAGCAGGTACGGGTGGGCGGCGACCAGATGGGGCGCCGTGAAGCGCAGCAGGGCGTCGCGCTCCACCGCGCTCTCCCACGCCACGCCGACCTGCCCGCTCGCGAGGTAGCGCAGCCCGCCGTGGATCAGCTTGGAGCTCCACCGAGAGGTGCCGAACGCTAGATCGTGGGCGTCCACGGCGGCCACCGACAGCCCGCGGGAGGCGGCGTCGAGCGCGGCTCCCGCCCCCGTCGCTCCCAGGCCGACCACGAGCACGTCCACGACGTCCGTGCCCGCCTCGTCGAGCTCCCACCGGCGCCTGGCCGCGTTCAGCGAGGAGTTCATATCCCCTCCACTACTTCCGCATTACTCTTTAGTAACCTACCTGGAGGCGCGACGGCTATGGAAACCCCTCTCACCGCGGCGGAACCCATGCTCTGGTCGGGCTGGGGCGATCCCGCCAAGGCCGCCGAGCTGCCCGCGCCGGTGCGCGACCTGCTGGCGGGACTCCTCGGCGTCCGGGCGCCCGCCACACCGGCGGCGACGTTCGGCGAGGTGCGGCTGCCGCCGGTGGCGCTGCCGCCGCCCGTCCTGGCCGCGCTGGCCGCGATCGCGGGGGACGAGCACGTGCGGGCCGACGACGACGCCCGGATCCGGCACACCCGGGGCAAGTCCACCCCCGACCTGCTGCTCATGCGCGCGGGGGACGCCTCGGACGCGCCCGACGCCGTCGTGCTCCCCGGCTCGCACGACGAGGTGGCCGCCGTGCTGCGCCTGTGCGCGGAGCAGCGGGTGGCCGTGGTGCCGTTCGGCGGGGGCACCTCGGTGGTCGGCGGCCTCGTGGCGGCTCGGTGTGGCTCCGAGGGGGGCTTCACGGGCGTGGTCGCGCTCGACCTGGCCCGGCTCAACCGGCTCGTCTCCGTCGACCCCGTCTCCATGATCGCCGAGCTGGAGCCGGGCCTGCGCGCACCGCAGGCCGAGCAGCTCCTCGCCGCGCACGGGCTGACGCTCGGGCACTTCCCCCAGTCGTACGAGTACGCGACGCTGGGCGGGTTCGCGGCGGCCAGGTCCAGCGGGCAGGCCTCGGCCGGGTACGGCAGGTTCGACGACATGGTCGCCGGCATGACCGTCGCGACGCCCCGGGGCACGCTGGAGATCGGCCGAGCGCCCAGGTCGGCCGCCGGGCCGGACCTGCGCCAGGTGTTCCTTGGCTCCGAGGGCGCCTTCGGGGTGATCACCTCGCTTCGGCTGCGCGTCCGCCGGGCCCCGGACGTCAGGACGTACGAGGGCTGGCGCTTCGCCACCTTCGCCGAGGGCACGGCCGCCATGCGGCGGCTCGCGCAGCAGGAGGGCCCGCCGCCCACGGTGCTGAGGCTGTCGGACGAGACCGAGACCATGGTCGGGCTGGCGAAGCCCACCGACCTCGGCGCGGCCGGGCGCGACTCCGGCTGCCTGCTGGTGGCGGGCTTCGAGGGCTCCCCGGGCGGCGTGGCCCACCGGCGGGACAGCGCCTCCGCCGTGCTGGTCGAGGCGGGCGGGGTGCACCTCGGGCCTGAGCCGGGGGACAAGTGGGCGCAGGGCCGGTTCTCCGCCCCCTACCTGCGCGACTCCCTGCTGGCCGCGGGGGCGACGGTGGAGACGCTGGAGACCGCCTGCTTCTGGTCGAACCTGCCGCGCCTGTACGACGCCGTACGGCTGGCCCTGCTCGGCGCACTCGGTTCCCCGCTGGTCATGTGCCACATCTCCCACGTGTACGCCACGGGGGCCTCGCTGTACTTCACCGTGGTGACCGCGCAGACCGGCGACCCGCTCGGGCAGTGGGCGGCCGCCAAACGCGCGGCGAACGAGGCGATCGTGCAGGCGGGCGGCACGATCTCGCACCACCACGGCGTCGGCCGCGACCACCGCGAGGCGTACGCCACGGAGATCGGCGACCTGGGCGGCGAGATCCTGCGGGGGATCAAGGAACGGCTCGATCCCGCCGGGATCCTCAACCCGGGTGTGCTGATCCCGTGAAATTGCCAAGATTGTTCCCATGGTCGATGTTGGCGCGGCCGCCGCGCGGGGGAAGCAGGTCTCGTCACGGGTGTCGCAGGCCGGAGCGGGCTGGGACTGCTCGCAGATCGGCACGTTCGACGCGCTGCGGCCCAACCGGAACTCCTTCACCTGGCTGAACCCCGCGACCCTGTGGCGGTCCCGCAACGAGATCCTCGCCCAGTTGTTCGGCGACCCCTCGCCGCAGGTGCGCCGCCGCTGGGTGGCGGCCCAGCACGACCGCGGCGTGGACGAGGACTTCCGTATCAGGCTCGACCTGGGGGAGGAGTTCTCGTTCCTGGTGCTCGGCGACACCGGCGAGGGCGACGCCTCGCAGTACGCGGTGGTGCCCGGGCTGCTCAAGCTCGGCGCGGACACCGCGTTCGCCGTCATCGCGAGCGACGTGATCTACCCGACCGGCTCGGGCAACGAGTACGGCGACAAGTTCTTCCGGCCGTACAAGGACTACCCGGCCCCGATCTTCGCCGTGCCCGGCAACCATGACTGGTACGACGGGCTCGGCGGCTTCATGCGGGTCTTCTGCGACGCCCACCCCCTGTCCGCGGAACAGCGAGGGTTCCGGCTGTCGCCCGACGGGCTGCGCGGGCTGCTCTGGAAGAAGCCGGAGACGATCGACGAGGACGCCCTCGCCGGGGCCAGGAAGATGCGGCCCAACCCCGGCCCGGCGCTGCCGGGGCCCTACTGGGTGATCGACACCGGCCGCCTGCTGCTCGTCGGCATCGACACCGGGATCAAGGGCACCCTCGACCGGGAGCAGGGCGAGTGGCTGCGCCGGGTCTCCGCCGGCCCCCGGCCCAAGATCCTGATCACCGGCAAGCCGATCTACGTCAACAACGCCTACCACCCCTGCGAGATCGAGGGCGGCGGCACGGTGGACGACGTGGTCCGCGACCCGGCGCACAACTACGTCGCGGCCATCGGCGGCGACGTGCACAACTACCAGCGCTACCCGGTGCGGGCGGAGGGGCGGCTCATCCAGTACGTCGTGTCCGGGGGCGGCGGGGCATTCATGCACGCCACCCACACGATTCCCCGGGTGGACGCGGGCGGCGTCCACGAGGACGACTTCAAGTGCTATCCGCTGCGCGGCGACTCGCTGTCCTTCTACAGCCTGCTCTACAGCAGGAGGCTGCGGCTGCGCGGGCTCTACATCACGCCGGAGGAGGGGCTGGCCCTGATGTCCCGGCAGATCGGCAACACCCCGCCCCGGCCGACGCCGGGGGCGCCGATCGGCGCGCGGGTGAAGTGGGCGGCCCGGCTGCTCGGCGGCTGGCCGATGCCGTTCCGGCTGCCGGTGGGGCGGGTTTTCCACCGGTACATCTCCGAACTGTCCGACTGGGACACCCCGCCCTTCTTCAAGAGCTTCCTCCACATGTCGGTCACGGGGGACACGCTCCGGCTGCGCTGCTTCGCCGCGACGGGCTGCCTGCCACAGGAGGAGGAGCCGCCGCTGGAGGACGAGGTCGAGATCCCGCTCTGATCGGCCGGGTGCGGCCGGGGAAATGTCGGCGCCGCCTGGCACGCTGGTGGGGTGCACGTTGTGGTGGCGGCCGACGCCGAGGGGGGCGGCACCATGAAGCCCCTCGGCGGGCCGGTGAGCCGGGTCTCCGATCTCGCGGCGGCCGTGCGCTCGCTGGAGGCCGCCGAGCGGCCCCGCTGGGTGTGGGCCGACGCGCGCCGCGTCTACCCGGCGCTCCTGTCCGCCGGCGTACGGCTGTCGCGCTGCCACGACGTCGCGCTGACCGAGAACCTCCTGCTGGCGGCGGACGGGCGCTACGGAGAGCCCAGACAGGTCCAGGCGGCCTACGCGCGCCTGCGCGGCCTCCCGGTGCCCGACGACCCGCACGAGGCGTCTGACGCGCATCAGGCGGGCGGCACGCAGGCGAGCCTGTTCGACCCGGCGCCGCCGGGCCACGGCGTGCCCGAGGCCGACATGGTCGCGGAGGTGTTCGAGGATCAGCGCCGCCGCGTCGCGCGCACGCCCGATCCCGGGCGGTTCCGCCTGCTCGTCGCCGCCGAGTCGGCCGGTGCGCTCATCGCGGCGGAGATGGGCCACGACGGCATGCCCTGGCGCGAGGACGTCCACGACGCGCTGCTGACCGACCTGCTCGGGCCTCGCCCCGCCCACGGAATGCGGCCCGCGAAGCTCCAGGCCCTGGCCGACGAGGTGTCGGCCGCCTTCGGCCACCTGGTCAACCCCGACTCCCCGCAGCAGATCGTCCGGGCGTTCAAGACCGCGGGGATCGAGATCCCGTCCACCCGCTCCCGCGTGCTGAAGACGGTCGACCACCCCGCCGTCGCGCCGCTGCTGGCGTACAAGGAGCTGGCCCGTCTGTACAGCTTCCACGGCTGGACCTGGGCCGACCAGTGGGTCGGCGGCGACCGCTTCAGGCCCGAGTACGTCGTGGGCGGAGTGGTGAGCGGCCGATGGGCCACCAGCGGCGGCGGCGCGCTGCAGATCCCCAAGGTCATGCGCAGGGTCGTGGTGGCCGACGACGGCTGGACGCTGGTGGTCGCCGACGCCGCGCAGCTCGAACCCCGGGTGCTGGCCGCGCTGTCCGGAGACCGGGGGCTCGCGCGGGCGGCCGGGGAGATCGACCTGTACGCCGCGCTGGCCCAGGCGTTCGGCGGGGTCCGCGATTCGGCCAAGATCGCCATGCTGTCCGCGATGTACGGCGGGACCAGCGGCGACGCCTCCAAGCTGCTGGCCGTCATGCGGCAGCGGTTCCCGAAGGCGTACGCGTTCGTGGAGGACGCGGCACGCGCGGGGGAGGAGGGGCGGCTGGTCCGCTCGTGGCTGGGCCGCACCTGCCCGCCCCCGTCGGACCGGTGGCGGCGCCTGGTGGCCGGTCCTGAGGGCGCCAGGGCGGCCAGGGATCGGGGGAGGTTCACCCGCAACTTCGTCGTGCAGGCCACGGCGGCCGAGTGGGCGCTGACGCTCCTCGCCGTGCTGCGCGGGCTGCTGCCGGACCCGGCACGACTGGTGTTCTTCCAGCACGACGAGGTGATGGTGCACTGCCCGCTCGACGTGGCGGGCGAGGTCCGCGAGGCCGTCGGCCGCGCGGCGCACGAGGCGACCCGGCTGCTGTTCGGCGACACCACGGTCCGCTTCCCGATGGAGGCGGTGGCCGTCACCTGCTACGCCGACGCCAAGTGACCGCGGCACACCTCCGGCTCAGGGGGCCGGGCGTGACTTCCGGGTGACGAGGGCGGCCAGCAGCAGGGCCGGCACTCCGAAGGCGGCAAGGAGCACCAGGAGCGCCACGGCGGCGCCGGCGACGCTCCGTACGTCGGCCGAGGGCGCCGCTCCGACGCCGAACACGGTGTCGTCGCCGGAGCACGTCACCTTGTAGGTGTCCGTCTTCGGCGCGCGGATCTCGTAGAGCAGCCGCCACTTGGCGTCACCCATGGCGAACGGCCGGTAGCTCGCCGCCGGCCGGGCGAGCCTGGCGTTCCGCCCACGGCCGGTCTCGATCTTGCAGCGCGGATCGGGTGACGCGCCGGAGACGTAGATCGCCGGCTTCAGCGCGGGGTTCAGCGCGACGGTCAACGGAGAACCGCCGCGGGAAACGCTCCTCGGCGTGGCGGAGATGCCCATGCCGACCTCGCACACGGCGGCGACGGCCGTGAGGAGCCCGCAGAGGACCGCCCAGGCGCGCGTGGTCCGCCGCAGCCAGGCGGGGTACCGCCTGGGCCGTCGCCCGGCCGTGGGACGCACCGGCGGCGCGTACGGCCTCGCCGGGAGGTGCGCGGGCCCCGCCGAGTAGGGAGCGGGAGGAATGTACGGAGGGTTCGGCGCGGGGAAGGCCGGTCGCGGACCGGGTGTGATCACCTGCGGGCCTGGCCCGCCGCCCGCCCGGGGATGCCCGGGCGCACCGGACATGTACGGATACGGCGCCCCCGGCGGCTCCGGTGACGCGGTTGAGGCGCGGGTCGGGGCGACGCGCGTACGCACCGCCTGCGCCACGGTCGGGGGAAGCCACCTGCCCTGCTGGGTGGGCGAGGCGAAGTCACGGCCGCTGCCGGCCAGTTCGTTCAGCACGGCCGACAGGGCCGGCCGTGCTTCGGGTTCCTTGGCCAGGCACCGCGCGACCAGCGTCCGCACGGTGGGCGGCAGCGCGTCGAGGGCGGGCTCCTCGTGGACGATGCGATACCACAGCCCCTGCCACGACCCCTGCCCGAACGGCCCGGTGCCCGTCGCGGCGAACGCCAGCACGAGCCCCAGGCAGAACACGTCGCTCGCCGGTCCGACCCGGGTGCCCTTGAGCTGCTCCGGGGACATGAACCCGGGAGTGCCCATGGTGATGCCGGTCTTCGTCAGCGAGCCGCCCTCGGCGGCCAGGGAGATGCCGAAGTCGATGACACGGGGGCCGTCCCCGGCCAGCAGCACGTTCGACGGCTTGAGGTCCCGGTGGACGACTCCGGCCGCGTGGATCGATTCCAGCGCCTCGGCCAGCCCGGCGGCCAGGGCCAGGACGGACTCCTCCGGCCACGGCCCGTGCTCGTCCACGGCGTCTTCCAACGACACGCCGGGCACGTACGCCGTCGCGAGCCACGGCGGAGACCCCTGTGGGTCGGCGTCGACCACTCCGGCCGTGAAGAAGCCGTTGACCTTGCGGGCCGTGGCGACCTCGCGGTCGAACCTGAGGCGGAAATCGGCGTCGCCGGCCAACTCGGGCCGCACCACCTTCACCGCGACGGCCCGCCCGCTCCGCGAACGCCCGAGATACACGCGGCCCATCCCGCCCTCGCCGAGGCGTGCCTCGATCCGGAAGGGCCCCACCTGCCGGGGATCGTCCTCCCGCAGCGCCTCGAAGGTCCGCACCGGCACTCCTTGGAATCCGGGATTCACGCGTGGTCGATCAGGACATTCTCTCCAAAGAGCGCGGGAACAGGTCGCCGCGCGACGGCGCCGGGGTGGGGCGCGCGCCGCTGCGTCGCCGACGCCGGCGAGGGCCGGGCGTCAGGCGGGGCGGAAGGTGCTCCAGAGGGCCTGCCGAACCGGTGCGGCGGACTCGTTCCAGTCGAAGTCGGGCGAGGCGAACATGATGGCGTAGGCGCGTTCGCCCGCCTCCAGATAGCGGATGACCGCGTGGACGGTGACCTCGCTGGTGTTGGTGTAGGTGTACTCCCATTCGGCCGCGGGGTAGCGGTAGTCCACCTGGCGCAGCTGGACCTGCGTGTAGTCGGTGAAGTCCTTGATGTCCAGGTTCTGCTCGGCGGACCGCAGCGCCGCCAGGCTGCCGTCGGGGATCCTCTTGATCGTGACGCTCTGCCCGCTGTCCTTCGGGCCCGTGAGCCTGACGACATCGTCGTCGACCGAGGAGGTCCACTCCTTCGGCACCGCCAGCGCCACCCCGCCCTCGGTCACCAGGTGGTAGCCCTCGGGCACGCGTACGGCCGACAGCGGGCGAGCGGTCGGCGTGGCTGCGTCGGTGGGTGCGAGGGTGGCGCCCGACCTGCCGTCCTGCTGCGAGACCACGGCCTCGTCCGGGCCGCTCGGCAGCAGCACGAACACGATCGCGACGATCACCGCGACCACGGCCGCGGCGGCGACGACGAGCAGCAGCTTCGACCGGCCCTCGCCGCCGGCGACCTCGTCGGCCCGCTCCTTGCGCCTGCGCCCAACCCGGGGCCCGTGCGGGCCCGCGGCGTCCGCGACCGGCCCGGAGTCGCCGGCCTGCCCTGAGACGGCCTGCCCTGAGACGGCCTGCGCGGCGGCCTGTTGCGGCGCCATGTGTTGCGGTGCCGCATGTTGCGGCGCCATGTGCTGCGGCCCTGTCTGCTGGGGCGCCGCGTGCTGCCCGGGCCGGTGCGGCGCCCGCGGCGTGCCGCCCAGGTCGCCGGGCATGTCGCCCGGCGTGGGCGTCGGCCACATGGCCTCCCTCGCCCGCTCCGGCGCGTGCGTCGACCCCGAGGGAGACGACAGCGGGTCGAAGCCCGTGTCGAAGGCGGGGTCGAAGGAGGGGGTCTGCCCGAAGGCGTTCACGGGCCCGAACGCGCCCGGAGGCTCGTACGACGGGTCGGCCGGCCGGGGCTCCCCGGCATGGGGCTCCATGGGACGGGGCGCGGCGCCGGGCGGGGTGGCCGCGCCCGGGGCCAGGTTCTCCGCCGTGAGCGGCACGCGGACCGGACCCGAGGGCGTCTCGATGATGCGCGAGGGCAGCGGCCCCGAGGGGATGTCGAGCGGCGGCAGCAACCCCGCGGGCGTGGAGTCCTGCGGGGTGGGCACCGACGTCGGCGTGCCGGCGCGGCCCGGCAGCCCGGCGCCGTGGCTGTGCAGCACCCGCTCCAGCATCTCCGCGACCTGCGCGGCCGGAAGGCGGTCGGCCGGGTTCTTGCGGAGCAGGCCCTCGATGACCGGCAGCAGCGCGCCCGCCCGGCGCGGCCGGTTGGGCTCCTGCGTGAGCACCGCGCCGAGCACGGCGACCGCGTCCGGCCCCTCGTACGGCGGGCGGCCCTCCACGGCGGCGTACAGCGTCGCGCCGAAGGACCACAGGTCGGCGGCGTGGGTGATCGGGCGGCCCTGGAGGCGCTCCGGCGGGATGTAGGCGGGCGAGCCCATGAGCAGCCCGGTCTGGGTGATCGTGACGTCGCCCTCGATGGCGGCGATGCCGAAGTCGGTGAGCACCACGCGGTCGGCGGTGAGCAGCACGTTGCCGGGCTTCACGTCCCGGTGGAGGATGCCGGCGGCGTGGGCGTGGCGCAGCGCGTCGAGCACCCGGATGCCGATCTCGGCGGCCTGCACGACCGGCAGCGGGCCGCTCTGCCGCACGGCCTGCTCGAGGGACCAGGCGCGGACGAGCTCCATGACGATCCACGGCCGCCCGTCCTCCTCGACGACGTCGTGGACGGTGACGATGCCGGGATGGCTGAGCCGGGCGGCCGAGCGCGCCTCGCGCAGCATGCGCCGGTGGGCGGTCTGCGCGCCGGCGTTGTCGAGCCCGAACGGCAGGAGCAGTTCCTTGACCGCGACGTCCCGGTCCAGCAGCACGTCGTGGGCGTGCCACACCATCCCCATGCCGCCGCGGCCCACCGGGGACAGCAGCCGGTAGCGCCGGCCGACGAGACGGCCCTGCCCTTCGGGGGCGCCCCCCGCGGGGACGCGGCCCACAGGTCCCTGACCCTCTGGCATAGGGGGGACCATACCGAGCAGGCGATCTGTCGTCATAGATAAGGTCCCCAATTCACGCTCGATCCGCAAGATCCCCCGAACGGACCGTGCGAATTGCATCGGATATCTGAGGTTGACGACGATATTACGGTCTGATGACGGTCAAAGGGAATTCACGCCTCGGCCAGCGCGTCGAGGGCGGCCGTGAAGGCTTCGGCCGGCGGGCTGACCAGACCCGCTCCCACCTGCCCGGTTCCGGCGATCCTGCCCGCGATGCCGGTGTTCACGACGGGCAGCAGACCGGTCCTGGCCACGAGCGCGACGTCGATGCCGGCCGGCGTGCCGCGGAAGCCCAGCCCCGGGATCTGGTACGCCGGGTGCTCGGCCATGGTGATCTCGTACATCGAGGTCGTGGCCGCCACGGCGTCGGACACCTCGCCGCCGACGAACCGGACGATCGCGGGGGCCGCCGCCATGGCGAAGCCGCCCAGGCCCGCAGTCTCGGTGATGGTGGAGTCGCCGATGTCGGGGTTGGCGTCGTCCGGGCCGTATCCGCCGAGGTACAGGCCGTCGGGCACGCCGGCCGGGCCGGTGAACCACCGGTCGCCGAGGCCCGACACCTGTATTCCGAAATCGGTTCCATTGCGCGCCATCGCCACGACCAGGCTCGACCCGGGCACGCCGCGCGCCGCGTCGGCGCTGACTTTCGCCGCCGCCATTCCCGCGTTCAGGAAGAAATGATCATTTCCATTGATGAATCGCAGCACTTCGGCCGCGTGGTCCGGGGCGGCCTCCACGACCGCGGGCGCGATCTCGCGCACCAGCAGGGACGTCGCGGCGCGGTTGCGGTTGTGTAGCTCGTCGCCCATCTGCAGCGCCTGCGCGATGAGCGTGCGCAGGTCGAGAGGGCCGCACCGCTCCAGCGCCGCCGCGAGCACCGGCCCGAGCACCTCGCCCATCCAGCGCAGCCGCTCGATCACCTCGGGCCCGTACGCGCCGTAGCGCAGGACCTTGCCCAGCCCCTCGTTCAGGGAGCAGTAGGCCGTGCCGCCGTGCTCGGCGTCGGCGACCTCCAGCATCCACATGGACGGGCTGACCACCCCCGCCATCGGGCCGACCGTGCGGTGGTGGTGGCAGGGGTCGAGGGTGATCCCCACGCCGGAGGCCAGGCGGTCCTCCGCCGCCTCGGGGGTGGCCGCCAGGCCCTCGAACAGCATCGCCCCGGCGAGCGCCCCCCGCATCGGTCCGGAGGCCCGTTCCCAGGTGATCGGCGGACCGGCGTGGAAGAACTCCCCGGCCCCCAGGCCGAGAACCTCACGCGCCGGACGTACGCCGGTCAGCATGGGGCGCGCCGACAGCATCCGCCCGACGGCGGTGGCGTTGGCGCTCTCGCGCCGGGGGTCGGCCAGCACCCGTGCGAGGGCCGCGGAGGCGCCCGGCAGCGGCGGCCGCCAGTCGACCTCCCGCCGCGGCACGGCCTGCCGGTCCAGCGCCTCGCTCAGCACCTGCGCGCCCACCGTGATGACGCGCGGCTCGCCGTACAGCATGGAGAGGGTCATCAAGCTCCGATCGGGGTCGGCGCGGCCACGCCCGTCACCCGCCCGCGAGGAGGCGGGCGTGCCGGGCGGCCGCGGCGTTGGAGGTGAAGACCGCCGCCCCGGCCTCGCTCAGCCGGGCGGCCTGGGCACGCAGCCCCTGAGGGTCGCCGTCGGTGCCGACGACGGCCACGACCACGTCCACGCCCCCGGCCACCGCGTCGCGGATCGCGGGCGCGAGCCAGGAGGACGGGTCGGGGTCGGCGCCGTGCCCGAGCACGACGTCCATCAGCACGACGCCGGAGGCGACGCCGCGCAGCGCCTCCAGGCGCAGCGCCGGGTCGATCATGGGATGGGCCCGGCCCCGCGTGTAGGCGTCGTCGCCGAAGTCGGTGAACTCGCCTGTGCCCGCGACGAGCGCCGCCTCCGCGCACAGCGTGCCGCCGGCGTAGAGCCCCCGAAGGACCGCCGCGTCCCGGCGCCCGGCCGAGGTCGGCGGCGCGGGCCAGGAGGGCCACTCGGGGACGTCGCGGCCGAGGGCCCGCAGCACCTTCTCCGCGGCGGTGGTCAGGTCGTCCTGCCCCGGCCCGAGCAGCGCGGCGACGACCGGCGTCGCCAGGTCGAGGTCCCGTACGGCACGGGCCACCTCGGGGGCGGGGGGCTTGGAGACCAGCACGATCAGCTCGGTCGCCGGGTCCTCGTCGAGCGCGCGCAGCGCCTGCACGGCCGAGCGCCCGCCCACCTCCGCGGACAGGTCCCTGCCGCCCACGCCGAGCACGTGGGACACGCCGACGCCGGCGAGGTCGAGCAGGCTCGTCACCTGCTGGGCGCCGGTCCCCGAGGCGGCAACGACGCCGACGGGCCCGGGGCGCAGGACGTTGGCGAAGCCCAGGCCGGCCCCGCCCACGACCGCGGTGCCGCAGTCGGGCCCCATCACGAGCACGCCCCTGGCCCGTGCCCGGTCCTTGAGCAGGATCTCCTGCTCCACCGGCATGTTGTCACTGAAGATCATCACCGAGAGCCCGGCCTCCACGGCGTCGAGCGCCTCGGCGAAGGCGTGCTCGCCCGGCACGCTCACCAGCGCCAGGCTCGCCTCGAAGGCCCGCGCCGCCGACCGGGTCGTACGCGGCGGCGCCTCGCCCCGCGTCCCGCTCGCCGGCGCCCGTGCGGCGAGCTGTCGCTCCAGTTCGGCGGCGGCGTCCTCCAGCTCCGCAGGCGAGTCCGCCCGGACCGCCACCAGCAGGTCGCCGGGCGTCGCGGTCGGCACCGCGAAGCCGAGATCGCGGGCGAGGCCCAGGTTGAGCTCCGTCGCCATCGCGACGACGGCGACGGCCACTCCGGGCATTCCGGAGAGCGCCCGGCTCACCCGCATCAGCGTCACGGAGTCGCGGTAGACCCCGGGGCGCACCTCGACCAGGTCGTTCACTGGCCCTCCCGATGGGCGAGGACGGCGGACAGGCCGATCTGCACGCCCCACGCCAGGTCGGCGCCCGAGGTGTGGCCGAGGCGGAGCAGGCGGTGCACGGCCGGCTCCAGCGGCTGGTGCCCGGCCACGCCGCGCAGCACCCCGGTGACCTCCGGGCTCGCCTCGCCCCTGGCGGCGCAGTGCAGCAGAGTGGCCGAGATGGGGGTGGTCCGGGTGCGGGCGTCGTAGGTGACCGCCGCGGCGAGCCAGTCGGCCAGCCAGACGGCGCGGGGCGCTCCCGCCGCCGCGCCGAGGTGCCGCAGCGCGACCAGCAGGCCGGCGAGCATGTCGTCGCCGCTCGGCGTCAGCCCCGGGCCGAGACCGATCAGCCGCTCGGCCGCGGTGATGCTCTCCACCAGAGAACCGGCCCGGCAGCCGCGCTCGAGCAGCGCCGGGGCGCCGTCCGGGTCCAGCCCCGGCCGCCGGGGCGAGACCGCGCGGGCACGGCCGAGCAGACCGAGGGCGGGCGCGAGCCGTGCGGGGTCGGCGGGGCCGAGCGGGGGAGCGGGGTCCCACCAGCGGCGCACGCAGATCGACACGCCGCCGACCTCGACGGAGCCCTCGCCGACCCAGGCGTCGTCGCCCGCCGACACCCCGTCGAGGCGCTCCGCGAGCACCACGGCGTTGGGCAGGCGGACGGCCTCGCCCGTCACCACGGCGACGACGTGCGGCTCGGACTCGCTCCTGATCTCCAGGTAGAGCGCGAGGGGAAAGGCCGCGAGCACCCTGGCCGGGCGGCGGGGCGCCTCGATCGCGGGCCGTACGGCCACGCTCGCGGCGCCGCTCATGTAGGCGGAGGCCGCCGGGGGGCGGGACGCGGGCGTCGTCGCCCGCCGCCCTTTCGGGCGCGTGCCAACACTCACCGGACCTCCCGAAGCCAGTCGTTGCCGACGCTAAGCCCCGGCCTCCCCCCTCCGTACGGAGAAAGATGCCAACAGTCGGCCGAATGCTTGGCTCTTCCTGACAGGACCGTGGTCGGGCACAATCGGCCTGAGACGTCCCCGGAGCGAGCTGAACGAGGAGGGTGAGCGACCAATGACTAGAGGACGTCGCGACCCCCGGTGACGGCATTCTCGGAGACGGCATTGCAGAACGACCCGGCCCCGCCCGCCATGCGCCTGGCGAGCACTGGAACGATCCTCCACGGCGTGTCGGTGGGCGAGGTGCTCGGGGTCTCGACGCTGGCGGACGCCCGCCTGATCGCCGGGCGGGCCGGCCTCGACCGCATCGTGCAGCGCCTCAACGTGATGGAGGTGCCCGACATTCTCGCCTGGGTGAAGCCGCACGAGCTGCTGCTCACCACGGGCTACCCGCTGCGCAACACGCCGCAGTCGCTCGACCGGCTCGTGGCCGACCTGGACGAGCGCGGCCTCGCCGCCCTGGCGATCAAGCTCGGCCGCTACCTGGACGAGCTCCCCGGGGAGATGGTCGAGCAGGCCGACCGGCTGGGCTTCCCGCTGATCCTGCTGCCCAACGACGTGGGCTTCGACGACATCCTCAACCAGGTGCTCACCGACATACTCAACCGCCAGGCGGCGATCCTCGCCCGTACGGAGGAGGCGCACCGGGCGCTCGTGCAGATCGTGCTGGCCGGGGGCGGGATGCGGGAGGTCACGGCGGAGGTGGCCGGGCTGCTGCAGGTGGCCGTGGGGGCGACCGACGCCTCCGGTCATCTCCTCGCGGCCGCCGGGGAGTCCGCGCAGGTGGCGCGGCTACGGGAGATCAACGCGGCCCTCGCGCGCACCCCGGCGGCCACACCCGCCGCCGGCGACGGGCACTACGCGGCGGTGCCCGTCGTCGCGGGCGGGCACCACCACGGGAGGATCGCGGCCTACAGCGCCCACGGCACGCTGACCCCCAGCGACATCGGCATCCTGGAGCGCGCCGCGACCGTCGCGGCGCTGGTGATCACGAAGCAGGAGGCGGTCACCGCCGTCGAGAGCAAGTACCGCGCCGACTTCCTGCGCGACGTGCTCACCGGCAGGGGCGGGTTGCGGGTGGCCGAGCGCGCCCAGGCGTTCGGCTGGGACCTGGAACGCCCGGTGAGCGTGCTGGTCGCCGAGATCGACCCGGACGCCGAGGAACGGCCGGTCCAGGACCGCATGCTGGCGGCCTGGCAGGCGTCGGTGCGCAAGCACGACCCGCGCGGCGCGGTCGCCGGCTTCTCCCACGAGGTCGTGGCGATCGTCGGGGCGGCGGCCGATCCGGCGAAGGTGGCCAGGGACGCGCTCGCCGCCGTCTCCGACGGCACGTTCTCCACCGGCCTCAGCCGGGTCGCCTCCGGCGTGGACGCCCTGCCCGGCGCGTACGGTCAGGCGCTGAAGGCCGCCAGGGTGGGCCGCCAGCTCCACGGGGCGGGCGCGGTCGCCCACTTCGACGAGCTGGGCGTCTACCGGCTGCTTTCGCTGGTGAACGACACCGACGAGCTGCACGCCTTCGTCCGCGAGACCCTGGGCCCGCTCGCGGGGGACGACGACGCGGAGAACGCCGACCTGCGCCGCACCCTGCAGGCGCTGCTGGAGACCAACCTCAACGTCGCCGAGACCGCGCGCCGGCTGCACTTCCACTACAACACCCTGCGCTACCGGATCGGCAAGCTGGAGCGCATGCTGGGCAACTTCACCGAGGACGCGCACCTGCGGCTCAACCTCACCCTCGCCCTCCACGTCCTGCGCATGCGGGGTATCTGAGTATCTAAGCTGGCGGCGTGAACGACGCGAAGGCCCCAGCGATCACCTTCGAGCTGGACGGCGACTACATCCCGCTCTGCGATCTCCTCAAGTTCTGCCAGATCACCGACAGCGGCGGCGCGGCCAAGCACCTCGTGGCGGAGGGCCGGGTGCGCGTCGACGGACGCGTGGAGTTGCGCAAGGCCTGCAAAATCCGGGCAGGCCAGGTCGTCACCGGCGAGGGGTACACGATCCGTGTGGTGTGACGCTCCGGAGCTCGCCGGTTTGGCAGATCATGCCCATGTCTGTCGCGCACGTCAGTCCTAAAGTGCCCCAAACGGTCTAGAACGCCGCGGAGGGACGCCTGCGGGGTGGCCGACCGGCCCACGGCCCAGTACCAAGAGGGGCGTAAATGGCTTTCAGATGGACAGTGCACGGCGACGGGAGAGGGCTGGCCCCCGGGGAGGTCGTCAAACCGAACGAGAGGCTGAGCTGGCCGCGCATGGTCGGCATCGGCGCCCAGCACGTGATCGCCATGTTCGGCGCGACCTTCGTGTTCCCCCTCGTCATGGGGCTGGACCCGAACACGGCCGTGATGATGTCGGGCGTCGCGACGATCCTGTTCCTGCTCTTCACCCAGGGGCGGATCCCCAGCTACCTGGGCACGTCGGCGTCGTTCGTCGGCGGCGTCGTGGCGGTGCGGGCGGCGTTCGGCGGCGACACCCCGGCGGCCGACCAGGTCGTGACCGGCGCGATCCTCGTCGCCGGCCTGGTGCTCGCCCTGTGCGGTGTGGCGATCCACGTGCTCGGCGTGCAGATCATCCACCGCGTCTTCCCCCCGGTCGTGACCGGCGCGGTGGTCATGCTGATCGGCTTCGGCCTGGCGTACGTCGTGGCCGACGTGTACTGGCCGCAGGACCCGTGGATCGCGCTGATCACGATGACCGCGACGTTCGTGTTCATCGTGCTGTTCCGCGGCTTCCTCGGCCGGATCGGCGTACTGCTCGGGCTGGTCTTCGGGTTCGTCCTGTCCTGGCTCGCCGACAAGGTCTTCGGGAACATCACCGCCTACAACGCGGGCACCGGGAAGATCGACACCCACCCCCGGGTGAGCTTCCAGGCCGTCGCCGACGCCGACTGGATCGGGCTGCCGCACTTCCACGCCCCGTCGTTCCAGGCGTCGGCCGTGCTGGTCGTGCTGCCCGCGGTGATCGCCCTGATCGCGGAGAACGTCGGCCACGTCAAGGCCGTGGGCCAGATGACCGGCGCCGACGTCGACCCCCAGATGGGCAGGGCGGTCATCGCCGACGGCGTCGGCACCGTGGTCGCCACCGCCGTCGGCGGCTCGCCCACCACGACGTACGCCGAGAACATCGGCGTGATGGCGGCCACCAGGGTCTACTCGACGGCCGCCTACTACATCGCCGCGGTCATCGCGATCCTGTTCGGTCTGTCACCCAAGTTCGGCGCGCTGATCTCCGCCACGCCCGGCGGCGTCCTCGGCGGCGTCACGGTCATCCTGTACGGCATGATCGGATTGCTCGGCGCCAAGATCTGGGTGGAGAACCGGGTGGACTTCGCCGACCCGGTCAACATGGTGCCGATCGGCGCGGGGATCATCCTCGCGATCGGGCCGGTCACCCACCAGATCACCGGCGACTTCTCGCTCGCCGGGATCGCGCTCGGCACGATCGTGGTGCTCGCCGGCTATCACCTGCTCCGCGCCATCGCGGGCAGACGAGCGAAGGAGGTCACGGGTGGGGAGATCGGGCTCGAACACGACCCGGCCGTCTGAACGGCCCGCGCCGCGGGTGCGAACGCGGTGAAGCCGCCTCCGTTCGGCTACCACGGCCCGGCCACCCTCAGCGAGGCGCTCGACGTCCTCGCCGAGGCCGGGCCTGACGGGAAGGTGCTGGCGGGCGGCCAGAGCCTGATCCCGCTGCTCAACATGCGGCTGGCCGCGCCCGCCCACATCGTCGACGTGAACCGCGTGCCCGGCCTGGACGGGATCGAGGCCGGGCCGTCCGGCGTACGTGTGGGGGCCCTGGCCCGCCACGCCGCCGTGGAGCGCTCGCCGGAGGCCGCCGCCGCGCAGCCGCTGCTGCGGCAGGCGCTGCGGCTGGTCGCCCACCCCGTGATCCGCAACCGCGGCACTGTGGTGGGCAGCCTCGTGCACGCCGACCCCGCCGCCGAGATGCCCGCCGTGCTCGCCCTGCTCGGCGGGTCCGTACGGCTGGCGAGCCGGGGCGGGGAGCGGGAGGTGCCGGCCGCGGAGTTCTTCACCGGCCCGATGGAGTCGGCGCTGCGGCCCGGCGAACTGGCCGTGTCGGCGTTCTTCCCCGCGCTGCCCCGGCGGTCGGGCACGGCCTTCCACGAGGTGGCCCGGCGGCACGGCGACTACGCGGTGGCCGGGGTGGCCGCCGCCGTCACGCTGGACGAGGACCTCCGGATCGCCGCCGCCCGCGTCGCCTGCGTGAGCGTGGGACCGGTCCCGGTGGTGGTGGACGTGACCGCGGCGTGCGGCCCGCGCCCGGCCGCCTCGGCCGGCTGGGAGGCCGTGGCGGAAGCCGTACGGGATCGGATCGATCCGGAGGGCGACATCCACGCGACGGCGGACTACCGGCGGCACCTCACCGGGGTGCTCGCCGCACGGGCGCTGCGGGACGCCGCCTCCGCGGCCCGCGGGGAGGAATCGTGAACGAGACACGCCATCACGTGAGGCTGACGGTCAACGGGGTCGTGCGGGAGGCGACGGTGCCCGGGCGGCGGCTGCTGTCGGACTGCCTGCGCCACGACCTCGGCCTCACCGGCACCCACGTGGGCTGCGAGCACGGCGTCTGCGGCGCCTGCACGGTGCTGCTGGACGGAGAGCCGGTGCGGTCGTGCCTGACGTTCGCCGTGACGGTGGACGGCCACGAGATCACGACGGTGGAGGGGCTGGCGCGCGACGGCGAGCTGTCGCCGGTCCAGCGGGCCTTCACCGAGTGCCACGCCCTGCAGTGCGGGTTCTGCACGCCGGGGTTCCTGTGCACGGTCACCGCGTTCCTGCGGGACAACCCCGCACCGACCGAGGAGGAGGCGCTGGAGGCCGTGGCGGGCAACCTGTGCCGGTGCACCGGCTACCAGAACATCCTCAAGGCGGTCCACCGGGCAGCGGAGATCCAGGCGGAGGAGGACCGGTGACGACCAGGTTGTTCGGCGAGCCGGTCCGGCGGCGCGAGGACGCCCGGCTGATCACCGGCCAGGGGCGCTACCTCGACGACCTGGGCGGAGGCGCGCTGGCCGCCGCCTTCGTCAGGTCGCCGCACGCCCACGCGCGGATCCTCGACATCGACGTGTCGGCCGCCCTCGACGTCGAGGGCCTCGTCGCGATCTACACGTGGGAGGACCTGCCGGGCGCGCTGGCCGAGCCGCTGCCGCTGCTGATCCCGCACCCCGCGCTCACCCACGGCCGCACGGCGTACCCGCTGGCCCGGGAGATCGTCCGGCACGTCGGCGAGCCGGTCGTGATGGTCGTCGCCCGCGACCGCTACCTCGCCGAGGACGCCTGTGCCCTGATCCGGGTCGACTACGAGATCCTCAAGCCCGTCGTCGGCATCGAGGAGGCCGTGCGCGGCGTTCATCTCGTGCACGAGGACGTGCCTGGCAACGTCGGCGCGCACCTCGTCCAGGAGGTGCCGGGACCGGGCGGCGTGACCGCGCGGGAGGCGATCGGCGCCGCCCCGCACACGCTGGAGTTCCGCCTCGACGTCGAGCGCAGCGCGTGCACGCCCCTGGAGGGGAAGGGCGTGTACGCCCGCTGGGACGCCGACGACGGGTCGCTGCGGGTCTACTCCTCCACGCAGACGTCCACGAGCGTGCGGATGGCGATCGCGGCCAAGCTCGGGCTGCCGCTGCCCAAGGTGGAGGTCATCGCGCCCGACGTCGGCGGCGGGTTCGGCGTCAAGATCGTGCATCCGTGGCCCGAGGAGGTCCTCGTCCCGTGGGCGGCCCGGCTGCTGAACCGCGAGGTGAAGTGGACCGAGGACCGGCGCGAGCACTTCGTCTCCTCGTCACACGAGCGCGGCCAGGTCCAGCACGTGCGGGTCGGGTTCGACGACGAGGGGCGCGTGCTCGGCCTCGAGGTCGAGATCCTGCACGACCACGGCGCCTACACGCCGTACGGGATCATCGTGCCGATCATCACCTCGACGCAGCTGCTCGGGCCGTACAAGGTGGGGGCCTACCGGGTCGAGTTCTCCTCGATCTACACCAACACGGTGCAGGTCACGCCCTACCGGGGCGCGGGCCGCCCGCAGGGCGTGTTCTGCATGGAGCGGACGATGGACCGCATCGCCGCCCACCTCGGCAGGGACCGCACCGCGGTCCGCGCGGCCAACTTCATCCAGCCGCACGAGTTCCCCTATGACCAGGGCATGACGTTCCAGGACGGGCGCCCGCTGATCTACGACAGCGGCGACTACCCCGAGGCGCTGCGCATGCTCAAGGAGCTGATCGGCTGGGACTCCTTCCCGGAGGCGAAGGCCCGCGCGGCGGATGAGGGACGCAGGATCGGCATCGGCGTCGGCTGCTACGTCGAGGGCACCGGCGTCGGCCCCTACGAGGGCGGGCACGTGCAGGTCACCTCCGACGGCCGGGTGCACGTCTCGACCGGCCTGACCTCCCAGGGACAGGGGCACGAGACCGTGTTCGCGCAGATCGCGGCCACCGAGCTCGGCGTGCCTATCGAGAAGGTGTCGGTCGTCACCGGCGACACCCGGCGCTTCGGGTACGCCGTGGGCACCTTCGCCTCACGGGCGGCCGTGATGAGCGGCAACGCGATCGCGCTCGCCTGCCGGAAGGTCAGGGAGAAGGCGCTGCGTATCGCGGCGGAGGCGCTGGAGGCCGACCCGCGCGATTTGGAGATCAGCGACGGGATGGTCCACGTCGCCGGCGTGCCGTCGGCGTCGATCCCGCTGGCGACCGTCGCCGTGCTGTCCAACCCGCTGCGGTACGCCTTCGACGAGGAGGCCAAACGGGCCACGCAGTTCGCCGGGCCCGCCTCGGACGACCGGCCGCCGGTGGCGGAGGGGGAGGAGCCGGGTCTGGAGGGCCGGGACTACTACTCGCCGGTCAGGTCCACCTTCGCCGCCGGCATGCACGCGGCGATCGTGGAGACCGACCCCGACACCGCGGAGATCAGGATCCTGCGTTACGCCGTCGTCCACGACTGCGGCAAGCTGATCAATCCGATGATCGTCGAGGGGCAGATCCACGGCGGGGTCGCCCAGGGCGTCGGCGGGGCGCTGTACGAGAAGATGGTCTACGACGAGCACGGCCAGTTGCTGAACGCCTCGTTCATGGACTTCCTGATGCCGTACGCCACGGAGGTGCCGCGCATCGAGACGGCCCACCTGGAGACGCCCTCACCGCTGAACCCGCTGGGGATCAAGGGCGCGGGGGAGGCCGGGGTCATCCCCGTCTCGGCCGTCATCGCCTCCGCGGTCGAGGACGCCGAGGGCATCACGATCGCCCGGATGCCCGTCTCCCCCTCCGACCTCCACCACCTGCGCCTGGAACGGTGACCACCGCCGGAGCGCCGGAGTACACGTCCCGTTCCTGAGTCAGGACACTTCGGCGGTGAGGCGCTTGCGGAAGACCCAGTAGGTCCAGGCCTGGTAGGCGATGACGCCGGGCAGGGCGATCAGGCCGATCCAGGTGAGGACGGTCAGCGTGTACGGCGCCGAGGCCGCCTCGGCCAGAGTGAGCCCGGGCAGGGGAGCGGTCCACAGCACGCCGAAGACGGTGGCGGTCGTCGCGGCGATCGCGGTCGCGGTCGCGGTGAAGGCCCAGCCCTCCCGGCGGCCCCACACCAGCGTCACCCCGGCCGCCAGCGCCGCGGCGGCGAGCAGGGCCGTGCCCAGCGTCCACATCGGCCCCTTGCCGGGCACGGACGGCAGCGTGGCGATCGCCACCGGCACCGCCCCGACGGCCGCGAGAAGCGCGGCGCGGCGGGCGCGGGCCCGGACCCCGCCGGTCGTCTTGAGCGCCACGAACACCGCGCCGTGCAGCACGGCCACCGACAGCGACAGGGCCCCGCCGAGCACGGTCGCCAGCGCCGTGCCGAACAGCAGGTTGCCGAAGATCGCGCCCCACAGGAACGCCGGGAGCACGCTGCCGGTGACGATCCCGGCGTCGCACAGCGCGATCTCGCGCCGGGAGTGGACCTTGCCCCGCCACTCCAGGCCCACGCCGCGTACGACCAGGCCGGCGATGACGAGGAAGACCGCCAGGTAGAAGCCGCTGAGCAGGCCGGAGTACCAGGCCGGGAAGGCGGCGAACATGGCTCCGATCGCGGTGATCAGCCACACCTCGTTGCCGTCCCAGACCGGCCCGATGGTGGCCAGCACCTGCCTGCGGTCGGCCTCCGAGCGCGACAGCAGCGGCAGCAGCGCGCCCACGCCGAAGTCGAATCCCTCCAGGACGAAGTAACCCGTCCAGAGGAACGCGATCACGATGAACCAGAAGGTCGTCATCTCGTGGCTCCTCAGTACATGAGCGTCGGCGTGAGCCGCGCCTCGTCGGGGCGGGCGGGAACGGTGCCGGCGGGCACGTTCTCGACCGGCGGCAGCTCCGGACCCGCCTTGACGTGCCGCACCAGCAGCACGCCCTCGGCCACCGCCAGCACGCCGTACAGGACCGTGAAGATCGCCAGTGTGATCGCGACCTCGCCGAGCGAGACGCCGGGCGACACGCTGGCGGCCGTCATGAGCTCGCCCTGGACGGTCCACGGCTGGCGGCCGATCTCGCTGAGCAGCCACCCCGAGATGATCGCGACGGCGGGCAGCGGGAGCGCCAGCACGCACAGGCGGGCGAACCAGCCGGGCACCGGCTTCGCCGTGCCGCCGTGCCGCCGCCGGGGCCGCCGGGTCAGCCACAGGCCGAGCGCGGACAGGCCGACCGTGGCCATGCCGAAGCCGATCATCACGCGGAACGACCAGAAGACGACCGGCAGGTTCGGGGTGTAGTCGGCCGGTCCGAAGGTCTTCTCGTACCGCGCCTGGATGTCGTCGACGCCCTGGACCGTCGCGCCGGGATCGTGCGCGGCGAGCAGGCTGAGCAGGCCGGGCACCTCGACGCCGGGCACGATCGAGAACGGCGCTCCGGCGGTGTCGTGGCGCAGGCCCTCCGCCGCGGCGAGCTTCATCGGCTGCTGCTCGCGCAGCAACTGGCCGGACAGATCGCCGCTGCCGGCGACGACTGCCCCCGCGATCGCCGTCATGACGAGCGCGGCGCGCAGGCTGGTCCGCCACATGTCCGGGAGGCGGCGCATCGGCGTGGTGGCGTCCCCGGCGGCCGTACGGGCCGGGCGGCCGTTCTGCCGAGACCGCTCGGGCCGCAGGCCGAGCCCGCGCTCACGCAGGATGCGGTAGCCCGCGACGGCGATGACGAACCCGCCCGCCACGACGAACGAGGCGGCGACGACGTGCGGCACCTGGGCGAGGGCCGTCGAGTTGGTCAGCACCGCCCACAGGTCGGTCATCCTGGCCCTGCCGTCCACGACCTCGTAGCCGACCGGGTGCTTCATCCACGCGTTGGCGGCGAGGATGAAGTACGCCGACAGGTTGGAGCCGATGACGGCCGCCCACAGACAGGCGAGATGGATCCGCTTGGGCAGCCGGTCCCAGCCGAAGATCCACAGGCCGAGGAACGTCGACTCCAGGAAGAACGCGAGCAGCGCCTCCAGCGCCAGCGGCGCGCCGAACACGTCGCCGACGAAGGTCGAGTACTCGCTCCAGTTCATCCCGAACTGGAACTCCTGGACGATGCCGGTGACCACGCCCATCGCGAAGTTGATCAAAAAGAGCTTGCCGAAGAACTTCGTGAGCCTGAGGTAGTGCTCCTTGCCCGTCAGGTGCCAGGCGGTCTGGAGCCCGGCGACGTAGACGCCCAGCCCGATCGTCAGAGGTACGAAGAGAAAGTGGTACACGGTGGTCACCCCGAACTGCCACCGTGCCAGGTCAAGCGCGTCCATGTCTCCCTCATGCCGGAGCTCTACAGCCCGTAGTTCTATAACCAGTAGTACTACAAGCTGTAGAGCATTAGGGCTCCGCGAGGTGCGATCTTCGTCACAGCCGGGCGGTGCGCCGCCCGGACCCCGGTTCGCGGTGCCGGATCCCCGTTGCTTGCAGTACCGACGATTGCGGTCGGACCGTCCCGGTCACCAGGGACAGGGGTCCCGTCCCGCCGGGAGCGCCTCCTGGGGAGGCACGGGATCAAGAATGGACGAACGATGACAAGTGCCGCGTCCGCCGCGCGGCTGATTCACCCGTACGCCGCGCGGTTGACGGCGCGAAGGCCGGATCGGTGGATGGGTGTACGGGCCTCCCGATCGGGCGGGTGGGAGTGGGCCGTACAAGTCGCCGGGACGGCCGGCGCGGCTTCTTCACCAGGGACGACAGCGGTGCGGTCGTGGGGGCCGACCTCGGGGGCCGGCTGTTCACCCGCGTCCGCGCCTGAGGCACACCTACGCGGCGGCCGGGTGGAGTGCCAGCGTGGGGTAGTCGGTGTAGCCGCGGTGGTCGCCGCCGAACGCGGTGCTCATGTCGGCCTCGTTCAGCGGCGCGCCGACGCGCAGACGCAGGGGCAGGTCGGGGTTGGCCAGGAAGGCCCTGCCCAGCGCGACCAGGTCGGCGCCCCAGTCCAGCAGTCTCTCCGTGGCGGACGCGGGGTCGATCGCCTCGGGGTCGTTGACGATCAGGGCGTTCGGCCACAGGCCGCGGATCCGCGCGTTGAGCTCGTCGCCGCCGGTCGCCACGAGGTGCAGGTAGACCAGGTCGAGGTCGGCGAGCGCGGACACAAGCGCGGGGTAGAGCTCGTGCGCGTCCTCCTCGACCAGTCCCTGGGCGCCGTTCAGAGGGGACAGCCGGATGCCCAACGGCATGGTCGTGTCCTTTCCTCCATGGATGGCCCACCAACTTGGTCAGCAAACTTGGTCGGCCAATGTCCTAGTGATACAACTTGGCCGACCAATTTGCAAGCGGCGGCGAATCGGTGAGGGCTGGAGCGCGGCGGGCCGGCGAGGCGCTGTCGTCATGGCTCCGGTAGCCGGCCGTGCCTCCGGGGCATGTGAACTCTGCACGACCGCGGCGCCGTGCCGGGGCAGATCTTGCCGTTCTCGCCGTACGGGTGATTCTCTAGGGTGCTCGGCATCGGAGGTGGCCCATGAAGGTCTCAGGCAGCGCGCTGGTCGCGGCGGAGCGCAAGCGGGTCTGGGACGCCCTCCAGGACCCCGGCGTCCTGGTTCGGACGATCCCCGGCTGCGAGCGCCTGGAGACGATCGGCGAGAACGTGTACGCGATGACGGTGACCGCGGGGGTCGCCTCGATCAAGGGCGTCTACCAGGGCGAGGTGGCGCTGCGCGACCAGGAGGAGCCGGACCGGTTCACGCTCGGCGCACGCGGCCAGGGCGCTCCCGGCACGGTCGAGGCGACCGTGGTCGTACGGCTCGGCGACGCCGGAGGCGGCACCCGGATCGACTACGACGCCGAGGCCGTCGTCGGCGGCATGATCGGCGGCGTGGGGCAGCGGATGCTCGCCTCGGTCGCCAAGAAGACCGCGGGGGAGTTCTTCTCCGCCGTCGAGCGGCACCTGCTGTCCGTCCCCGCCGGATCCGTGGAAACCGTCGTCGCCGAGGTCACGCCGGTGGCGGCGGCCGGCGACGAGCGTGCGGCGGTGGCGGCGGCGGCCGTGACCGGGGAGGCCGCGCCGCGGGTGTTCACGCGAGAGGTCCCGGCCGCGCCCCGCCAGGGTGTGCCGCCCTGGACGATGCTCGCGGCGTTCGGCGCCGGCGCCGGGGTGGCGCTCGGCAGCGCCGTCATCGGCTGGCTCCTCGGCCGCCAAGGCCGCCGCAGGTAGGACAGACGCCGCCGCGGGCAGGACGCGTGCCGCCCCGGGCAGGGCAGGCCCGCGCAGGTGGGACACGTGCCGCCGCGGGTAGGGCAGGGCGTCGCGACCACCGACGTCCCGTGACTTCACGGACAGGCCGGTTCCGCCGCGGCGGAACCGGCCTGTCCGTGGTCCGGCTGCCGGCTGCGGATTCCTAGGAGAGGGCGCCGACGGGTGTGTCCCAGTCGATGCGGTAGCGCTGCTCCGGGCCCACGGTCTTGTCCGGATTCAGGAACGTCTTCAACATCAGCGGCATGAGAAGCGGCATCAGCTTCTGCATGACCGGACCCGGCGTCTTGGCGCTGTTGATCTTGTAGGTGCGTGCCGCCACCTTCTCCACCCGGGTGCGGCGGAGCCGCTCGTACGTGGCGAACGCCCGCGGTACGTCCTCGATGTCCCGCAGGCAGCGGGCGAGCTCGACGGCGCTCTCGATCGAGAGCGACGCGCCCTGTCCCGAACTGTTCGACGGCGCGTGGACGGCGTCGCCGACCAGGACCATCCGATCCCGATACCAGTGCGGGACGCTGGGCATGATGTAGAGGGCCCCCGTCACCTGCATCGACGTCACCGGGGTGCGACGGAGCAGTTCACCGCCGGGCACGTCCTCGCCGTACGTCTCACGCAGGATGCGCATCCACTCCTCGCGCGGCACCTCGCGGGCCTGGGTGAGGGACAGGGGGCGGTGGTAGGGCAGGTTGACGCCCCAGGTGCTGCCGCCTGCCGCGTTGAGCCAGTAGAGGTAGTAGCCGCGCCTGCCGAAGGCGAAGACCATCGTCTCCGGGTCTTCGGGCACCTCATATGAGGACACGCCTTCCAGGCCGAGCATCCCGGTCCACTTCGGGCCGGGCGCGTCCGGATCGATGAGCCGGCGAACGGTGGAGTGGACGCCGTCGGCGCCGACCAGGACGTCGAACCGGGCCCGGCTGCCGTCCTCGAAGACCGCCGTGGTGCTGCCCTCGACCCCGGTGAGCCGTCTGCCGTACTCGACGTTGACGCCCTGCTTCACGGCCTCGTCGTGCAGCGCCCGGTAGAGGTCGGCGCGCCGGACCATGTGCAGCGGTCCGACCTGGGACAGCCTGGGCAGCTCCAGGCGTGTGCGACTGCCGAGCGTCATCACCGAGCGGGTGCCGGGCTGCCCGGCCGCCCGCACCGCGTCGGCCGCACCGACGATTTCCAGCGCCGCCATGCCGTTGGGGGCGAGGACGAGCGATCCGCCGACGCCGTCGGCGCTGGTCGGGTACGCCTCGTAGATGGTGGCGTCGATGCCCGCCTTGCGCAGCGCCAGCGCGGTGACCGGGCCGGCGATGCCGCCGCCGATGATCGCGACGTTCTTCATTTCTCCTCCTGTCGATTGACGTGCTCGCCGAACCGTCATGGGAGGAGACCCGTTATTCTCGATTCGTTGCATCTTCGGGCCACCGCATGCCGGTTCGAAGGTTCTCCTGGTGGCGGTGTTGCAGCACCGCCACCAGGGCTAAATGTCGGTGATGTTCTTTTCCGCGAGTTCCTTCATCTCGGCCGGCAGTCCGCCGGCCTCGTGGAAGGCCCGCCACTCCGGCAGGCCGGGGAAGGTGCCCGCGGTCAGCTCGTCGAGCAGGGCGCCGATCCAGCCCTCTTCCGCCTTGAGTATCGCCAGGTCGTACTCCGTCTCGATGAGGAAAAGACGCGGCACCTGCGCGCGGTCACGTTCGTAGAGCTCCTCCAGCCCGGCGATCCCCTTCCTGATCGCCGCGAGCCGGTCGGTGAGCAGCCCGGCCACGTCGTCCGGGGGGAGCACCGCCATGACCGACAGGCCGGCGCGAAACCACGGGAACTCCGTGTGGGGGACGCGGAGCAGCTCCCGGGTCCAGTCGACCAGCTCCTCCCGGCCCGCCTCGGTGATCCGGTAGACGGTCCGCTCCGGGCGGCGCCCCTGGCGACCGCTCTCCAGTTCCTGGATCAGCCCATGCTTGGCCAGGTTGCCGACGACCGTGTAGAGAGACCCCCACTTGATCCCCATGTCGTGCTCTTTGTTCCAGCCGCGCAGGGCCGCCGCCATCTCGTAGGGATGCATCGGCCGATGCGCGAGCGCGGAGAGCACCGCCAACGCCAGCAGGTTCGCCACCTTGCGCCGCTTCGCCATCGACGATCACCCTCCTGCTCGCTTATTCGTCTACGAATATACGGCTGCGAGTCCACTGGCCGCAAGACCGGGGGCCCCGGCGTACGCCGCGGGCGGGCCGGGCGGATCAGGCGGCGGCGCGGTAGACGGTCGCTCTGCGAACCCCGCCGGCCTTGCAGGAGGAACGGGTCCCGACCGCCCACAGCGCCGGCGTCCCGGGCCGGGAGGCCAGGGCCGTGACGTCACCTCCCTCGCACTTGCCGTCCTCCAGGCGCTGGCGCAGGCTGATGCGGCCGTGCCGGTCCATGTGGAGGAGCCGGCTGCCCCACTGCGCCTCGATCCACGCGCCGTGCCTCCCGTCGTCCACGATCTCGGTGAGACCGGTCCCGTCGAGCTCCTCGTCGCGGATGACGTCCATGGACCACTCGCGGCCGTTCCAGTGGCCGATCAGCCATTGTGCGAACTCCTCGTCGCCGGTGTCGTTGAAGACGCCCCCGACCGCCCACACGTCCCTCGTGCCGCGTGCGAGGACGTCCCAGAAGAACGCGCTCAACCCCTCCACCAACGGCAGGCGTGGAAGGGCCACACTGGTCCAGGCGCGGCCGTTCCACCTCGCCGCGGCGGGCTGACGGGTGGCCGTGTCCCGGCCCACCGCCCACACGTCAGAGGGGGTGCGCCCGTCGATCGACTCGGCCCAGATCGGCATGTGCGTGTCCGTCCAGCGGCCGTCGGGCCGCCGGCGCTTGACGACGGTGGCGCTCGTCTGGCCGACGTCGCCCTTCCGCGCCAGGAACCACACCTCCGGGCCGATCGCCCGTGCCCGGGTGATGCCGAGGCCGCCGCCGAGATCGGTGACCCGCCAGGATCGGCCGTCCCACCGCGCGGCAGAGGATCGGGACATGTCCGGCGCGTAGTCGGGGGCGCCGGTGAAGACCCACAGGTGATCCCCCTGGTCCACCACCACGGCGCGCCCAGCGCCCTCCACGCCGGTCAGGGGCACCCGCTTCCAGCCGCGCACGGTGAACCGTCCCACCCAGGCCTCGTTGACGGCGCCGGCGCCGACGGCCCAGGCGCTCCCGTCCGCTCGTATCGCCACGCCGGTGAGCGTCAGAGGTTCCGCCGCCGGCAGGACGCGCACCGGCCGCCACGGTCCCGCCATGGTGGGGGCGGGCAGGAACGGGGACGCCGGCCGGGCGGCCGACTGTCCGGGTGTCGGCGTACGCCGGGCCGGCGACTGCGGCCGAGGGGTGTCCGACGACGCGTGCACCGTCCGGCGCCCCTCTCCGGGTCCGGCGCACGACGCGACCAGAACGGCCGAGAGCAGGGCGACAAGGAGTTTCCCGCGGGGTGACATGTGCCACAGCGAACTAGACGCACCGGTCCCGCCGCAACCGGCCGGCGCGGGCCTGCCCCCGGTCCTGGTGCGGGCCGGGAAATGCCTTGCCCAGCCGGTTGACGTGAGGCTGTGGCCGCCCCTGCCACTCCCGGGAAACGCCTCCGGCGGGGAATCGGCCGCCGGAGGCGCTGGTTGGGACATGTCGTGAAAGTCGAGATCTTCTCCGATGTCGTGTGTCCCTGGTGCTACATCGGTCACCACCGTCTCCGGGAGGCCGTGCGCCTCTACGAGGGGGACGTCGAGGTCGCCCATCGTCCGTTCCAGCTCGACCCGGACGGAGTCTCCGGCGGTGAGCCGCTGCTGCGCGCGCTGGAGCGCAAGTTCGGCGGCGCCGCCCGGGTGGCGCAGATGACCGGCCACGTCACGGGCGTGGCGGCGCAGGACGGGCTGGAGCTCCATTTCGACCGGGCAGTCGCCGCCAACACGTTCGAGGCGCACCGGCTGATCCGGCTGGCCGGCCGCGCGGGGCGCGACGCGGACATGGCCGACCGGCTCTTCCGGGCGCACTTCACCGACGGCCTCGACGTCGGCGACCCCGCCACGCTGGCCGCCCTGGCCGCCGAGGCGGGAGTCGAGGACACGGGCGAGGGGGCGGACGAGGTGCGCGCGGAGCTGGCCCGCGCCCGTGCGCTCGGCGTCCGCGCCGTCCCGCTGTTCCTGTTCGAGGAGAAGTTCGCCGTCTCGGGCGCGCAGCCCGTCGAGACGCTCGTGGCCGCCCTGCGGGAGGTCGAGGCGCGTACGGCCGAGGAGAGGGCCGTACGCGTGCCGGCCGGGGAGGACTGTGACGACGGCACCTGCGCGGTGTAAGTCACTCGTCCGGGCAGGGTCTGACGACAGGACGGCGATTCTTCGGCAGAGTGCGCCGGTTCTTCCGATCGGCGGCGATCGGTAGACACGGAGCATGTCCAGCGTCCGCATCGGGGTCGACACAGGCGGCACCTTCACCGACGTCGTGCTCGTCGACGAGGAGTCCGGCCAGATCGTCACGACCAAGACTCCCTCGACTCCTGCCAACCCGGCCGACGGGTTCATGGCAGGCGTTCACAAGGTGCTCGAGGCCCACGCGGGGTCCCGCGCCCTCGATGCCGTGTCCGCCCTCGTCCACGGCACCACCGTCGCCACCAACCAGTTGCTGGAGGACCGCCCGGACGGCACGTCTCACCTGGGCTTCGTCACCACGGAGGGCTTCGAGTTCGTCCTGGAGATCGCCCGGCAGAGCGTGCCGGACGGGTACGGCAACTCCTACTTCTGGGTCAAGCCGCCGCGGATCGTGCCCGTCCACCGGGTGCGGACCGTCGGGGGACGGCTCGACCACCTCGGCCGTGAGGTCCGGCCGTTCGACGAGGAGCAGGCCGCGGACGTCGCGCGGTGGTTCAGGGAGCGGGGCGTCACCGCGATCGGGGTGTGCTTCCTGCACTCCTACGCCGACCCCGGGCACGAACGGCGGATGCGCGAGGTGCTGGAGCGCGAGCACCCCGAGGCGGTCGTGTCGCTGTCGAGCGACGTGCTGCGGGAGTACCGGGAGTACGAGCGGTCGGTGACCACCCTGGTGGACGCGGCGGTCAAGCCGATCATGCGGCGGTATATCGAGAACCTGTCGGAGCGGCTCGGCCGGCCGTTCTCCGTCATGAAGAGCAACGGCGGCGTGCTGTCGGCGGCCGAGGTGGTGCACCAGCCGATCACGACCGTGCTGTCCGGCCCGGCCGCGGGGGCGCTCGGCGCGGCGCTGATCGCGGGGACCGCCGGGCACCCGAGCGCCATCACCCTCGACGGCGGCGGCACCTCGACCGACGTGGCCGTCGTGGTGGACGGAGAGCCGTCGCTGACGACCGAGGGCAGCATCGGCCGCTACCCGTGCAAGATCCCGATGATCGACATCGTCACGGTCGGGGCGGGCGGCGGATCCATCGCCTGGATCTCCCCCGAGGGGACGCTGAAGGTCGGCCCGAGGTCGGCGGGCGCGGACCCCGGGCCGATCTGCTACGGCAGGGGCGGCACCGAGGTGACGGTGACCGACGCGCACGTCTTCCTCGGGCGGGTGCCCCCGCATCTGCTCGGCGGCGAGATCCCCCTCGACGTCGCCGCCGCGCGGGCGGGCGTCGAGGCGCTGGCGGGCCGTCTGGGGCTGACCGCGGAACGCTGCGCCACCGGCATCCTGGAGATCAGCGCGTTCAACCAGTCGAACGCGATCAGGCAGATCACGGTCCAGCGCGGCCTCGACGTGCGGGACTTCCCGATGGTCGCATTCGGCGGCTCCGGACCGCTGCTGGCCTGCCGCCTCATCGACATCCTCGGGCTGCGGGCCGCGATCATCCCGCCCGACCCCGGGAACGTGTCCGCGTTCGGCCTGCTCACGGTCGACGTGAAGAACGACTACGTGCGCACGCACGTCGCCCGCGACCCCTCCCCGGATGCGCTCAGCGAGATCCTCGCCGACCTGGAGGCCCAGGCGGCGGCCGCGCTCGACCGCGAGGGATTCGCCGAGCACGTGTACGCGCGCAGCGCCGACCTGCGTTACTACGGCCAGGCGTACGAGGTGCGGGTGCCGGCCCCCGACGGCCCGGTGGACGAGGCGTGGCTCGCCGTGATCGCCGAGCGGTTCCACGCCGAGCACGAGAGGCTCTACGGGTACGGCTACCGCGACGACCCCCGCCACGCCGTCGAGTGGGTCAACCTCCGGGTGTCCGGCATCGGCCCGATCAACCGGCCGAAGATCGCGCGCAGGCCCCGTCAGGAGGACGAGCCGAGCCCGGTCGCGACCCGCGACGTGTACTACGACCAGTGGGGCCGGACCGTGATCTACCGCCGGGCCGACCTCGGCGCGGGAGCCGCGATGCGCGGCCCGGCCGTGATCGAGGAGTACGGCTCGACCCTGCCGGTGCACCCCGGCTTCACGGCGACCATGGACGACTACGGCAACCTCGTGGTGGTGAGCGATGACCGATAGGAACGTCGACCCCGTGCTCGTGGAGATCGTGGAGGGCACGCTCGCCTCCGTGGAGATGGAGGTGGAGACCGCGATCGCCCGCACCGCCCGCTCGCCGATGATCCGCGACGCCCACGACTTCCGCGCGGGCATCCACGACGCGCGGCTGCGCAAGCTGACCGGGCGCTCTTATTCGGCGCTGGTGCAGCCGATCGTCCGCGACTTCCCGATCGGCACCATGCGGCCCGGCGACGTCTTCTTCCACAACGACGTCTACCTCTCGGAGGGCGGCATCGGCCACCTGCCCGACCTGTGCGTGACGGTGCCGGTCTTCCACGGGGGCGACGTCGTCGCGTTCGTCCAGGCGTTCGGCCACCACGACGACATCGGCGGCGCGGTGCCGGGATCGATGCCGTCGCACGCGCGCAGCGCGTTCGAGGAGGGCCTGATGGTCCCGCCCATCAAGCTCTGGGATCAGGGCGTGCCCAACCGCGCCGCGCTCACCATCATGACGCGCAACTCCCGGATGCCCGATTCGCTGGCGGGGGACCTCGACGCGGAGTGCTCGGCCTGCCTCATGGGCGCCCGGCGGCTCGGCGAGCTGTTCGACCGGTACGGCCGGGAGGCGGTCGAGGCGTGCTTCGACGCGATCATCGACAAGACGACCGAGACGTTCCGCCGCGAGCTGCTCGCGAAGATCCCCGAGGGTGTGCACATCTGGGAGGACTACGCCGAGCACGACGGCGTGGACGAGCCGCGCCTGCACACCCAGCGGATCACTCTCACCGTCGACCACGCGGCGGACGCCCCGCTGACCATCGACTTCACCGGCACCTCGCCTCAGGCCAAGGGACCGATCAACCACGCCGGAGACTACGCCGACGGCGTCTTCCTGAAGAAGTGGCTGGCGCCGATCCTGCGCAACCTCGCCGACACGCCCGAGCGGATGGCCGAGCTCGACGTCAACGAGGGCGTCGTGCCGCTGATCAGGATGGTCTTCCCGGAGAAGGGCACCCTGCTGACGCCGATCTTCCCCGCTCCCACCAACGCCCGTACGTTCGTGATCCTGCGCCTGCTCGGCGTGCTGGCGGGCGTGCTCGCCAAGGCGACCGGCGGCCGCATGCCCGCCGACCAGGAGACCATCCGCTACACCGGCGTGTACGGCGAGTCGGACGACGGGCCCTACCTCATGCGCGAGGTGCTCGGCGGCGGCTCGGGCGGGCGCTGGTACGCCGACGGGGAGGACACCATCCACGTGGTGCCCGACAGCCGCAACATCCCGGTGGAGTTCGCCGAGGCACGCTGGCCGTTCCGGGTCGAGCGGCTGGGCCTGGCCGTGGACAGCGGCGGGCCGGGGGAGTTCCGTGGCGGCCTCGGCTACGACAAGCACATCCGCATGCTGCGGGACGCCTCCTTCATGTCGATCGCCGACCGCTCGATCCTGTCGTGCTGGGGCGTCAACGGCGGCCGTGCGGGCCGTCCCTTCCAGGTCACGGTGGACGGCGTGGAGATGGAGGGCCTGGTCGACGACTTCCCCGTACGCGCCGGGCAGGTCATCCGCATCCGCACGACCGGCGGAGGCGGCTGGGGCTCGCCTTACGACCGGCCGGCGGAGAGGGTGGCCGCCGACGTCCGCGACGGGAAGGTGTCGTCCGAGGGCGCGCGCGAGGACTACGGCGTCGTGCTGTCCGTGTCACACGAGGCCGGAGCCGTCGACGAGGTCGTCGTGGACAAGGAGGCGACCGAGCGCCTGCGGGAGCGGCTGCGCGAGACGCGTCCCGCCGCCTTCTTCGACCGCGGCCCGGGGTACCCCAAACTCTCCGGCGGCCTTCCGCACGCGGAGGTGGACACCGTCTGACGTGCCGCCGGCCTCAGCCGCTCATCGCGGCGGAACGGGAGACCTTGGCGGGTGTGGCGCGCAGCTCCGCCTCGAGTTCGGCGATCACGTGCTGAACGGCGGTCCTCATCCGAGCCCGGCGGCCGTTGAGCTCTTCGGCGAAGGCGCGAGCCGCCGGGCCCACCCATACCGGTTCACCGCCGAACTGGGCGCAGGCCCGGTCCAGGGCCGTCTCCAGGACGTGAACGTGCTCCCGAACCGTTTCGAGCGCGGCCCGCAGGTCGTCGTACTTCGGATTCGGCACCAGATCGTCGTCCGTGGGCACGTTTCGGGCTCCTGTTTACAGCGGCAGAAAAGACAGGTGGTCGTATCGTGCTACTCCCTGAGATTATGTGGCCGGATATGGTTCCGGCGAGACACGGAGGCGGACTCGATGCCCGGCGCGCCCTTTTCCGTACGGCTACGCCCCATCGCTGCCGCGCTCCTGCTGGCGCTTCTCACCTCAACCGCCTGCACATCAGAAGATTCCCCTACAGCAGCACAAGCAGGCCAAACCCTAAAAAAACACGTCCTTCAACTACTGAAGGAGCGCAACGCCCAGAACGTGACCATCACCGACCCCGGCGGCAAAAACCTCCCCTGCGGCGACGGCAAAGCCAAGCAGACCTTCGCCGCCACGGGAGAAGATCTTTGGCCAGGAACCGAACCTGACGCGCTCAACGACATGCTGCTTGGCGCGCTGAAGCGTGTGGGCGCCTATCGGATATCTGGAACATCTGACGCGAAAACTCCGGTGGAAGTCGTCAACCGATCAACGCGCACCATCCTCCGTCTGAGCTCCAGAGAGAAGGGTCGATATCAGGTGCAGGGGGAGACCGAATGCCTCTTGATTTCCTAGCCACCGAGTAGCTCTGCACGCGCCTGCGCGCGTTGCTTATTGCCGTCGAATCGGTCGGCCCAGCGTTGTGACGACTGTCCTAGTGAAAGTTGTTCGTCACCACCCAGGCCGTTGGCGATGAACCATTGGTCGAGGGCTCGCAGGCCCTGGTTGCCTGACTGAGCTATGGCGGGGAAGGGGCGGAGGCTGCCCTCGCCGTCGGCGATGGCGACACCGGGCGGGCAGGTGGCCTGGTAGTCCTTGGGCGATACGGCCGCGGGGAACCCGGCGCCGAGGAGAAGCCCGGCCACGGTGTGCTGCCGGCCCAGGGTTTCGGCGTCGTCGCTGTCGCGCAGTCGCTCGACGTTCGTCTCCTCACCGGGGCTGATGTTGTTCAGCAGGCCACGGCCCTGGTCGAGCATCAGCCACAACAGTTCCCCCTGCGGCAGGGCCTTGCCGAGCACCAACTGGCTGACGTCCCAGGCCATGTCGTCCGCGATGTCGTTGCGTTCCGCGACGTCGTCGAGAGCCTTGAGGTGTTTTTCCGCGGCGGCGAGTTCGAAGCCGCGGACGTTGCCCAGCGCGGCGAAGAGGTCATCCAGGCGAGAGGGGTCTGCGGCCTTGAGCATCGGCGGCACGTTCAGGCCGACGAGGCGCTTGGCGAGGTCCCCCATGCCCTGATCGAAGGGCCTGCGGTCGGACTCGCCGCCGGCGAAGGTGAGCAGGAACCGGTAGGTGTCGTCCGGGCTCAGCCGGAACGCCGGCGACAGTCCCGGCACGCGCGACTCGACCGGGCCGAACGCGCTGGGCAGCAGCTGGTTGGAGTCGCCGAGGTTCGCGCCCTCGGTCATCTCGGTGGCGTACGCGCCCGCGATCTCGGCGAGGTGGACGCGCGTGGGCGGGGCGAAGCGGAACGCCGAGGTCCCGGTGACGACGGCGAAGGCGAACCGCGCCGCGACGTCGCTGTGGGCTCCGTCCTTCTCGTCGTACGCGCCGGACGCGGCGGCGAGCATCCGCCCGAACGCGTCGGCGGACGCGGCGTCCACGGCCGCGCGGTCGTTCAGGTCCCGCAGGAACGTCACCAGGTCTAGCCGTCGGTCATGCGAGCCGAGACCCGGGCGCGTGAGCAGACGGGCGGCGGCGTCCCTCGGCAGCGGGCTGTTCCTGGTCGCCAGCGCGATCGCGAGCCGCGCCGCCGCGGGATCGGCGGCCAGCGCCTCGAGGTATGGCGTCAGCGTCTCGCCGCGTGTCGTCTCCCCGGGGAGGAACACCTGTGTGGCCACCACCTCGGCCAGCCACTCGGTGGGCAGTCGCCCCGCCGACAGCAGGTCGCCGATGTCCCTGCGGTCCTCCTCGTCGTCCGCCCTGGTGCGCACGGCGGCGGCGACGGCCGCGAAGCCGGGGACCGCGGACCCTCCACTCACCGCCGAGCCGAACGCCCGGCTCGCGGTCCGCACGGCCTCGTCCACGTTCTCCTGCAGCACCTGGCGCAGCCGCCGGGGCAGTTCGACGGTCCGGCGTACGCCGATGCCGGCGAAGAAGGCGGCGGCGAACTCGGAGTCGTCGGCGTGCGCGGCCAGGTCCTCGACGAGCTTGCGGTACTTGTCCACGAGGTGGAAGTCGAACGGGGCGTCCGGATCGACGTCCTTGTACGCCGCGGCGAGTGCGCCGCCCAGCCGCCGGGCCTCGGCCGACCCGAGGAGGTTCTTCTCGTCGTACGGCACCAGCGAGCCCGGCGACCAGCTGGGCGCGTGGGAGAGGCCGACGGCCATCCGGTGGCGGCGGCGCAGATCGGGCAGCCGTTCGTCGATCCACCGTTCGACCTCGCCGATGGGGCTCAGGGACGCGGCGGGCAGTCCCCTCGCGGCGAACACCCGCCGGACGGCCTCGGCGCGTTCCCCGATGACCCCGCGGGCGTGCTCCAGTTCCTTGACGAAACGATCCATGGGCCCGAGGGACATGCCACTGAAGTCCGGAGACAACGGCCCCGTGCCCGGTGCATCCGATCCCACGTCTCGCCCCCAGGTCGCGCACCGACACCGCACGTCGTCCCCGGTCTTCACCGTACCGCCCCGCGCGCCCCGGCACCGGTGATTGGCGGCGGTGTCCGTGGGTAGCCGTCCAGTAACGGCACAAACGGGATGGTGAGTTATAAATGGCATCTATCGTCCAGCGCATCAGGGACTACCTGCAGAGCCCCAAGGGCCGGGAGAACGTCGAGAAGGCCAAGACCGCGGCGCGTGATCCGCAGAACCAGCAGCGGCTGCGCCGGCTGATGGACCAGTGGCGCGGCCATCGCACGCATCGCTGACGCAACCCGGGGTGGGGGTGGCGGCCCGGGGCGCCGGGCCGTACGGGACAGCACGGACACCGGGCTGTCGCGTCTATGGGGTGACCTGGCAGGCTTTCCGGTGGAGACCGAAGGACGTTCTCCTTAGCGACCCCCGTGGAGGCTGGCCGTGCAGGGACCTCTCAGCGGCATCGTCGTCCTCGATCTGTCCCGGGCCCTCGCCGGGCCGCACTGCGCGCAGATGCTCGGCGATCTGGGCGCCCACGTGATCAAGGTGGAGCACCCGTCGGGGGACGAGTCGCGCGGATGGGGCCCGCCCTTCGTAGGCCCGGATCACGACATATCCACGTACTTTCTCGCCGCCAACCGCAACAAGCGGTCGCTCACGGTGGACATGAAGTCCGAGAAGGGCCGCGACCTGATCGAGCGGCTCGTACGGCAGAGCGACGTGCTGGTGGAGAACTTCCGCACCGGCGTGCTCGACCGCCTCGGGTTCTCCGCCGAGCGCCTGCACGCCCTCAATCCCCGGCTGGTGATCCTGTCCATCACCGGATTCGGCCACGACGGTCCCGAGGGCGGCCGGCCGGGCTACGACCAGATCGCCCAGGGGGAGGCCGGGCTGATGTCGCTGACCGGTCCTTCGCCGGACGAGCCGTATCGGGTCGGAGCCTCGATCGCCGACCTGCTCGCGGGCATCCACGGCGCGTACGGCGTGGTCGCGGCGCTGTACGAGCGCGAGCGGACCGGTCGCGGGACGGTCGTCAGGACGTCCCTGCTGGCGTCGGTCGTGGGTGTGCACTCCTACCACGGCACCTCCTGGACCGTCGGCGGCGCGGTGCCGAAGGCGGGCGGCAACCACCACGCCTCCATCGCCCCGTACGGCGCCTTCCGCTGCGCCGACGGCATGATCCAGATCGCGGTGGCCAACGACGGGCAGTGGCGCAAGGTCGCCCAGCTACTAGACATCGATCCCGAAATGCCGAAATATGCGACGAACAGGGATAGGTTCGCCCATCGGGAAGAGCTGATCGCCGAGATGGAGAAGGCGCTGGCGGCGCACGACCGCGAGCACTGGCTCGCGGCGCTGGGGGAGATCGGCGTGCCCGCGGGCGCGATCCGGTCGATCGACGAGGTGTACGCCTGGGACCAGGTGCGGTCACAGGGCCTGCTCGTCACCGTCGACCATCCCGTGCTCGGCCCGATCGAGTTGCCCGGCCCGCCGCTGCGGTTCGACGGCCGAGCCTCGGATGACGGGCATGCCGCGCCTCCCGGCCTGGGCCAGGACAACGACGCCGTGCTCGACTGGCTGGCCGAACGGGAGCGGCGCTCGCCATGAACGAAGGCGACGCGGGCAGGCCTGACGCGCGGACGCTGATCGCGCGGGTGCTCGACGCGCACTCGTGGAAGTCGTGGGACGAGCCTCCGCGGGACCGGGCCGAGCCCGGGTCGGCGTACGCCGCCGAACTCGCCCGCGTCCGGGCCAGGACGGGGTACGACGAGTCGGTCGTCACCGGTGAGGGCACGCTCGACGGACGCCGGGTGGTTGTCGTCGCCTGCGAGTTCTCCTTCCTGGCCGGCTCGATCGGGGTGGCGGCGGCCGAGCGGCTCGTCCGGGCCGTCGAACGGGCCACCGCCGAGCGCCTGCCGCTGCTCGCCGCCCCCGCCAGCGGCGGCACCCGCATGCAGGAGGGCGCGCTGGCCTTCACCCAGATGGTGAAGATCACCGCGGCGGTCGCCGCCCACCGCGCCGCCGGCCTGCCGTACGTCGTCTATCTGCGCCATCCCACGACGGGCGGGGTGTTCGCTTCGTGGGGCTCGCTCGGGCATGTGACGGCCGCTGAGCCGGGCGCGCTCATCGGCTTCCTCGGGCCTCGGGTGTTCGAGTCGCTGCACGGCTACCCGTTTCCCCAGGGAGTCCAGGTCGCGGAGAACCTCTACGCCCATGGGCTGGTCGACGCCGTGGTCTCGGCCGAGGACGCGCGGGAGATCGCCATCCGGGCGCTGGCCGTGCTCTGCGCCCCGCGCGCGGGTCTGGAGCCCGGCCCGGCACCCGAGGAGGCGGCCGAACCGGCACCGGCGTGGGAGGCCATCACCCGCTCGCGCCGCGACGACCGCCCCGGCGTACGCGACCTGCTCAGATACGGCGCGCGGGACGTGACCCCGCTGCACGGCACCGGCACGGGGGAGCGCGACCCCGGCCTCCTGCTGGCGCTGGCCAGATTCGGCGCCGCGCCCGCCGTCGTCCTCGGCCAGGACCGGCGGCGGCAGCGGGCGGGCAGCACGCTCGGCCCAGCGGGGCTGCGGGTGGCCAGGCGCGGCATGCGCCTGGCCGGCGAACTGGGCCTGCCGCTGGTCACGGTCGTCGACACCGGCGGGGCGGAGCTGTCGAAGGCGGCAGAGGAGGGCGGCCTGGCCGCCGAGATCGCCCGCTGCCTGGCCGACCTCGTCATGCTCGACGCGCCCACCGTGTGCCTGCTGCTGGGGGAGGGCGCGGGCGGCGCCGCGCTGGCCCTGCTCCCGGCCGACCGGGTCGTCTGCGCGCAGCACGCCTGGCTGTCGCCGCTCCCGCCTGAGGGCGCGTCGGCGTTGCTGTACCGGACCGTCGACTTCGCCCCGGAGATCGCCGCCGCACAGGGCGTACGCGCCGCCGACCTGCGGCGGGACGGCATCGTGGACCGGATCGTGCCGGAACGGCCGGACGCGGCGTACGAGCCGGAGGAGTTCTGCCGCAGGGCCGGCCGCACGCTCGAACACGAGATCGCGGGCCTGCTGGACCGCCCCGCGGGGGAGCGGACGGCGGCCCGCTTCGCCCGCTACCGGTCGCTCGGCTCCTGAACCGGCCACCTCGTCACACCCGCCCACCGGCCCCGGCGTCGGTCGCCGGGCTCCCGAGAACCCGGGTCCTCAAGGACTCTCGTGACCGTCCGGCCGGTCAGCGGTGAGCGGCACCGGGACGCGCTCCACCCGGATCGCGTGGACCTCGTCGCGGGGCACGACCACCTCGTAGGCGCCGTGGTCCACCAGCCAGTAGCCGAGCGCCTCGGCCTTCAGGCCGTTGTGGCCGGTGTAGGCGATGTGCAGGCCGCCCTCCCCGCCGTCGCCGCCGTCGTCCTCGTCCAGCACGAGGCACGGCTCACCGCCGAACGCCCCGACCGTGCGCAGCAGGGTCAGCCGCTCCAGCGCGGCGCGGCTCACCCGCAGCCGCCAGTAGCCGCCCGCGGAGGTGAACCCCTCCTGCGGCGTCTCGCTGAACAGCACGACGTCGTCGCCGCCCGGCCCGACCGCGGCGGCGTAGTCCCGGTCGCGGTAGCGGGCGACGAATCCCAGGCCGACCGGCTCGATCTCGCTCATCGCGCCGGCCGCCAGGTCAGGCCGTCGTACCCGGCGAAGGGACGCTCACCGGCCGCGGTGAGGTGGACGATCTCCGCGCCCGCGGGGATCGGCATGGGCATCGTGTGGAACTGTGGCACCACCTGCTCGCGCGAGGCGGTGAAGCCGTTCCCGGTGAAGGGCGGTGCATCGCTCCAATCACCGCCCATGTGCGGGCCGTACGGGACGACGTAGGTGTCGATGTCCCGCGCGTCCCAGCGCACGATGTACAGCTCGGGCACGTCCGGCGTCAGCTCCGATCCGTCGAAGCACAGGTCGAGGGCCTCGACGAGCGCGGCGGGGGTGGTGAGGCGGTCGCAGTCCTGCACGCGGTACACGTAGCCGGAGATGATCGTGCGACGGCCCGACAGGTACGGCACGAGCAGCCGCGGCGGAACCACCTTCTGCATCCGCGTCCTGCGTCCCGGCTCGCTCATGGGGCCAAGTTTACGATCTGCGGACTCCGAGCCGGCGGTGTTCGAGTGAGGGGAGGGTGGCGCGCGCGGTCTCCGTCCACGCCGCGTCGATCTCCGCGATCAGCACGCCGGGGCCGGTGCCCAGGTCATGCCGGGCGACGCCCATCGGATCGACGAGCATGCTGCGGCCCACACCGAACCCGTCCGGTATGGCGGGGTTGGGCGCTTGACCGACCGCGATGGTCCAGGTGGTGTTCTCGATCGCCCTGGCCCTGACGAGGGTCGTCCAGTGGTCCTCCTTCAGCGGCCCAGAGCCCCAGGCGGCGATCACCGCGAACGTGTCCGCGCCCTGGTCGACCAGCGCGCGGGCCAGTTCGGGGAAGCGGACGTCGTAGCAGGTGATCAGGCCGATCCTGAGCCCGGCCAGCTCCACGACCGCCGGAGCGTCCCCCGGCGCGACCAGCTTCGATTCCTTCGCGCCGAAGGAGTCGAACAGGTGGATCTTCCGGTAGGCCGCGGCGAGCGAGCCGTCCTCCCGCAGGGCGACGGCCGTGTTCCAGACCCTGCCGTCCGCGGCGGGCTCGAAGACGCCGGCGATGACGGCCGTGCCGTGCTCGCGCGCGGCCTCGGCCAGGCCGGTGACGAACGGGCCGTCCAGCGGCTGGGCGGTCTCGAGGATCCCCGGGCCGAACCGGGCGAGCGTCGCCTCGGGGAACACGGCGAGGTCCGCCCCCCGCGCCCGTGCGAGGGCGTCACGCACGGTCGAGAGGTTGGTCTCCGGGTCGTGGTCGACGGGGATCTGGCACAGCGCTACGCGGGTCACGGATCACAGTCTGCCCGGTCGCCGCCACACCCCACCAGGTGCCCCGCGAAGTGCCCCACCAGGTAAGCGTGCGCCACACCCACTCCAGCGGGCCGTACCGGTGCCGGGCGAGCCACCATCTGCAGAAGACCGCCTGCGCGGCGACGGTGACGACGGCGAGCACCACGACGGCGGCTCCGGTGCCGTCGGCCTTCAGAAGCGGCATCGCCACCACGATCACCGTCGTGCCCGTCACGTAGTTGGTCAGCGTCATCCGGCCCAGCGCCTCGAACACCGCCGTATGACGGGCGAGCAGCAGGAACGCCGTCGCGTACGCCACCGCGCCGCACAGCGCCGCCGCCTGGTAGACCCCGCCGCCGGGCGGCGCGTGGTTCCACCACCAGGTCAGCCCGGCCGCGAGCAGGGCCGCCGCCCCGCACACGACGCCGAGGAAAGGCCCGCCGCCCAATCCGTCAGCCCCTCCAAGGCGCCCGGCCCCCCTCCTCGACGCCGCCTCCGGGGCGGCGGCCAGGCCGAGCAGGAACAGCGCGGTGATCAGCACGTACGGACGGGGGTCGAGCACGGCGGCGACCAGGACGCCGCAGCCCACCAGCAGCACGGCCGCCCGGGGAAGGAAGCTCGCCGGCAGCAGGACGACCACCCCCAGCAGCGCGTACGGCAGCAGCACCTCGCCGGGGTCGATCAGGATGTGCGCCGCGCCCAGCGCCGCGAGCACGGCCAGGCGCCGCAGCATGACGACGCGCGGGCGCCGCGTGCGCAGCCGTGCGGAGCGCAGGAACAGCGCGAAGGACAACCCGAACAGGAACGCGAACATCGGGTAGAAGCGGCTCTGGAACAGGTTCTCCATCACCCAGTCCAGCGAGGTCGGCCCCTGCCGCACCCTCTGCTGCCATGCGTTGACCAGCATGATCCCGCACACGGCGAACCCGCGCAGCGCGTCGACCCGCCGGATCCTGCCTGCCGCCACGCTCACCCGCCGGTCCCTTCGTCAGCGCGCGTCGAGGCGCGGGTCCGCCCGTCGGCGGCCACGCCCCGCGGCGCCCGCTCGTGCCCCATCATGGCAAGTCGTTCGATCGCGGTTCCAGCGCCTCTGGCCCAGGGCGGACGGACGGAGACCCGGCAGCGCGTCACTTCCGCCGGGAATTCCGGGCAGGGAAAGGCGGGCGGCGGCCTCGGCGAGCCCCGCCCTCCGTGGCCCCGGATAGGGTGAGGGCCGTGAGCGAGCCGCTGGTGCGGCGGATGCGGGAGTTCGGCACGACCGTGTTCGCCACGATGACGAAGCTGGCCGTGGAGACGGGCTCGATCAACCTGGGCCAGGGCTTCCCGGACACCGATGGGCCGGAGCGCATGCTGGAGCGGGCGGTCGAGGCCGTGCGGAGCGGTCTCAACCAGTACCCGCCCGGGCCGGGCCTCCCCGAGCTGAGGCAGGCGGTCGCCGAGCACCGCAAGCAGTGGTACGGCCTCGCCTACGACCCCGACGGGGAGGTCCTCGTCACCGTCGGCGCCACCGAGGCCATCGCCGCGGCGATCCTCGCGCTCTGCGAACCGGGTGACGAGGTGATCGTCTTCGAGCCCTACTACGACTCCTACGCCGCGGCCGTCGCGCTCGCGGGAGCCGTGCGCAGGGCGGTCACGCTGCGTGTCGACGCGGGGCGGTTCACCTTCGATCCGGCCGAGCTGGAGGCGGCGATCACGCCCCGCACCCGGGCGATCCTGGTGAACTCGCCGCACAACCCGACCGGGACCGTGTTCACCCGCGAGGAGCTGGAGTGCGTCGCCCGGGTCTGCCTGGAGCACGACCTGATCGCGGTGACCGACGAGGTGTACGAGCACCTCGCCTTCGACGGCGTCGAGCACGTTCCGCTCGCCACGCTGCCCGGCATGCGCGAGCGCACGGTCATGATCTCCTCAGCGGGCAAGACCTTCAGCGTGACCGGCTGGAAGACCGGCTGGGTGTGCGCTCCGGCGCCGCTCGCGGGCGCCGTGCAGGCGGTCAAGCAGTTCCTCACCTTCACCGCGAACGCCCCCTGGCAGGTCGCGGTCGCGTACGCCCTGCGGGAGGAGATGGAGTGGGTCGCGGCCCAGCGGGCGGCCCTGCAGGCCAAGCGGGACCGCCTCGTGACGGGCCTGGCGAAGGCCGGCTTCGACGTGCTCCGGCCGGCCGGCACCTATTTCGTGCAGACCGACATACGGCCGCTCGGCTTCGACGACGGTCTGGAGCTGGCCCGGCGGCTGCCCGAGCTGGCGGGGGTGGTGGCCATCCCGACCCAGGTCTTCTACGACCACCCCGCACGGGGTCGTCACTTCCTGCGGTTCGCCTTCTGTAAGCGGGACGAGGTCATCGACGAGGCGGTGACCCGCCTGCGCCGCCTCGGCGGCGATCAGGCGTGATGGCGGAGGGTCACCTCCTGTCGACTCTCGGCCGACGGTATCGGCGTGATACCGCTCCATAGGATGGAGCCATGGCCATGACGCTTCGCCTGACCGACGAGCAGACCGAGGCCCTCCGGCGGCGCGCCGAGAAGGAAGGCCGGAGCATGCAGCAGATCGCCCTGCACGCGATCGACGACTACCTTGCTCGCGTCGCCGACGACGAGTACACCGACATGCTGGCAGAGAAGGGGGCCCAGCGTTTCGCGGACCGTACGTCTTCTGTGCGAAGAACGGAGTGGAGATCGAACCGCGGGACGACGACGTCGCCTACGACTTCGTGATCGCGGCCGCGTCGGGGAAGCTCACCGAGGTCGACGAGATCGCGGACGTGTTGCGCGGCTTCACCGCCTCATCCTGAGCACACGGACCGTGCCGGCGGCGACGAGCGGGGTCGCCAGCCAGAGGAAGGGCACCGCGGTGACCGCCCACGCGCTCGCCGCGGCGGTCAGCAGCCAGTAGATCCCGATGGCCCAGTAGATGCAGGCGTTGCCGCGCAGGCGTCGCAGGTCGGCGTCCGGCCGGTGCACGCGCTGCGCCAGCACCAGGGTGAACAGCGCGCCCTGGGCGAGCAGCAGGATGGCCTCGTTGCCGGCGAACAGGCCGGTCGCCAGGGCCCTGGCGTCCGCCTCGGCCGGCAGGTGGCTGGCGTTGGTCTCGCCGAAGATCGACGTCGTGTACGGCAGGACGGCCACGAAGAACAGCAGCGGGATGTGCAGCAGGAGCATCGACTGCGACACCCGCTCGATCTGGTCGAACAGCGTGTGATGGGCCCGCCAGGCGAACCAGAGCATGAGAAAGGCGATGGCGAAGGCCATGAAGGAGCCGAAGTGGTCGCCGAAGAAGGCGCCCAGCCGCTGGAAGTCCTCGCCCTCAGGGCGGGGGAGTTCCAGGGCGAGCAGCGTGATGGCGATCGCGAAGATCGCGTCGGCGAAGACGCCGACACGTTCGTGCGTGAGCCCGGGACGCACCTGAGGCGTGGCCATGCGGATCTCCATGAAAGGGGGGCAGTGGCGAGCATTCTGGCAGAAGTCGCCTCGGACCGGAGCCGGCCGGCGACGGGACGGCCATGCGCCCGCACCCCGGCGGAGACGGCCTCGCCGCTCGGTGCCGAGCGTGTTTGCCGAGCTTGGTGAAATCTGCCCATGAATGCGGCAGGGGTGGGCGACACTCGCCAATGAAGGCCTGGATGGGGCTGGATAGTTTCCGGGTGTGGGCGGACGCGTACTGATCGCACTGGGCGGCAACGCCATGACGGCTCCCGACGGGAGCGCCTCCCCGGCCGACCAGCAGCGGGCGATCGGCGAGGCGATGGCCCATGTGGCGGCGCTGAGCAGGGCCGGGCACGAGGTGGTGCTCACCCACGGCAACGGCCCCCAGGTCGGCAATCTCCTGCTGAAGAACCAGCTCGCCGCCCACGTCGTGCCGCCGGTGCCGCTCGACTGGTGCGTGGCCCAGACGCAGGGCACGATCGGCACGCTCATCATGAACGCCCTGCAGCGCGAGGCGGGGCACGCCCGGGTGGCGGCGATCGTCACCCGCACGCTCGTGGACCCGGCCGACCCGGCGTTCCAGGACCCCGTCAAGCCGATCGGGCGGTACTTCGGGGAGGACGAGGCGCGCCGATTCGAGGGGCACGGCCAGGTTTGGCGGCGCTTCGACCGCGGATGGCGCCGGGTGGTCGCCTCGCCGCGGCCCGTGGAGATCCTGGACGCCCCCGCGGCCGTCGCGCTCATCGACGCCGGGTTCACCGTCGTCGCCGCGGGAGGCGGGGGAGTGCCGGTCGTGCGCGGGGAGGACGGCACGCTGACCGGAATCGAGGCCGTGATCGACAAGGATCTCGCCGCCGCCGCGCTGGCGGTCGCCGTCGGCGCCACCGACCTCGTGATCGCGACCGACGTGCCGTACGCCGCCGTCGACTTCGGCACGCCCCGCGCCCGCCCGATCGGTGAGATCGACGTGGCCGCCCTGCGCGAGTTGCAGGCGGCCGGTCACTTCGCCGGAGGCAGCATGGGGCCCAAGGTCGAGGCCGCCCTGTGCTTCGCCGAGGAGACCGGGGGGCGGGCCGTGATCACCTCGCTGCACCACATCGGTGCCGCGCTGTCAGGAAATATCGGTACGAGGGTGTACAGAGGGGTGGAGAGATAGTGCCGGATCCGATCGAGGTACGGAAGGTCCCCATCGAGAGCGTCACCGACGCCTCCGGGCTGGCGAGGCTGATCGACGACGGCGTGATCGAGGCCGACCGCGTGCTGGCCGTGATCGGCAAGACCGAGGGCAACGGCGGCGTGAACGACTACACGCGGATCCTGGCCGACCGGGCCTTCCGCGAGGTGCTCGTGGCCAAGGGCACGCGTACGGCCGAGGAGGTCGCACAGGTGCCCCTGGTGTGGTCCGGCGGCACCGACGGCGTGCTCAGCCCGCACGCGACGATCTTCGCGACCGTCGATCCGGCCACGGCCGTACGGACCGACGAGCCGCGGGTGAGCGTCGGCGTGGCGATGAGCGAGGTGATCCTCCCCGAGGACATCGGCAGGCCCGCCATGGTCGAGAAGGTGGCCGCCGGGGTGCGCGAGGCGATGAAGATCGCCGGCATCGACGACCCGGCCGACGTCCACTACGTGCAGACCAAGACGCCGCTGCTCACGCTGTCCACGATCACCGACGCCAAGGAGCGCGGTCAGACGGTCGTCACCGAGGACACGCTGAAGTCGATGGACATCTCCAACTCCACCACGGCGCTCGGTATCGCCGTCGCGCTCGGGGAGATCGAGACGCCCTCGGCGGAGCAGATCCACAAGGACCTGTCGCTCTACTCGTCGGTCGCCTCCTGCTCCAGCGGCGTCGAGCTCGACCGGGCCCAGATCGTCGTGGTGGGCAACGTACGCGGGATCGGCGGGCGCTACCGCGCCGGCCACTCGGTCATGAAGGACGCCCTGGACGCCGACGGGATCTGGGAGGCCATCCGCGGCGCGGGCGTCGACCTGCCGGAGCGCCCGCACCCGGACGACCTCGGCGACCGGCTGGTGAACCTGTTCATCAAGTGCGAGGCCGACCCGTCGGGCCGCGTACGCGGGTGGCGCAACATCATGCTCGACGACTCCGACGTCCACTGGCATCGCCAGATCAAGGCGACCGTCGGCGGGGTGGCGGCGAGCGTGAGCGGCGACCCGGCCGTGTTCGTCTCCGTGGCGGCGGTCCATCAGGGCCCGTCCGGCGGAGGCCCCGTGATCGCCATCGCCGACCTGGGCTGACGCCTCCGGCGCGGTCCTTGGGTAGGGTCGGGAGACGTGCCATCGATTCCGCAGCCCCTGCGCCCCGACGACGACGGCGGCACCGACGCGTCCGTCGCGGCGGCGCTGTCGGCGTTCCAGGCCGGCACGGCGACGGCGGCCGACGTCCTGGCGGTGCTCGCCGGGACGAGGCTGCTGGTGCCCGTGGTCGCGCTGCTCACCGAGTCGGAAGTGGGGGAGCACGGCCTGCGCCAGGAGAAGGAGAGCGAGATGGCCCTCCCGAAACTGGTCGGCAAGGACGGTCGTGAGGCCGTGCTCGCCTTCACCGGGACCGAGCCGATGCGCAGGTGGCGCCCGGACGCCCGGCCGGTGCAGGCCACGGCCCCGCAGGTCTGCCAGGCGGCGCGGCACGAGAGCGCCGCCGCCGTGGTGGTCGACGTGGCCGGGCCGGTCCCGTTCGTGATCGAGGGCGGCATGCTGCAGGCCCTCGCCACGGTGGAGGAGGCCAAGCGGGACGCCTCCGCCGTGGACCGCCTCGCCCGCGAGGTGCCGGGCGCCACGGTGGCCCGTCTGGGGACCGCGGAGGACAAGCGCCGCGGCCGCTGGTGGAGCCGCCGCCGCGCCTGAGCGGCCTCGGCCGCCGCCCCGCGCGACGCCCGGCTCCTCCTGCCTGACGCGCCTGTGCCGCCGTGGCACCCGAACACCCGCCCGACCCGCCGCGGGCCGAGACGGGCCGCGCGGCCGGCGACGGTCGCGTCGTCCACAGGAACGCGGTCGTCCACAGGGGAGCCCGCGCCCCGGCCCTCGGCGGCGCGCGGGCGTTAGTGTCGGCCGCGTGTCCCTCGTCGTCCTCGTCGCCGCCGTCCTCGGCCTGATCGCCGGCGCGTACGCGCGGGCGGCCTCCGGCGGGTTCGGCCCGGAGCCGGACGACCGGCGCGAGAGCCGCCGCGGAGAGGCGCGGAAGGCTTTCGCGGCGGCGGCCAGCACCGTGCCGCTGCCCCGCCCGCCGTTCGTGGTCGAGGGCGCGACCGCGCTGGCCGCGGCGCTGGTGGCCTGGCGCGTCCACGACGGCTGGGTGCTCGCCGCGTGGCTGTACGCCGTGGTGGCGGGGGCCGCACTCGCGGAGATCGACCGGAGGACCTGGCGGCTGCCCGACGCGATCACGCTGCCGTCGTACCCGATCCTGCTGGCCCTGCTCGCGCCGTCTGGCCGCCTGCTGCCCGCGGTCGCGTCGGGTTGCGCGCTCGGCGCCGTCTACGCCGTGCTGTGGTTCGCCCGCCCCACGGGCCTCGGGCTCGGCGACGTCAAGCTGGCCGGGCTGATCGGCCTGCTCACCGGCGCGCTCGGCATGCAGGCCACGGTCGTCGCCGGCATGGCGGGCCAGGTCCTCGGCGCGCTGTACGCCGTGGGGCTGCTCCTGGCCCGCAGAGCCACCCGCACGACCGAGTTCCCGTTCGGCCCGTTCATGCTCGCGGGGGCGCTCGTCGCAGTGGCCTTTCCCGGGGCTTTCCCAGGGGCTTTCCCCGGCGGGTAGCACGTGCGGTTTCCGGGTCAGGGGGCATCCGCGTACGGTCATGGGGGTGTCAGGGGGACGCCGCAGTCGGGCGCACATGGAAGACTTGTCACCATGCTGCGCTGGTTGACCGCCGGGGAGTCACACGGCCCCGAGCTTCTCGCGATCCTGGAAGGCCTGCCCGCCGGGGTGGAGGTGACCACCGCCGACCTCGCCGAGGCGCTGCGCCGCCGCCGTCTCGGATACGGCCGCGGGGCGCGGATGAAGTTCGAGCAGGACGAGGTGACGATCTCCGGCGGCGTACGGCACGGCCGCACGCTCGGCTCGCCCGTCGCTATCCGCGTCGGCAACACCGAGTGGCCGAAGTGGGAGACCGTGATGGCCGCCGATCCGGTGGACCCGGCGGTGCTGGAGGGCCAGGCGCGCAACGCGCCGCGGTCGCGGCCCCGCCCCGGCCACGCGGACCTCGCCGGCATGCAGAAGTACGGCTTCGACGACGCGCGGCCGGTGCTCGACCGGGCCAGCGCCCGGGAGACCGCCGCCCGGGTGGCGCTCGGCCAGGTCGCCCGCGCCTTCCTCAAGCAGGCCCTGGGCGTCGACATCATCAGCCATGTGACCTCGATCGGCGAGGCCGTGGCGCCCCGCGATGTCCTTCCCGGCCCCGGCGACATGGAGGCGGTGGACGCCGACCCGGTGCGCTGCGTCGACCCGGCCGCCAGCGCGGCGATGGTCGCCGAGATCGACAAGGCGCACAAGGACGGCGACACCCTCGGCGGCGTGGTCGAGGTCGTCGCCTACGGCCTGCCGCCGGGCCTCGGCAGCTACACCCACTGGGACCGCCGTCTCGACTCCCGCCTCGCCGGGGCGCTCATGGGCATCCAGGCGATCAAGGGGGTCGCGGTCGGCGACGGCTTCGAGACCGCCCGCCGCCCCGGCTCGCGGGCCCACGACGAGATCGAGAACACCCCCGAGGGCGTGCGCCGGATGACCAACCGGGCCGGCGGCGTCGAGGGCGGCATGACCAACGGCGAGCCGCTGCGGGTCAGCGCCGCGATGAAGCCGATCTCCACCGTGCCCCGCGCGCTCGCCACGGTCGACGTGCTGACCGGCGAACCGGCCAAGGCGCACCACGAGCGCTCGGACGTCTGCGCGGTCCCGGCCGCCGCGATCGTCGCCGAGGCGATGGTGGCGCTGGTGCTCGCGGACGCGGCCGTCGAGAAGTTCGGCGGCGACTCCGTCGAAGAGGTCGCGCGCAACCTGTCGGGTTACCTGTCGTCCCTGGTCATCAAGTAATAGGGTTTGTGATCATGCAATCGGCGTCCCAAGGCCCCGCCGCGGTCCTCATCGGCCCGCCCGGCTCGGGCAAGTCCACGGTCGGGCGGCTCCTCGCGGACCGCCTCGGCCTGCCGTTCCGCGACACCGACGCCGACGTCGAGGCCGTCGCGGGCAAGACCGTCAGCGACGTGTTCGTGGAGGACGGCGAGGAGAGGTTCCGCGAGCTGGAGGCGCAGGCCGTGCGTGACGCGCTGGAGACGCACCCGGGCGTGCTCGCGCTCGGCGGCGGCGCGATCCTGCACGAGCACACCCAGAAGCTGCTGTCCGGCCACCGGGTCGTGTACCTCCAGGTCGGGCTCGACCAGGCGGTCAAGCGGGTCGGCCTCGCCTCGGCCCGCCCGCTGCTGGTGCTGAACCCGCGCAGCCGGCTGAGGCAGCTGATGGAGCAGCGCCGTCCGATCTACGAGAGCCTCGCCGCGATCACCGTCGCCACCGACGGCCGCGAGCCCGAGGACGTGGTGACCGAGATCGAGGGGGCGCTGTGACCGCGACGCGCATCACCGTGCGCGGCGAGAGCCCGTACGACGTCGTCGTCGGCACCGATGTGCTGCCGGAGCTGCCGGGCCTGCTGGACGCGAAGGTGCGCACGGTCGCCGTGATCCACCCCGCCGGGCTGCCCGAGATCGCCAGGCCCGTGCGCGAGACCCTGGAGGGCGCCGGACACGAGGTCGTCGCCCTGCCCGTGCCGGACGGCGAGGAGGCCAAGTCCGTCCACGTCGCGGCCGAGCTGTGGTCGGCGTTCGGCCGGTACGGCATCACGCGTTCCGACGCGGTCGTCGGCGTCGGCGGCGGGGCGACCACCGACCTGGCCGGATTCGTGGCCGCGACGTGGCTGCGCGGCGTCCAGGTCGTGCAGGTGCCGACCACGCTGCTGGCCATGGTGGACGCGGCCGTCGGCGGCAAGACCGGCATCAACACCCCCGAGGGCAAGAACCTGGTCGGGTCCTTCCACCCGCCGAAGGGCGTGCTGTGCGACCTGGCCACGCTGGCGAGCGTGCCGCGCGAGGACTACGTCGCCGGCCTCGCCGAGATCATCAAGGGCGGGTTCATCGCCGATCCCACGATCCTCATGCTGATCGAGGACGACCCCGCCGCCGCCCGCACCCCCGAGGGCGAGCACACCCGCGAGCTGGTCGAGCGCAAGATCCGGGTGAAGGCCGACGTCGTCGGGGCGGACCTGCGCGAAAGCGGCATCCGGGAGATCCTCAACTACGGCCACACCCTCGCCCACGCGATCGAGCGGGTCGAGGACTACCGCATCAGGCACGGCGAGGCCGTGGCCATCGGGCTGGTCTACGCCGCCGAGCTGTCCCGGCTCGACGGCCGCGTCGGCCGCGACGTCGTGGACCGCACACGCTCGATCCTCGAGTCGGTCGGGCTGCCCACCTCCTACCGCGCCGACGCCTGGCCTCGGCTGCGCGAGCACATGCGCGTGGACAAGAAGGCCAGGGGAGCGGTGCTGCGGTTCGTCGTGCTCGACGACATCGGCAGGCCCGCCCGCCTGGAGGACCCCTCGGAGGAACTGCTCGAAGCCGCCTACCGGGAGGTCGCCCGATGAGGCAGGTGCTCGTCCTGAACGGGCCCAACCTGGGCCGTCTCGGCAGCCGGGAGCCCGACGTCTACGGCGCGCAGACCTTCGACGACCTGGCGGCCCTGTGCCGCGAGTCCGGCCGCGAGCTGGGCCTGTCGGTGGAGGTCAGGCAGACCGACGACGAGGCCGAGCTGGTGAGCTGGATCCACGAGGCGGCCGACAGCAGGACCCCCGTGGTCCTCAACCCCGCCGCCTTCACCCACTATTCGTACGCGCTGCGCGACGCGATCGCGCAGCGTACGGCTCCGCTGGTCGAGGTGCACATCTCCAACCCGAACGCGCGGGAGGAGTTCCGCCACACCTCGGTCGTGGCGGCGGTGGCCACCGGGACGATCGCGGGGTTCGGCATGCGGTCGTACGAGCTCGCGCTGCGCGCGATCGCGGACATGGGCGAGTGACGAAAGAAGGGATCATGGGCTACCGGTCGTACGTGGCGGTCGGAGACAGCTTCACCGAGGGACTCAACGACCCCCTCCCGGACGCGCCCCCTCCGGCGCCGGGTGAGGTGGTCCGTTACCGGGGCTGGGCCGACCGGGTCGCCGAGCGGCTCGCCTTACTCGAACCGGACTTCCGCTACGCCAACCTCGCGGTGCGGGGGAAGCTGATCGACCAGATCGTCGCCGACCAGGTGCCCGTGGCCGTCCAGCTGAAGCCCGACCTCATCAGCTTCTGCGCGGGCGGCAACGACCTCATCCGCCCCGGCGCCGACCCCGACCAGATGGCCAAGAAGCTGGCCGCCGCCGTACGCGACCTGCGGGCCACCGGCGCCGACGTCGTGCTGTTCACCGGGACCGATCCCCGGGACACCCCGATCATGCGGCAGCTGCGCGGCAAGTTCGCGATCTTCTTCATGCACGTGCGCTCGATCGCCGACCTGTACGGCTGCCACCTGGTTGACATGTGGTCGATGCAGGGGCTGCGGGACTGGCGGGCCTGGAGCGGCGACCGGCTGCACATGAACGCCGAGGGCCACCGCCTGGTCGCGGCCCGGGTGCTGCACGTGCTGGGCGTGCCCGGCGAGGACGACTGGCGCAAGACCTGGCCGCCCCGGGAGACGATGGACCCGAGGGCCAAGCGCCGTGAGGACGTGCAGTGGCTCAGGGAGCACTTCGGCCCGTGGATCGGGCGGCGCCTTCGCGGGACGTCCTCCGGCGACGGCCTCGCCCCCAAGCGACCCGAACTCGGTCCGCTGCCCCCTGCTTCCTGACCCTGCTTCATCTCCCTGACCCGGCGGGCCCGCGCCGCGGTGCCGGCGCGTCCCCGCAGACGACTACGCCGGCGTGCCGGCCCGCGCTGTCGCGCGGCGCAGGCCCCGTGATGTCCAGGGTGGGCACTCCGGATCGCCTTCCGCCTCCGCGGCGGTGAGCCAGAGGAATTCCTCCACCTCCTCCGGCGAGGCGGCCACGGGCTGGGCGTGGGGCGGCATCGTCGCGCGGAAGACCACGTTGACGACGGGGTCGCCGTCGTCGGTGACGAAGAACCCGCTCTCCACATAGGAGAGTCCGGCTCCCGTGATGTCGACCCCGATCTCCTCGGCGACCTCACGCCGTGCCGTCTCCTCGAGCACGTCGAGTCCCGCGCCGTCGACCTCGACCTTGCCGCCCACGCCGGCGAGCATGCCGGGTGCGTGAGCCTCCCGTCTGCCGCGCCGGATGAGCAGCCACCGGCCGTCTCGCTCCAGGAAGACCTCGACGTTCACGACGAAGGCCGGTCGGCCGCCCCGGGTGAGGCATACCGACGTGACAGGGGTGTCAGCGCTCATGTCCCCGCACTTTACGCAAGGTCGCGGGCCTCACGCCCTGCCCGAGGCGCGGATGGCGCCGTAGGGCCCACGCACCGGCAGCCCGGCCCGCGCGAACGCCGCCTCAGACCGGGAGAGGTCCTACCCCGGTCCGATGCGCGACGGGCGGACGACGCGCGAAGATCCTGCTTCACGACCACCGGCGCGGTGGACGCCGACGCCGAATTCGAGCAAGGGGAGTGACGATGGCGTGGAAACGACGGCGCGGACGGGTGTGGCTGCTCGTCGTGCTCGCGGCCCTGCCGATCGCGGCGGCCGCCGTCGTGGCGGTGGCCTTCCCGTCGGTCGCCGCCACGACCTGCCCCGGCTGTTACGGGCTGGAGCGGCTGGCCCCGGATGTCTACGCGGAATCGGGACTGCCGCCGGACCGGAGGCGGCAGGTGGTCTCCACCGTGGAGGAGGCGGAGCGGCGCGTCCGCGACTTCTACGGCGGCAGGCAGACCTCCCCGCGGATCCTCGCCTGCCTCAGCGAGCGCTGTTACCGCCGGATCGGCGGCGGAGGGGAGCGGGGCGTCGCGGTGCTGAACCGCGCGGTGATGCTGTCGCCCGAGGGCGTGGATCCGGTCATCGCCTCACACGAGATGTCGCATGTCGAACTGCATGCCCGGCTCGACTCGGGTGGTGCGGAGGTGCCCCAGTGGTTCGACGAGGGCCTGGCCGTCCTGGTCGCCGGCGACCCGCGGTATCTCGCGCCGGAGACGGCGGCCGACCGCTGCCTGGTGAGCGCGGACGCCGCGCTGCCGGTGACGCTGGACGCCTGGCTGCGGGCGGCCGGCGCCGACCGGCGCACCTACGCGAAGGCGGCGTGCCGGGTGAGCCGATGGGTCACCGCGAACGGCGGGCCGCACGCCGTGCTCGACCTCGTCCGGCGCCTGAACGCGGGGGAGACGTTCGGCGCGGCCACGAAGATGTGACCAGAGCCGGAGCGGCCGGGTCTCCCGCAGGCGGAGGCCCGGCTCAGGAGCCGGCGGTGAGGCGGCGCAGGGCGTCGCGGACCTTCGCGGGATCGGTGGTGCGCCAGAAGGGCGGCAGCGAGTTGAGCAGGAACCCGCTGTAACGGGCGGTGGCGAGCCTCGGATCGAGAACGGCGACGACGCCCCGGTCGTCCATCGACCGCAGCAGCCGGCCCGCGCCCTGCGCCAGCAGCAGCGCGGCGTGGGTGGCCGCCACCGCCATGAAACCGTTGCCCCCCGTGGCCGCCACGTGCCGCTGCCGGGCCGAGGCGAGCGGGTCGTCGGGACGCGGGAACGGGATCCTGTCGATGATCACCAGGGTCAGCGACGGGCCCGGCACGTCGACGCCCTGCCACAGGGACAGCGTGCCGAACAGGCAGGTGGCGGGGTCGCCCGCGAACTGCTTGACGAGCTGCGAGGTCGAGTCGTCGCCCTGGCAGAGCAGCGGCACGTCGAGCCGCTCGCGCAGCGCCTCCGTGGCGGCCTTCGCGGCCCGCATGGAGGAGAACAGGCCGAGCGTCCGGCCGCCGGCCGCCTCGATGAGCTCGGCGATCTCGTCGACGTATGCCTCGGGCAGGCCGTCGCGGCCGGGTTGGGGGAGATGCGTGGCGACGTAGAGGATGCCCCGGCGCGGGTGATCGAACGGCGAGCCGACGTCGAGGCCGGTCCACTCCCCGGCTCGCAGGCCCCACTGGCGGGACAGGCTGTCGAACGAGCCGCCGAGTGCGAGCGTCGCGCTCGTGAGGACGACGGTGCGGTCGCCGAACAGCTTGTCGCGCAGCATGCCGCCGACCGACAGCGGCGCCACCCGCAGGGTGGGAGGAACGCGCCCGCGCCCCTCCTCCAGCCAGACGACCTCCGCCCGGTGGACCTCCTCGGACCGCGCGTCCCCTGGGCCGCCGTTCGCGCCGCGCTCCGAATCCCGTGAGTCTCCTGAGTCCCGCGAGTTCCCGCTGTCCTCCGCGTCGTCTCCGGCCGCGTCGCGGCCGGCCGCCGGGCCGAAGGCGTCGAGCATCCGCTGGGCGGTGTCGTGCACATCGTCCAGCGCCGTGAAGGCGGCCTTGCGCAGCCCGGCGTTCTCCGGGTCGTCCTTGTCCTTGTTGCGCGGTCCGAGGGCCGTGATGCAGGCGAAGGCGGCGTCGCGCACCAGCGCGAGCGTCATCCCGAGCGACCCCGGCAGCGTGTCGACGCGGCCGGGCGGGGCGACGGCCAGCAGGGCGCGCAGGTCCTCACCCGCCTCCTGGAGCCGGTCGGCCACGCCCTGCTCGACGAGCCGTCCGGCCCGGCGCACGGCGAGGCTCACCGTGCTCTCCGACAGCTCTCCGGTGACCACCGACGTCACCCGGTCGACCAGCTCGTGTGCCTCGTCCACCACGACCACGTCGTGTTCGGGCAGGACCGCGAAGTCCTCCATGGCGTCGATCGCCAGCAGCGCGTGGTTGGTGACCACGACGTCGGCCTCGCCCGCGCGCTCCCGCGCGAGCTCGGCGAAGCAGTCGGCGCCGCTGGGGCACCGCTGGGCCCCCAGGCACTCCCGGGCCGTCACGGAGAACTGCCGCCAGGCCTGGTCGCTCACGCCGGGCACGATCTCGTCGCGGTCGCCGGTCTCGGTCTCGTTGGCCCACTCCTGGATGCGCTGCACCATCCGGCCGGTGGCGCTGACCTCACGCGGGTCGAAGAGCTGGTCGTCCTCGTCCTCGGGCATCCCGTCGGCCATCTTGTGGCGGCACAGGTAGTTGCGGCGGCCCTTCAAAATCGCGAACTCGGGCCGGTGCGGCAGCAGGCTCTCCAGCGCGTCGGCCAACCGGGGCAGGTCGCGGTCGACCAGCTGGCGTTGCAGCGCGATCGTGGCGGTGGACACCACCACGGCCTCGCCCTTCTCGGCCGCGTGCCTGATCGCGGGCACGAGGTAGGCGAGCGACTTGCCGGTGCCGGTGCCGGCCTGCACCGCGAGGTGCTCCTCGCTCTCGACGGCGTCGCGCACCGCCTGCGCCATCTTGACCTGCCCCGGGCGCTCGACGCCGCCCAGTGCGGTCACCGCGGCGGTGAGGAGTTCTTCGACGGGCGGGAGCTCGGGACGGTCCTTGGGCACGGAAGAACGCTACCCGGTGCCACCGACATCCTGTGCGTGTCCGCCCCACCACATCCTGGCGTTCCAGGAACTCCCTCCCGGCACGCGTGGCACACTGAGATGTCAGTGCTCTCAAGGTCAACGGCGATCTACCCAGTGAGGTCGAAAAGGGACGAAACGGAAGTTTCGCGAGGGTTCCCGAGATCGAGTGGACGGAAAAGGGCAGGTAAAGGCACTATGTCTGCCATGTCGGAAGTTGTCCCACTGCCATCGTTCGGCGAGGTGTTCTTCGACGCGCGAGGCCAGGACCGTGTGCTCCGGGTCACGTGGCACGACGGCACGCTGGTACTGAGCCTGTGGCGGGGCGAGATGTGCACGGCCAGTTTCCGCATGCCCATGAACGACGTGGGACGGCTGATCGACACTCTCGACGAGGGTTTCGCCGAGGCGGGTGGCGAGGAGCAGGACGCCGGGACGGGACCGTTCCCCCGGCAGGGAACGGCGGGCCAGGACGGCTACGCCCCCCAGGAGGGGTACCCCGCACACCCGCAGGACCAGGGGCAGGACGCCTACGCGACCCAGGTCCACGACCCGTACGCCACGCAGGTCCACGACCCGTACGCGGCCGAATCCCCGGACGCGTACGCGACGCGGGCCCAGGACGCCTACGCCGTGCCCGACGCGTACGCGGGGCAGCCCGGTGACGGATACGCGGCGCAGGACCCCTACGGCGCGCCCCAGAACGCGCCGCACAACGCGTCCCAGATCCCGTACGGCCAGGCCCGGGACGGGTACGCCGCCGACGAGGGCCACGTCACCGCGCCCGACGGCTACGGCCAGGCCCCGGACGGCTACGGCAGGGCCCGCGACGGCTACGCGCAGGGCGAGAACGGATACGCCGCCCGGGACCGCCGCGGGTCGCACGACGCCGGGTTCCCCGAGCAGCCCGCACCGTCCGACTACAACTACGCGGACTATCCCGGCCCCGATTATCCGGGGACGGGGCAGTACGCCCGTCCGCCGGTGCCGCCGCCCGCCCCGGCCCCCGAGGCCTACCCGGCGCCCGCCGCGCTCGGCCCCAACGACGTGCTCGTCGCCCGGGGCACGCCCACCCAGGACCGCCTCGTCGCGTCCTCGGCCCAGACCGGGCCGCAGCCGGCCTACCCCCAGGCTCCGCAACCTCACGCCCCGCAACCTCACGCCCCGCAACCTCACGCCCCGCAACCTCACGCCCCGCAGCCCGCGGGGCAGCAGCCCGGGGCGGTCGACCCGAGCGACCCCCTCGGCCTCGGCGCGGTCCGGCCCTACGTCAACGAGCCGTACCCGAACGAGCAGTACGCGAGCGAACCGCTGCTCTACACCACGGGCGAGCGCCTGCGGCCGGACCAGTGGCCGGCCGGTCAGGCCCCGGATCAGCACGCCGAGCACGAGCGCCGCGGGGGGCGGCGCGGCGGGCAGCCCGCCGCGGACTCCCCGATCCCGTGGTCGGACGAGGACGGGGAGGGCTGGGATACCTCGCGGGGGTGGTGAGGGCCCCGGTCCGCGGGAGTTCCAGCTGTAAGTAACCTCGTCGTTTGATGGACACATCAACGGCATTGCAGTTCCTCCTGCTCCCGGCCGGCGCCCTCGGCGTCGCCGCCCTGGCCAGATGGCGCGACTGGTCGGCCCCACTGCTCCTGGTGGTGGCCGGCCTGGCCGCCTCCTACGTGCCCGGGATCCCCGACTACAGCCTCGACCCCCATATCGTCCTGGTGGTCTTCCTGCCGCCGATGCTCTACTCGGCGGCGCTGGACAGCTCATACCTGCGGCTGCGCGACGCCGCCAGGCCCGTCGGCCTCCTGGCCGTCGGGCTCGTCCTGGCGACCACCCTGGTGGTCGGCTTCGTCGCGCACGCGATCGTCCCCCAGCTCCCGCTCGCGGCGGCCTTCGCGCTCGGCGCGATCGTCGCCCCTCCCGACGCCGTGTCGGCGGTCGCCATCGGACGCAGGCTCGGCCTGCCGCGACGCGCGCTGACCATCCTCGTGGGCGAGAGCCTGTTCAACGACGCCACGGCGCTGACCGCCTACCGGGTCGCGGTCGGCGCGGTGACCGGCGCCGCCGCCGACCTGCTCGGCATCGGCGGGCAGTTCCTCCTGGCCGCCGGCCTCGGCGTGGCGATCGGCCTCGCCATCGCCTACCTCGCGGGGTTCGTGCTGCGGCGGCTCGACGACGCGCTGATCGCCAACGGCGTCTCGCTGCTCGTGCCGTACGCCGCCTACCTCGCGGCCGAGGCGGTGCACGCCTCCGGGGTGATCGCCGTCGTGATCGTCGGCATCTACCTGGGCCACGAGCTCAGCCGGACGACGTACGGCACCCGGCTGCTGTCGGGCGCGGTGTGGAAGGTCGCCGACCTGGTGCTGGAGTCGATCGTGTTCGCCCTGATCGGCCTGCAACTGCGCCCGATCATCGCCGGCTTGAACGGCGAGCGGCCGGGAGAGCTGGCGACGTACGCGATCGTGCTGTTCCTGGTGGTCGTGCTCGTGCGGATCGCGTGGGTGCCGCCCAGCACCTACCTGCCGCGGATGCTGTCGAAGCGGGTGCGCGCCAGGGAGCCCAAGACGCCGTCCTGGCAGAACGTGATGCTGACGAGCTGGGCGGGCATGCGCGGGGTGGTGTCGCTGGCCGCGGCCTTCGCCCTGCCCGAGCACTTCCCCCAGCGCAACCTGCTGCTGTTCCTGACGTTCGCGATCGTCGTGGGCACACTGATCGTCCACGGGCTCTCGTTCCCCTGGCTGATCAGGCGGCTGGGCGTCTCCACGGCCCGGGAGCGGTACGCCGACGACCTCGCCGAGGCGGGCGCCCAGCAGGCCGCCGCGGCCGCGGCCCTGGCGCGGCTGGAGGAGCTCACCTCCGACGGCGTGCTGGACGTCCACGAAGAGGTCGTCGACCAGTTGCGCACCCGCTCCGAGCGCCGGGCCCTGCACGCCTGGGAGCGGCTCGGCGGCGGCACCGGCCCCGAGGGCGAGGAGACGCCCGCCTCGCTCTACCGGCGGTTGCGCCGCGAGATGCTCGCCGCGGAACGTGAGGTGTTCGTGCGGCTGCGCGACGAGCGGCGCATCGACGACGAGGTCCTCCACCGCGTCATGCAGGAGCTCGACTTCGAGGAGGCGACGCTCGAACGCGGCTGAGCGGGCTCAGAGCGCGGTCTATTGGCTCAGGCGCTGGTCCACGAAGCACCAGCGCCAGTTCTCTCCCGGCTCGAACGAGCGGATCACCGGGTGGCCGGTCTCCTTGTAGTGGGCGGTGGCGTGCTTGCCGGGAGAGGAGTCGCAGCAGCCGATGTGGCCGCATTCCAGGCACTTGCGCAGGTGGACCCATCGCATGCCGCGCTCCAGGCACTCCTGGCAGCCCTCGGGAGTGAGCGGCTCAGGGTCGGCCGCCACGAGCAGGTGTTCGCAATTCCCCATGCCGCAGATGCTACGGCCCGCGCTCGGGTGCCCGTCGCGCCCCCGCGCCCGTGGGCCGTGTACGCCGAACCTCTACAAACTCCCCCTCGGGATCTGCACATCGCTTCCGTAGGTTCGTGGGCCATGACGACGACGGTCGACACGGGCGACTTCACCGCCTGGTTACGCGACTTCGAGGGCGCGGCGCTGCTGCGGCGCACCTGGGGCGACCCCGACTGGAGCGCGGGAGCACGGCTGGAGCCCGCCCTCGTACGGAGCCTCCAGCGGTTCCAGGTGGGGGAGGACGGCGACGGCGCCCGCCTGCTGGACAAGGCCCGTCAGGCGGGCGACCCCGTTTACGCGGAGGCGGTCCGCCTGTTCGTGGCCGAGGAGTGCGAGCACGCCCGCCTGCTGGGCCGGCTCCTGGAGGCGGCGGGCGCGGCGACGATCTCCGGACACTGGACCGACGCCGCCTTCGTCCGGCTGCGGCGGCTCCTCGGACTGCGCACGGAGCTGATGGTCCTGATGCTCGCCGAGGTGGTCGCGCTCGGCTACTACCGGGCGGTGCGCGACGGCGTCCGTGACCTGCTCGCCGCGGAGGTCGCGGGCCGGATCCTCGCCGACGAGCTGCGCCATGTCCCCTTCCACCGTGACCGGCTGCGGCGGTCCTTCCGGAGGTCCTCCCGGCTGTCGCGGTCGATCGCCTCGGCCCTGTGGTGGTCGCTGCTGGCGGGCGTGCTGGCCGTGGTCTCCCTTGACCACGGCGAGGCCCTGCGCCGGGCCGGAGTGTCCAGGACCGCCTTCGCCCGCGAGGTCGCGGGGTATTTCCGCGACGTCGTCACCGCGGTGATGACGCGGTGACGACGGGGTGAGTGCGGAGGGGCCCGAAGGGCGCCCCGGCTTCGGTTCCGCGCGGGCGGGCCGCCGTTGGGTAGGGTGATCGGCATGCGACTCCTCCCGTTCGCCGCCGCCTGCGCGGCCGCCGTCCTGCTCGCCTCCGGCTGCGCGAGCGCGGACAAGGCGCAGACGTGCGCCGAGTCGACGCGACTGATCACCCAGACCATCAGCGAAATCGGCAAGGTCGTGGACGACCCCGCCGCCATGCGCAAGAAGATCGAGGACGGCGCCGCCGATCTGGAGGACATGGCGAACAAGGCCGCCGACACCACGCTCAGGGACGCTCTCCAGGGACTCGCCGACAGCCTCAAGAAGCTCGATGTCGACGACGCCAACGCGGCGGTGGACGCGGCGCAGAAGGTCGCCACCGATGGTGCGAGCTACCTGCGTGAGGTCAGCCGGGCCTGCCTCTGACCCGGCCCCCGGCACCGCCCCCTCCGCTCAGGCGCGGTCCGCGAGCCGGTCCCTTCCGGCGGGACCGAGTGCGAGCGTGACCACCACGCCGGTCACGGAGATCACGGCGGCGACCAGGACGGCGGAGCGCAGGCCGCCGGCGGTGGCGGCGCGCAGCGCCTCCCCGGTCAGGCCGGCGGTCCCGCGGCCGGCCACGGCCACCAGGACGGCCAGGCCCGCGGCGCTGCCCGCCTGAAGGACGGTGGAGGACAGGCCGGAGACCACGCCCTGCTCCTGCGGGGCCACGCCGGTCGAGGCGAGGATGAACATCGTGGAGAACCACAGGCCCGCGCCGAGCCCGAACCCGACGACGCCGGCCAGCAGACCGAGGTAGGATCCGTCGGCCGACAGGCGCCACGCCAGCACCGCCGTGCCCGTCGCCCCCACGGCCATGCCGAGGATCAGCGTGCCGCGCAGCCCGAGGCGCGGGATGAGCCGTTCGGCGGCCAGGTTGCCCGCGGTGATCGCGAGGGTGGGACCGAGGAAGGCCAGGCCCGACGCGGCGGCGTCGTAGCCGAGCACGTCCTGGAAGTGCAGCGTGAGGAAGTACGGCACGCACTGCAGGGTCAGGCCGTAGACCAGGATGACCCCGGCCCCGGCGGCCGTGTGCCGGTTGGCGAGCAGCCGCGGCGGCAGCAACGGCTCGCGGCTCCGTGCCTCGATCACGAGGAAGGCGGCGAGCAGCCCGGCAGCCGCGGCGGCGGACGCCAGGGCGCCGGGGGAGGTCCAGCCCCGCTGGGGGCCCTGCGCGACGGCGAACACGAGTCCGGTGACGCCCGCGGTGCCGATGAGGGCTCCCGGCAGGTCGAGTCCGCCGGCCCGCCGCCTCCCGTCCGGTGTCAGCACGGCGAACGCCGCAGCGGCGCCCACCGTCGTCAGCGGCACGTTCACGAAGAAGACCGCCTCCCAGCCGAACGCGCCGGTCAGGACGCCGCCGAGCAGCGCGCCGAGGCTCAGCCCGGCGGCGCCGCACGTCGCCCACACGGTCATCGCCCGGTTGCGCGCGGGCCCCTCCGCGAACATGGTGACGACCAGAGAGAGGGTCGCGGGCATCAGCACCGCTCCGCCGAGCCCCTGCAGCGCCCTGGCGCAGACCAGCGGTGCGGGGGAGGAGGCCAGCCCGCCGAGCAGCGAGGCGGCGCCGTACAGCAGCATGCCGGAGACGAACATGCGCCGCCTGCCGAGCAGATCGGACAGGCGGCCCCCGAGCAGCAGGAAGCCGCCGAAGGGCACCGCGTAGCCGCTGACCACCCACTGCAGCGCGTACGGGGAGAACCCCGCCTCGCGGGCGATCTGCGGCAGCGCGACGTAGACGACGGTGAAGTCCAGGGCGGTGATCGAGCTGCCCAGGCCGAGAAGGACGAGAGGGATCACGGATCGCATGCAGGCAGCCTGATCGCGGCCCCGGGCCCCAGCCAGCCCCGAGTTCTGACTACTCAAAAGTCGCCTAGGCTGGACGACCGTGGATCGAGGGGTCGAGCTGAGCGAGTTCCTCAAGTCCCGCAGAGCGCGGGTGCGGCCGGAGGACGTCGGCCTGCCCTACAAGGGCAACGGGACGCGGCGCGTGCGCGGCCTGCGCCGCGAGGAGCTGGCGCTCGCGGCGGGGGTCAGCGTCAGTCACTACACGCGCCTGGAACAGGGCAACAGCCGGAACGTCTCGGCCGAGGTGCTGGACGCGATCGCCGACGTGCTGCGGCTCACCGGGGACGAGCGGGCCTACCTGCACGCGCTGGCCCGCCCGGCGCATCGGCGCCAGGACGTCGCGCAGGCCCCGATCAGGCCGGGGCTGCGGCGTGTCCTGGACTCGCTGGTGCTCACCCCCGCGCTCGTCCTCGGGCGGCACGCCGACGTGGTCGCCTGGAACAGGCCGGCGGCCGCCGTGTTCGCCGACTTCGCCGCGATCCCGGAAGAGCGCAGGACGATCGCCCACCTGATCTTCCTGGACGAGGGGTTCAGGCGCATGCACGGCGAGGGGTGGCCGCGGCTGGCCCGGGAGCACGTGGCCCAGCTCCGCGTCCTGGCCGCGCGTCACCCGCAGAACGCGGAGATCATGGAGCACGTCGACACCATCTGCCGGCAGAGCCCCGAGTTCGGGAAACTGTGGCACGAGCATCACGTGGCCGTCGCGACACACCGTGACTACGTGCTGGACCACCCGGTCGCAGGCGAGCTGCGGCTGTCCGCCGAGCTCGTCGGCCTGCCCGGCGACCCCGAGCTGCAGGGGATGGACCTGTTCGCCGCAGAGCCCGGTTCGGAGTCGGAGGACAGGCTGCGTCACCTGATCGCCACGACAACGCGTGTGGCGTCGTCCCATCTCTCGTAAAAGAGACGACCCTAAGAAGTGGCAACCCGGCAAATCTAGGGGAAAAGGGGCAGAAATAGCGTTCTCGTATGGAAGAGAACGAACCCGACCCCCGCTTCGTCCTCGCCAACGAGCGCACGTTCCTCACCTGGATCAGCACCTCCCTCGCGCTGAGCGCGGGCGGCATCGCCATCGCGGTCGTTCCCGAGGACGTCTTCGTGCCGTGGGTGCGCACGCTGCTCGCCGTCGTGCTCGTGCTGCTGTCCGCCGTGGCGGCGGGCTCGGCCTATCCCCGCTGGCGGCACATCGACCGGGCGCTCCGGCAGGACCGCGCGCTCCCGCCGCCCGCCCTGGCCCCCATGTTCGGGTACGGCGTGGCCGGGGTGGCCGTCCTGGCCCTGCTCCTCATCCTCCTGGCACGGTGAGCGGCGCGTGAGCGGCGAGCCGAGGCCGGGCCTGCACAGCGAGCGGACCCGGATGGCCTGGGTCCGCACGGCCGTGACCATGTCGGGCTCGGCCGTCGGAGCGGCGGGGATCATGGTCCGTCACGACCTGCCCGGCCTCGCCGTCCCCTTCGCGGCGGCCGCGCTGGCCGGGGCGGTCCTGCTGTTGCGCACCGGGAGGCGGCACCGCGCCCTGGAGCGGACGCTCCGGCACGGGCGTCCGCTCGACCACCGGCTGGACGCCCGCGTCGCCTGGGCGGGCGCGCTGGCCGTCGCCGCCGCGGCGCTGGTCGCGGTGCTCGTACTGGCCGCGTGAACCCACCGGTCCGGCGGGAGCCGGAAGGGACGTCGCTCCCGCGCGGCCCGCTCGCTCGTCCGTGCCGTCACGCGGAACGGCGGGTCACCGAGGGGAATCGTGGCCGGCAGGATCTTTCAGATCGCCGGCACGGCTTCCATGCTGTGCGGGCGCGGGCTGGTCTCCAGCCGGACGCCGCCGATGGCCGTCACCGCCGCCTTGCCCGCGTTCTTCCCCGCCCACGCCTCCGCCTGCCCGCGCAGGGTCCGATCGGGAGAAAGCAGAGTGCCCGCCATCATCGAGAAGAGGCTCGTGCACGCCTTCGATCTGACGCCGAGATCGCAGCGGGCTTTCACGGACAGCACCTTGTCCGGCCCGTCGTACCAGATATAGACGGACATATGGAGCCTGGCGGCGTCGCCGGGACGGCAGATCATCCCCATCTTGGCGCCGGTCAGCGGGTCGGAGGCCGCGGACCTCGCGCATCTCCACGAATTGGCCGCCTGGAGCCAGTTCACCGCGACCATGTCGAGCGTCACCTTGGGCAGGTACCGCTGCTTTCCCGTGGGGAACCTCCCGGGGAAGGAAGGCGCGGGGGCGTCCGTCACCGGTTCGGTGGTCGCCAGGCCGACGGCACCGCCGGCGACCCCGCCCAGCGCCAGCGCCGCGATCAGCGTACCCGAAGTGACCAGCACGAATACCGCGGTTCCCGCCCGGCGGGGCCGAGGGCCGGCGTCGGAAGGGGCCGGAGCGGGAACCCCGGTTCCGGGGGGCGTGTACGGGAGCGTCTGCTGGACGGCGTACGGCTGAGCCGCCTGCGGCCCGGGTGTCTGCGGCCCGGGTGTCTGCGGTCCGGGCGAGGCCGCGGACGGGTGACCGGTCGCAGGCCAGGGAGGCGGCGGCGCGGTGAGGCCCTGCTGGGCGGGTGTTCCGGGAGGCGGCGGCGTCCGCACCGGCTGCCAGGCGGCGCCGTCCCACCAGAACCTGCCGTCGGGAGAGTACGGCCAGCCGGGTGGAGCCGCCATCAATGTCTCCTCTTCATCGTGAGTTCGATGGATCGGGTGTTCGCCTTCCGCTCCAGCGCGTACTCCCAGTCGAGAATGAAGGCCACATCCCCGTCGCCCGCGATCTGCTCGGCCAGCCAGCCGTCGACCTTCTTGACCGTCGAGGGATCGTCACGGTGGGGCAGCATCGCGAACCACGACATGTAGTCCAACCCGGCCGCCGCCGTAGTGCTGTCCGGGTTGATGATCCTGGCCTCGACCTTGCTGATGTATTCGTAGAAGTCCGCCACGTTGACGGCGCGGAAGAGGTCCGCTTCGAACCGGACCTTGCCGATTCTCAGCTCACAGGACCAGAACTGTCTCTTGTCGGCGCAGGTGTGCCCCCGGCCCTGCAGCGCCTCCACCACGGTGCCGATCTCGAGGCCGGGAACGCAGTCGTGGCCGCAGTATTTCGTGTCCTGCTCGCGAACGTCGGAGGCGACGGCGTAAGCGCCGACGCCGGCGAGCAGGAAGACGACCGCGGCGATCGCCACGACCGTGATCCGGCGAGACCCGCGGCCACTCCGCGTCAACTCCACAGTCACGAAGACGGAGTATGGCAAGGATTCCCCATATATGGGGACAAGGATCGCGAATCTCGCCGATCGATTGGCCGGCGTCCACGGTCGTGACGACCACGATGTGAGCCGCGGTCAGTCGCCCGCGGCGGCGATGGTCCCGGCGACCTCCTCCGCCCGTTCCTCCTCCTCGCGGGCGAAGCGCTCGGCGTCGAGCCGCTCGGCGATCTCCTCGTCCTGCCGCATCAGCGCGTCGAGGCTCTGCCCGGCCATGTCGAGCACGCCCATGTCGGCGTACGCCTTCCGCAGGCGGGGGCTCCACAGGCCGATGTCCTTCACACAGGGGACGATCCGGCTGAACAGCAGCGAACGGAACAGCCGCAGGTATTCCGACCGGTCCACGCACTCCATGGCCTCGGCGGATTCCTGCCGCGACAGGCCGACGGTCTCCCAGATCTCCTCGCCGCGCAGCCGGTCGCGCATGAGGTAGCACCCCTCGATCACGAAGTCCTCGCGCTCGCGCAACTCGGCGTCGGACAGGTTCCGGTAGTAGTCGCGCAGCGCCATCCGGCCGAACGCCACGTGCCTGGCCTCGTCCTGCATCACGTACGCGAGGATCTGCTTGGGCAGCGGCTTGGTGGTGATGTCGCGCATCACCCCGAACGCGGCCAGGGCCAGGCCCTCGATCAGCACCTGCATGCCGAGGTAGGGCATGTCCCACCGGGAGTCGTTCAGCGTGCTGTCCAGCAGCGCCTTGAGGTGCTCGTTGATGGGGTAGGCGAGCCCGACCTTCTCCTGCAGGAACCGCGCGTACGTCTCGGCGTGCCGCGCCTCGTCCATCGTCTGGGTGGCGGCGTAGAACTTGGAGTCGAGGTCGGGCACCGACTCGACGATCCGGGCCGAGCAGATCATCGCGCCCTGCTCGCCGTGCAGGAACTGGGAGAACTGCCAGGCGGCGTTGTGCCTGCGCACCTCGTCGCGCTGCCGGCGGTCCATGCGGTCCCACAGGGGAGAGCCGTAGATGGCGAGCGTGGTGTCGGGGATGCCGAGCACGTCGTAGGGGTCGACCTCGAGGTCCCAGTCGATCCGCTTGACGGAGTCCCACTGCTTGTCCTTGCCCTTCTGGTAGAGGGCGAGCATGCGGTCCCTGCCGTCGTCGTACTCCCAGGTGAACCGGGCCGCTCCGGTCATCTCCACGTCCCACGTGGACAGCTCGGCGGGGATGGTGTAGAGCTCGTGGGTCGACACGGGGGACCTCCCTTGACGTACACCGTACGTATCCCTGTGAGAGTGTCACGTACGCTGTACGTACGTCAATGGACGGGCGACCGTGCGCGGCGAGAGAGGATTCGGTCATGCTCAACCGCAACCGCATCGTGGCCGCCGCCGTGGAGCTCATCGAGAGAGAGGGCGCCGACGCCGTCTCGATGCGCAGGATCGCCGCGGAACTCGGCGTCGGCGTCATGTCGCTTTACAACCACGTGCCCAGCAAGGCCGCGCTGCTCGACGCGGTCGCCGAGGACGTGCTGTCGCGGATCGGCTTCACCGACGACCCGTCCGCCCACTGGACCGAGCGGGTGCGCATCCAGGCGCGGGCCTTCCGGCGCATCGCCCACCACTATCCCCGGTCCACGATGGTCGTGGTGAGCAGGCAGCTGAGCTCGACCGCGGGCCTCCTCCCGGTGGAGCGCGCCCTGGCGACCCTGCGCGAGGCGGGCTTCGACGGCCGGGAGGCCGTCCGGATGCTGCGCATGTTCATCGCGTACGTCGTCGGCTCGCTGCTGCGGGAGGTGGGGGTGACCCCCACGTTCGCCCCTGTGCGGGCCGACGCGGTCATCGCCGAGGTGGACCCCGCGCTGTTCCCCGTGGTGAGCGAGTTGCGGCCGCATCTGGACTCCTGCGACCACGACGAGGAGTTCGAGTTCGGCCTGGAACTGCTGGTCCAGGCGATGGCCGTACGAGCCGCCGCACGGGCGGACGCGCAGGCCGGCCGCGGGACCGGCGAGCGGGGCGGCGAGCGGGCCGGTCATGGAGGCGCCCGGCAGTAGGCCGCCGGGCGCCTCCGCCCGGGTCAGTACCAGTTGTGGGACCGGAAGTGGCCCCAGGCGCCGCACGGCGAACCGTAGCGGCCCTTGATGTACCGCAGCCCCCACCTGATCTGGGTCTGCGGGTTGAACCGCCAGTCGCTGGCGACGTAGCCCATCTTCCGCCCGGGCAGCGCCTGCGGGATGCCGTAGGCGCCCGAGCCCTGGTTGTAGGCCCGGTGGTCCCAGTTGCTCTCCCTGGTCCACAGGCTGTCCAGGCACTGGAACTGCTCGCCCGACCAGGTGTGGCGGGTGACGAGCCGGAAGGCGTACGCCTTGCTGCGGATCTTCGCCGGCGCCTGGCGGAACCGGGGCGGCTGCGCCGCCACCCGCGTCGTCCACACTCCGACGTGGGTGACGGGCCGCACGCTCTCCCCGGTCCGCTCCGCGGCGGCCCACTCGTCGGCCCACGCCACTCCGCTTCCGCCACCGGTGACGGTGGCCGCGATGACGGCGGCGACTGTGTTGCGTAGAACGCTTCTGCTGTCCAAATCGGTCCTTGTCGTCGGGTCGCGTGCGGAAGGCGGGCGCGCGTGGCGCCCGCCGCGCGGCCGCGCGCCCATGGCGTGGGCGCCGCCGTCCGCTCGGCCCGCACCGGATCACCAAGAGCTTCCGGCGGGCACCGCGACGGGTCCTCACGCGGATTGAAATACGGCCGCCCGCCTCCCCGGCGGCATCCGCGACACCTCGCGGACGGTTCTTTGCCGATCCGCCCCCCAACGCCGACCGTTCCCGGAGGCGCGGCTTACCGTGCACGGCGTGCCCTGCGGCGAGAACGGACGGGACGCTCGTTTAGGGTGCGGACATGAGCGTTCTCGATATTCCGGTGACCACGATCGACGGCGAGGGCACGACCCTCGGCGACCTGCTCGGCGGCGGGGCCGCCCTGGTGGTCAACGTGGCGTCCAGGTGCGGGCTGACCCCGCAGTACGAGGGCCTGGTCGCGCTCCAGCGGGCGTACGCCGGCCGGGGGTTCACCGTCGTCGGCGTGCCCTGCAACCAGTTCATGGGCCAGGAGCCCGGCTCGGCGGAGGAGATCAAGGAGTTCTGCTCCACGACCTACGGCGTGGACTTCCCGTTGCTGGAGAAGACCGAGGTCAACGGCCCGGGGCGGCATCCTCTCTACGCCGGGCTGACCGAGACCCCCGACGTGGAGGGCGAGGCGGGCGACATCCAGTGGAACTTCGAGAAGTTCCTGGTCGCCGCCGACGGCCAGGTGGTCGCCCGGTTCCGCCCCCGCGTCGTCCCCGAGGCCCCGGAGATCGCCGAGGCGATCGAGAAGGTCATCGCCTAGGGACCGAGACCTTGGGCCCGCAGCTCGCCCGTACGACGAGCTGGGTGGGCAGCGTGACGGTCGGAGGACGCCTGCCCTGCCGCAGCACCAGCTCGGCGGCGCGGTAGCCGATGTCCTGAGCCGGCTGGGCGATCACGGTCAGCGGCGGGGAGCACAGCTCGGCCCAGGGCACGTCGTCGAACATGATGAGCGACACGTCCCTGGGGATGCGCACGTCCAGCTCGCGGGCGGCCAGCACGGCCGCCTCGCCGAGCACGTTGCCGCCCGCGATCACCGCGGTGACGTCCGGCCGGTGCTGCAGCAGGCCCGCGGCCGCGGCGTAGGCGGAGTCGCGGCTCGACCGGGCGTGCACGACCAGATCCCGGTCGGCGGGCAGGCCCAGCGAGGCGACCGCGGCGCCGAACGCGGCGACCCGCTGCGACTGCCCGTGCCGGCCGAGATAGGCGATCTTGCGGTGGCCCAGCCCGGCCAGGTACTCGACGGCCGTCAGCACCCCCGCCCGGTCGTCGGGCACCACACTGGGCACGTCCGCGCGCACCCGCCGGTCGGCGAACACGACGTTCAGCCCCGCGCGCAGCGCGGGAGCCCACATCTCGCCGTCCCCGGACGGCACCGCGATCAGCCGGTCCATGCTCTGCTCGATGAGCGTGCCGATCAGCTCGGCCTCCCGTTCGGGATCGTCGCCGGTGACCCCCACCGTGACGGGCTCGCCGTACGAGCGCGCGCACGACAGCACGCCGTCGGTCAGCCGCGCGTAGAAGCTGTCGGTGATGTCGGGGACCAGCAGGCCGATGCCGCCCGTCCGCTGGCGCCTCAGGTTGCGTCCCAGCGCGCTCGGCCGGTAGTCGAGCCGCGCCGCCACGGCGAGCACCTTCTCGCGGGTCTCGGCGCTCGCCGAGCCGCCCGACAGGACCCGGGACACGGTGGCCATCCCGACCCCGGCCGCCTCCGCCACTTCCTTGATCGTTATTCGCCGCTGCGCTGGACCACTCATGGAAACGATTCCATCATGATTCCATGGGTTGTGTCTCCGAAATCTTGACAATAGGCGGTATTTCACGGGACAGTCTTGAAAACGTATCCACTTCTTCTTGTTGTCTCGGAAGCGCGAAGGACTGGCATGGCTTCTATCGTTCTGAACAACGTCGACAAGATCTACGCGGGTGGGGTGAAGGCCGTGAACGGCCTCAACCTGGAGATCAAGGACGGCGAGTTCATGGTGCTGGTCGGCCCGTCGGGCTGTGGCAAGTCCACCGCCCTGCGGATGATCGCCGGCCTGGAGGACATCAGCGGCGGCGAGATCGTCATCGGCGACCGTGTCGTGAACCACCTTCCTCCGAAGGACCGCGACATCGCCATGGTCTTCCAGAACTACGCGCTGTACCCGCACATGACGGTCGAGGAGAACCTCGCCTTCGGCCTCAAGCTGCGCAAGATGTCGAAGACCGAGATCCAGAAGCGGGTCAACGACGCCGCGCGCATGCTCGGCCTGGAGCAGTACCTCAAGCGCAAGCCGGCCGCCCTGTCCGGTGGTCAGCGCCAGCGTGTCGCGATGGGCCGCGCCATCGTCCGCGAGCCCCAGGCCTTCCTCATGGACGAGCCGCTGTCCAACCTGGACGCCAAGCTCCGTGTCTCCATGCGCGCCTCGCTGAACCAGCTCCACGAGCGCCTCGGCGTCACGACCGTGTACGTCACCCACGACCAGGTCGAGGCCATGACCCTCGGCGACCGCGTCTGCGTCCTGCGCGACGGCGTCCTCCAGCAGGTGGACACCCCGCAGAACCTGTTCGACAACCCGGTCAACCTGTTCGTCGCCGGCTTCATGGGCTCCCCGGCCATGAACTTCACCTACGCCGAGCTGATCCGCGACAACGGCGGCGCGGCCGTGGCCTTCGCCGGCTACCGCCTCCCCGTCCCCGACTCGACCTTCGCCGAGAAGCCGGGCCTCGACCGCTACATCGGCCGTAAGATCATCCTCGGCATCCGGCCCTCCGACTTCGAGGACGCCGGTTCGGCCAGCGGCAACGGCGCCGGGTGGGTGCGCATCCCGGTCCGCGCCAACGTCACCGAGGAGCTGGGCTCGGAGATCAACGTCCTGTTCACGATCGACGCCCCGCCGGTCGAGCACAAGGACACCGTGGCCGCCGCCCACGACGGCGACGACGAGGAGACGACGCTCCCGCTGACCGGCGACAAGTCGCTGTGGACCGCGCGTGTCAACGCCCGCAGCCACGTCCGTCCCGGCCAGGAGATCGAGCTGGTCGTCGACACGCACAACCTGCACTTCTTCGACGTCGACTCGGGCCTGTCCATCGGCCACGAGGCCAACATCGGCCGCTGACCCGGGTCACCCCCGCCGTACTACGGGCGGCGGGGGGGTTCCGGCGGAGCGCGGGCGCGGCACGCGTCCGCGCTGCCGGTCGTCACCGGCCGGCATCCACAAGGACGTCCACGCCCGCCGCGGGCGCGCGTAGAAAAGCAGCGCGGTGACGGTCGCGGCGGTGACCGTCGCCGCGGCGCTCGCGGGCACCCAGCCGAGCGCGACCGCGAGCCCGGCCGTCCCGGTGCCGGCCGAAACACCGCACAGCGCGGGCGCCGCCTTCCGTGACGGTCCCGCCGGCCGGCCCGCCCGCCGCGAACCGCGGGCGGCGTACGCCCCGGCCCCCACGATCGCGGCCAGCGCCGGCAGCAGCAGCCCGGCCGCGACCACGGCGGTGCCGCGTCCGGCCGTCAGCCCGGCGGCCGTGCAGGTCAGGACGAACCCGGCGAACAGCGAGGCGGACGGCCCGAGCCTGACCCTGCCCCGCGCCCTGCCGTACGGGAGGGCGCCGAGGCACGCCCCCGCCAGGGCGGCCGCGAGCGCCGCGAGGGGCGGGTCGCCCAGCACGAGCGCCGTCCCGGCGAGGAACGCGCCGGTGACGGCGGCCACCGCGGCCAGCGCGCCGCCGAGCCGGTCGAGCAGCCCGTACGCGTTGGTCATCGCGACGATCCACATCACGCTGACCGGGCCGTCCAGCCAGTCGCCCGTCAGCGTCACCTGCACTCCGCACAGCACGACCCCGCCCGCCGCCACCGACTCCACGATGAGCCGCGTGACGAGCGGCAGCGCGCCCACGTCCGCGATGAGCCCGAGCAGCGCCACCGCGGCGGCGGCCAGCAGGACCGCGCTCACCCGCCGGTCGAGCGGGCCCACGGCGGTCATCGTGCCCGTCACCGCGGCGCCCGCCGTGGCCGCCGCCAGCGTCACCCCGCCCAGATAGGGGACCGCACGCCGCACCGGCCGCAGGCCCGCGGCGGCGAGCAGGCAGGCGACCGCTCCCGCGAGCGCGGGCGCCAGCGCCGGGAGGGGCGTCATCGGCTGCCCACCTCCGACCGCGTCGCGCCGCGCAGCGCCCGGTAGAGGGCCTCGGTGTCGGCCACCAGCCGGTCCACGCAGAACGCCCGCCCGGTCCACGCGCGGGCCGACTCGCCCATCCGCCGCGCCAGGCCGGGGTCCACCAGCAGCCGTACGACGTGGTCGGCCATCTCGTCCGGGTCCGGCTCGGTCAGGAACCCCGTGCGGCGGTCCATGACGACCTCGGGAACGCTGCCGACGCTGGTGGCCACCACCGGCAGGCCCGCCATGCCGGCCTCCACGAGCGCCAGCGGCGTGCCCTCGCTGTCGGAGGTGAGCAGCACCACGTCGGCCGCGGCGTACACGGTCTCGACGTCGCGCCGCCAGCCGAGCAGCCGGAAGGATTCCCACATCGGCATGACGGCCCGCTCCACCTCCTCCTTCAGCTCGCCGCTGCCGCAGACGAGGAACCGGGCACCGGGCAGCCGGGCCAGGACCGCCCTGGCGACCTCCGCGAGCCGGTCGGGCCGTTTGGCCTTCTTCAGCCGACCGACGTATGCCACGACCGGCGCGTCCAGTGGGACGCCCAGCGCGGCGCGGGCCCGGGCACGCTCGGGCAGCGGGGCGAGCCCGGCGCCGGGCGGGATGACGACGTACTGCTCGGGCCGGCCGATCCCGGCCGCGAGGAGGTCGTCGCGCACCCGGGCGCCGACCGTGACGAGGCGGTCGGTCATCCTCGCCAGCCGGCGCTCGGTGCGGACGTAGACGGCCCGCCGCAGGCGGGAGAGCTGTCCGTCGAGGAGGTGGCCGTGATAGCTGTGCACCCGGGCCGCCTCGACGCCCGACAGCCGCACCGCGAGGCGGCCGAGCGCGCCCGCCTTGGTGGTCCTGGTGTGCACGATGTGCGGCCTGAACTCGCGCATCGCGTTCGTCAGCCGGAACAGGGCCCGGTAATCGTCGGCCGGCTTGATCGCACGGCCGAGGCCCGGCACCCGGTGGACCGGGATCGTCACGTCGCGAAGCTGCAGGTGGTCGCCCTCGCCGCCGTCGACGTATCCGGTGTACAGGCGGTGGTCGAACTCCTCCGGGCTGAGCCGCTCGCACAACCCGGTGACCTGGGTGGCGGGACCGCTCACGTTCATCCGGGCGATTATCTCCATGACACGAATCCGGTCGTCCGGTTTCATGCTGGCTCCTCCCTGATCATGTCGGAGAAGCTAGTCCGCGGTCCCACCGCCGACGGGGCGCCCGGACGCCGCCGGAAGAGACTTTTCCCTATCCGTACCCAAGCCTTACAGCCGTCCCGTCCGCCAATCCCGGGGGCGGCGGCGGGGTCGCTCCTACAGTTCGTAGCGTGGCGGAGAAGCTGGTGGTCGTGGGCCAGGGCCCGGCCGGGCTGCCCCTGGCGATGCGTGCCGTGGAGGCGGGATTCCGCGTCGTCGGCCTCGACGAGGACGAGTGGCGGGTCAAGCGGCTGAACGCGGGGGAGCCGTGCGCCGAGGGCGTCGGCGCCGCCGCGCTGGCAGGCGCGCACGCCTCCGGCCGGTACGCGGCGAGCGCCGACGCGGCCGACGCCTCCGGGTTCGACGTCTGCGTGCTCACCTCGCCCGTGCGCATGCGGAACGGCGCGCCCGACCTCGGCCCGCTCGGCTCGGCCGCCGGCCGGATCGCCCCGTTCCTGCGGCCGGGGGCGACCGTGGTGCTGGAGGGCACCGCCTATCCCGGCACCACGGAGGAGTTCGTACGGCCGCTGCTCGAACAGGGGTCGGGCCTGTGCGCGGGAGACGACTTCCACCTCGGCCACAGCCCGCACCGGGCCGAGCCGGGCAATCCGCGCTGGCGGCTCGGCAACACGCCCAAGGTCGTCTCGGGCGTCGACGCGGCCTCGCTGCGGGCGGTGACGGACTTCTACGGCAGGCTGGTGCGGGAAACCGTGCCGGTCTCCTCGCCCCGGGTGTCGGAGTTGTGCGCGCTGCTGGAAAGCGCCCGCGCGCACGTCGGCGCGGCCCTGGCGAACGAGCTGTCGGTCTTCGCCGCGCACGTCGGCGTCGACGTGTGGGAGGCGGTCGAGGCCGCCGCCTCCACGCCCTTCGGGCACGCCGCCGTGGCGCCCTGCCCCGGGCTCGAGGACTCCTGCCTACCGCTCGACGTGGCGTACCTGCCGTGGGGGATCCGGCGCGGCGTCGGACGGGGATTCCGGCTGGTCGAGGCGGCCAACGACGTCAACGCGCACATGCCCGCCCATGTGGTCGACCGGCTCGGCCTCGCGCTCAACCGGAGGTGCCGCTCGCTCAGGGGCAGCAGGATCCTGTTGCTCGGGCTGTCGCCTGTCGAGGTCGCCAAGACGCTGTGCCGGCTCGGCGCCCGGGTGCGGGCCGCGGATCCGCGTGCCGACGATTTCGTCGTGCCGGCCGGGGTCGAGGTGGTCGAGCCGGATGCCGCGGAGATGGCCAGGGCCGACGCGGTCGTCGTGCTCGGCGGGCAGGACTGTTACGACTACGACCTGGTCCAGCGGGCGAGCCGGTTCGTCTTCGACACCCGGGGCCGCTGCCGCGGCCCGAACGTCGAGCGGCTGTGAGTCAGCGGTAGCGCAGCCTCGCCATGCGGCCGACCAGGTTGAGCGGCAGGAGCCTGGCGAGCGCCGCGACCGCCTTGTAACGGGCCGACGGGACGCTCACCCAGGCCCCGCGGGCCAGGTCGCGCATCGCGTCGGCGGCGACGCGGTCGGCCGACAGCCACGCGAAGCGCGGCAGGCCGGACATGTCGAGCTTGGCCCGGTCGTGGAACTCGGTCCGCACGAACCCCGGGCACAGCGCCATCACCCGCACGCCGTGCCGGTTGACCATGTTGGCCGCCGAGGCGCTGTAGTTCACCACCCACGACTTCGTGGCGCTGTAGGTGCCGCCGGGGAGGAACGCCGCGACCGAGGCCACGTTGATCACCCCGCCCCGCCTCTTGGAGATCATGTACGGCAGGGCCGCCCGGGTCAGCCGCAGCACCGCCTCGCAGTGCAGCCGCAGCATCCGGACCTCGTCCTCCACGGGGGTGTCGAGGAAGCCCCCGGGGTGCCCGAACCCGGCGTTGTTGACCAGCAGGTCGATGCCGGAGCGCAGCCGCTCCTCGGCCGCCGCCATCCCCTCCTCGGTGGTCAGGTCGGCGTGCAGCGGCTCGACCGGCACGCCGTACCGCTTGTGCAGGGCCTCGGCGGAGGCGGCGAGCCGCTCCTCGTCGCGGGCCACCAGGACCAGGGAGAATCCGTCGGCGGCCAGGCGGCGCGCGAAGGCGGCGCCGATCCCGGCGGTCGCGCCGGTGATGAGTGCGGTGGGCATGACGGCAGCGTACCCAGCGCACGGGTCCACCCGTCCGGCCCGTAGCGGCGGTCACACCCCGGCGGCGCGGCTGATCAGCTCCTCCACCTTCGCGCTGAGCCGGGCGGCACGGGGCCACCCGGCGTACAGGGTGAGGAACACGACCGTCTCGCGCAGTTCGGCCGGGGTCAGCTCGCCCGAGCGCAGGGCGGTGTCGAGGTGCAGTTCGAGCATGTCGTCCATGTCCTGGCCGACGAGCAGGCCGAGCAGCAGCAACCGCCGTTCCCTGACCGTGAGGACCTGCCGGGACCACACCTCGGAGAACATGCGCTCCGCCGTCACCCCGAAGAAGCCGTCCGGCCCCTCGCCGGTGCCGTCTTCTTCGTAGACCTGCTTCATGTACGCCAGCCCTCCCACGGTGATTCCTGACGGCATGCATCAAGTTGTCGTGTTCGAGGCAGTCAGGCGTTACATGATCTGCTCATCCGACAGTCGCCGATCTCACCGCGCGGGTCTTCCCCTGCTTTCGCCGGTCGTCCATTGGGTATCGCAATCTGAGGGCCACCGGGGGCGGGTGCCGGCGCCGGCCGCTGACGCGAGCAGCCTCCGTATAACAGGAAGAGCCAAGATTCGAGAAAGATTCGGTCTAGTTTTCCGGCCCATCGCAGATTTACCGTTGAGAGATAGTTGGAAAACGGGCACTACTACCTCGTAGACCCGCAAAGCGGAGGTTGGGCCCTGGTGGAAAGACCGCGGGTAAGGACCGGGGTGGTGGGAACGGTCGTGGGGGCGGCGGTGGCCGCCTCTGTGCTGTCCGGCTGTGCCGGCGCCGAATACACCTACGTACGCGACGACTCGGGCGGCACCTACTTCAAGGTCCCCGCGTCATGGCGGCAGATCGACCAGAAGACACTCGACAAGGAGTTCTTCGGTGACGCCGAGTCGGCCACCGCCCAGCTCGCGAAGCAGGCGGTGTGGACGACGGCCTTCGACGCTCACGCCAATCCGTCCCTCGGGCATCTGCTGCAGGGCTCAGCAGGCGCCGAGGACGAACCGTTCGTGCTGGCCAGGGTGGAGAAGCTCAGCGAGGACGCGCAGAACGCGGTGTCGCTCAACGATCTGCGCAACTCCGCTCTGATGCCGGTGGCGGTGCCCGAGGAACAGCGGAAGCAATTGGAGACGCAAGGCCTGTCGGGCTTCGAGTTGCTGGACGACGAGGTGCTGCCGGTCACGGACGGTGTGCGGGGAACGCACAGCGTCTTCAATTACAGCCTGCTGGACGGGCCGGTGCAGACGTTCGACAAGACCGCCTATCTGTCGGCCGACGGGACGACGGTCTCCACCCTCCTGATCCGCTGCTCGCCCGCCTGCTACAGAAAGCGGGCCACGGAGATCGCCGCCGTCGTCAAGTCCTTCAAGGTCAAGCACCTCATCAACCCGTGAAGGAGCCCCTCATATGAGCACGGCCCTCCCACCGAAGCACCACGAGGGGCTTCGCGAGCCGGGGTCGGGTCCGGTGGACCGCGACCCCCGCACCAGGAAACGTCTGCCGCTGTGGGACCGGACCAAGTTCCTGATCCTGCTCGCCGTCGCGTTCGGCGTGCTGCTCTGGAACCAGATCGCCACGTACGAGGGCATCATCTCCCTCTACGACGCCTTGGTGATGACCGTCCGGGACGCGTCCTGGGTGCTCTGGCTTGCGGGCATCGAGGTGGTCCGGCAGATCCACTTCCTGATCAGCGAGCGCTCGGCCGGCTACCACCGGTTCTGGACGCAGAAGGTCTTCGGCGGCTGGAACCGCTGGACCCACCGCAGGTTCAACGACTGGAACCGCTACCGCATCGCGCGGGCCGTCAAGTGGGTCGTCTGGATCGCGGTCATCGCGCTGGTGCTGGGCAAGCTGCAGCAGGTCTCGCCGCTGGAGGCGCTGTACAGCGTGCCGGCCACCGTGTGGGGCTTCCTCCCCATGGTCCTGCAGCTCGTGCTGATCATGGTGGTCGCGGTCGGGCAGTTCGTGGCGATCTTCTGGTTCCTGTCGCGGGGCGGCGTCGACGTCTACTACCCCGACGACATCAAGACCCGCTTCTCCGACGTCTGGGGCCAGGACCACGTCGTCGAGCGGGTCAAGGAGAACATCGTCTTCCTGGAGAAGCCGGACGAGATCGAGGCCAGGGGCGGCTACGTGCCCAGCGGCATCCTGCTGTGGGGCCCGCCCGGCACCGGCAAGACGCTGATGGCCGAGGCGGTCGCGGGCTCGACCGGCAAGCCGTACGTGTTCGTCGACCCGGGCGCGTTCATCAACATGTTCTTCGGCGTCGGCGTCCTGAAGGTCAAGTCGCTGTTCCGCAAGCTGCGCAAGCTGGCCCTGCGGTACGGCGGCGTCATCGTCTTCTTCGACGAGGCCGACTCGCTCGGCAACCGCGGCGCCCTCGCGCAGGGCGGCCCCGGCGGGTGGGGCAGGTCGGTGCCGGCGCCGTTCGAGGGCTCCGGTTGCAACGGCTTCGCCTACCTCGACCCGCACACCCGCACCGCGCTCGGCCGTCACGCCGCCGGTCCGGCCGCCGAGGCCGCGCGCCCGCGGACGCCGCGCACCGGCGCCTTCGTCAACCGCGTGATGTACGGCGCGGGCATGGGCGGCGGCGGTGGCGGCATGGGGACACTGGAGGCTCTGCTCACCGAGATCTCCGGCCTGAAGAAGCCGCGCGGCTTCGTCAACCGCTACGTGCGCAGGCTGCTCGGTATGCGGCCCAAGCCGCCGCCGAAGTACCGCATCCTCATCATGATGGCCACCAACCTGCCCGAGGCCCTCGACGATGCGCTGCTGCGGCCCGGCCGCATCGACCGCATCTACAAGGTCGGTTATCCCTCGAAGGCGGGCCGGATCCGCACGTACAAGGGCTACTTCGACAAGGTCAGCCACCAGCTCACCGACGAGCAGATCGACAAGCTGGCCACGATCACGCCGTACGCCACAGGTGCGACGATCAAGGACCTGGTCAACGAGTCGCTGATCACCGCGATCCGGGACGGCCGCGAGACCATCACCTGGTCGGACGTCATGCGGGCCAAGCGGCTCAAGCAGCTCGGGCCGCCCGAGGACGTCGAGTACATCGAGCGTGAGCGGCACGCGGTCGCGGTGCACGAGGCGTGCCACGCGGTCGCCGCCTACCGCACCCGTCACCACCTGGAGATCGACCTGGCGACGATCGAGAAGGGCGCCGACTACCTCGGCATGGTGGCCAGCATCAAGCCGGAGGACCAGTTCACCCGGTGGAAGTCGGAGTACGAGGCCGACATCATGGTGTCCCTCGCCTCGCTGGCGGGGGAGCGGATGTTCTTCGGCGAGGACAACTCCTCCGGCGTCTCCGGCGACCTGCAGAGCGCCACCGCGATCACCGGGCTGATGGAGGCCCACTGGGGCATGGGCATCGGGGTGGCCTCGCTGCCGGCGCTGCAGGAGCTCGGCCTGCGCGAGGGCAAGGCGGCCCAGCCGCAGCCCGGGGGCGGCGGCACCGGCTTCACCGGCACTCCGGCGGGCGGGCGCGACGAGATGGTGCCCGACATGCTCCCCGAGCGCATCGAGTTCAACCTCAGCCGGCTTCTGGAGAAGACGGCCGAGCTGCTGCGCGAGAACCGCCGCGAGGTGCTGTCGGTCGCGCACGCGCTGGAACAGCACAAGACGCTCAACGGCGACGACGTGGTCGCGGTCATCGAGGGCAGGATGGGCCCGCTCATCGACGGCAGCGCCTACACCTCCGACGAGTTCTACGAGGAGATCGAGGCATACCACACGGCCGCGGCGGCGGCCCACAAGGCGCACAGCGAGGTCCCCGTCGAGCTTCCGCTGCCCCGGACGCGGGTGATCGAGGCGTCGGTCGTGGCGGCGTCCTCGGGCGGCGCCGCGCCGGTGCTGGTCGCCCCGTCGCCGAACGGCCTGGCCGGCGGCAACGGGCACGCCCCGGGGGTGCAGCCCGGCGTGGCGCAGCCGGACTTCGTGCCCTGGAACGGCACGCAGCCACCGGTCTCCCCGGCCCCGCTGCTCGGGGGGGCGCCCGGCGCGCGGTCCCGCACGTCGTACGGCGCGTTGTGGGCGGTCGTCGGCGTCGTCGTGGCGGTGGTGCTGCTCACGCTGCTGGGGGTGCTGCTCTTCGCCTCGCCGCGGGGCGCGGCCGGCGCCGGGGCCGCCGCCGCCGCCGTCGGGGGCGTGCCCGCCGGCACGGCCGTGCTGCTGGCCGTCGCGCTGGTCGCGGTGATCGGCGGCATCGCGGTCGCGGCCCTGCTGGTCCGGTCCCATCAGACGGGGCGGCGGCGGGCCGAGGAGGCCAGAGACCGGGCGGCCGAACGGGCGCAGTTGCTCGCGGCGGCCATGGACCCCGAGGTCGCGATGCGGCTGCTCGGCTACGACGGCAGGCGAGGCCCGGAGGCCTGAGGCGTTCTGCGATCCGATCCCCGGCGGGCACGGCCCGCCGGGGATCGGCGTTTTCCGGCCCGTTATTAACTTCAGTAACTTAATTAAGTTTCTGATACAGTTGCCGCGTGCCTGAGTCCGCCGAGCTGAGCATCGCCGGTCTGACCCGCGTGCTCGAAGACTTCACCCGCATGCACATCCGGCTGCCCGCGGAGCGGCGGCTGAGCTTCACGACCCTGTCCGTCCTCCACACGCTGGCGGGCGACGGCCCCAAGCGGCTCACCGAACTCGCCGGCAGCGAACAGGTCACGCAGTCGGCGATCACCCAGATGGTCACCAAGCTGGAGCGTGAGGGCCTGGTGGAGCGTCACCCCGATCCGTCGGACGGCCGGGCGGTCCTCGTCAGCGTCACGGCCGCGGGCGCCGCGATCGTGGACGGACGGCGCGCCGAGCGCATGGCCCGGCTCTCCGAGCTCGCCGACCGGCTCACGGAGGCGGAGCGGGCGGCCGTCGCGGCGGCGCTGCCCGCGCTGGCCCGCATGGTCGAACTGCACTCCACCGCGATCGGAGACTCACCGATCGAAGGGGAAGCCTGTGCGGGCGACTCCGGCACGGACACGCCGCGCGACAGTGCGAGGAGATGAACGATGCACCCCACCACCACCCCGTCCGCCGAGGCCCGGCCGTTCCCGCTGGCGCCCGCGCCGATCCACGTGCCCGACGAGGTGCTCGCCGACCTGCGGCGGCGCCTGGAGCTGACCCGCCTGCCCGACGACGCGGGCAACGACGATTGGCGCTACGGCGTGAGCGCCGCCTACCTGCGGGAACTCGTCGACTACTGGCGCGACGGCTACGACTGGCGGGCGGCCGAGGCCGCGATCAACGCCTACGAGCACTACCGCGTCGAGATCGAGGGCGTGCCGGTCCACTTCATGCGCAGGCCCGGCGCCGGTCCCGCCCCCACACCGCTGATCCTCACCCACGGCTGGCCCTGGACGTTCTGGCACTGGTCCAAGGTCGTCGATCCGCTGGCCGACCCCGGCGCGTACGGCGGCGACCCCGCCGAGGCGTTCGACGTGATCGTGCCCTCGTTCCCCGGCTTCGGGTTCTCCACCCCACTGCCGGGCCACCTCGGCATGAACTTCTGGAAGGTCGCCGACCTCTGGCACACGCTGATGACCGAGACGCTCGGCTACGAGAGGTACGGCGCGGCGGGCTGCGACGTCGGAGCCATGGTGACCGGACAGCTCGGCCACAAGTACGCCGGCGAGCTGCACGCCATCCACATCGGGTCGGGCCAGAAGCTCACGTTGTTCAACGGCGACCGGGGCTGGGATCTCAGCGGCGGCAAGCCCATCCCCGACGGCCTGCCCGCCGACGTCCACGCCCAGGTCGTCGCGTGGGAGAGGCGGTTCGCCGTCCACCTCGCCGCGCATGTGCTCGCCCCGAGCACGCTCGCCCACGGGTTGTCCGACTCACCCGCGGGGATGCTCGCCTGGATACTGGAGCGCTGGGCGAACTGGAGCGACAACGGCGGCGACGTCGAGACCGTCTTCACCAAGGACGACCTGCTCACCCACGCCATGATCTTCTGGGTGACCAACTCGATCGGCACGTCGATACGGACTTACGCCAACAACAACCGCTACCCGTGGACCCCGTCCCACGAGCGGCAGCCGGTCGTCGAGGCCCCCACCGGCATCACCTTCGTCGGCTACGAGAATCCGCCCGGCGTGAGCACGGACCAGCGGGTGCGGCACTTCCTCGACGGCGACCGCGCCGGCTGGTACAACCTCGTCAACCTCAACGCCCACGACCGCGGCGGCCACTTCATCCCCTGGGAGATTCCCGGCGAGTGGGTGGACGACCTGCGGCGCACCTTCCGGGGCCGGCGCTGACCCGTCCTTCACGCCGCGGCGAGGACCTGGGCGAACGGACTGTCCGCAGTAATTCTGATTCGGTCACGACTTTGTCCTACCTCAAACGAAAGTCGTTGAAACTTGGATGTAACTTCTTCCCACTCGTGACCAAAGAGGGTAACTTGGCGGCCACTTGAGGCCGTCGCCACCTTCCGGCGCACGACCCCGCCTTCGTCACCGGACCCGTGACCCACCCCTGGAGGTGGGCCACGGCGTCCAGGGCGCACGAGATGGAGGACTGTCACCCATGTCACGTAAGCGACTACTCGCTCTGGCGGCGCTGTCCGCGATCGTCGCGCCGGCGTTCGCCGGCGTCAGCGCGCACGCGGCCGGCGCGGACGACTCCGCGTTCCGCGTGCTGGTCTTCTCCAAGACCACCGCCTTCCGCCACGACTCGATCCCCGCCGGTGTCGCGGCGATCCAGAAGCTCGGTCAGGAGAACGGCTTCGCGGTGGACGTGACGGAGGACGCCACCCAGTTCACCGACGCGAACCTGGCCAAGTATCAGACCGTCGTCTTCATGTCCACGACCGGCGATCCGCTGGGCCAGCCCGAGCAGAAGGCGGCGTTCGAGCGCTACATCGAGAACGGCGGAGGATTCGCCGGCGTGCACGCCGCCGGGGACTCGGGCTACACCTGGGCCTGGTATGGCGGCCTCGTCGGCGCCTACTTCCGCAACCACCCGGCACAGCAGTACGCCACGGTGAAGATCGTCGGCCAGGGCGCGGCGTCCAACCGCGGGCTGCCGAACCGCTGGAACCGCTGGGACGAGTGGTACAACTACCGCACCAACCCGCGCGACGCCGGGGTGCGGGTGCTCGCCGCCCTCGACGAGACGTCCTACAACCCCGGCTCCGGCGCCATGGGCGACCACCCGATCGCCTGGTGCCACAACTACGACGGCGGGCGTGCCTGGTACACGGGCATGGGCCACACCAAGGAGGCCTACAGCGACCCGCTGTTCCTGAAGCACCTGCTCGGCGGCATCCAGATGACCGCCGGAGCGGCGAGCTTCCCCTGCGACCCCCACGACGACTGAGCACGCGCGGGGATCGTTCCACCGCGTGACGGGCGAGCGGCGGTGCCGGGGCCGATGCCCTGAGGCATCCGGACGAGGCACGTGACGGGCACGCCGTCCGGTGTGGTCACCGGGCGGCGTGCCCACGCGTGTCAGGGCCGCGGGTCGCGGGGCGGCGATCGGTCCTCGGGTCAGAGCCGGAAGCCCAGGTCGGGCGTGATCTCCGCCACGTCCATCTGGGCCTTCTGCAGGCGGCCCGAGTAGTCCCAGTTCATCGCCTGCCAGCGGGTGAACTGGTCGAGCACCCACATGCCGCTCTGCCTGCTGCCGTTGCCCGACTTGCCGTTCCCGCCGAACGGCAGGTGGGCCTCCGCGCCGGAGGTGGAGTTGTTGACGCTGACCATGCCGGCCGACACGCCCTCGCGGAACCGGAACACCGCCTTCGGGTCGGTGGTGTAGATGGACGACGACAGGCCGTATCCCGACCGGTTGGCCAGGGCGATCGCCTCGTCGAGGGTGGAGAACGTCGTCACGCCCACGATCGGGCCGAACGTCTCCTCCAGGAACAGCCGGTCGTCGGGGCGGACGCCGTCCACCACCACGGGGTGGTAGTAGAGGCCCTCGCCGTCCATCCGGCCGACCGGGCCCGGCAGCACGGTGTGGTGCGGCTGGACCCAGCCCAGGTACTCCTCGTATCGCTCGGCGAACTTGTGATCGAGCAGCGGGCCGTACAGCACGTCGCCGTTCGGGTCGCCGATCTTCGCGTCGCGCACGGCGGCGGTGAACCGGCGCAGGAACTCGTCGTGGACGTCCTCGTGGACGATGACCGTGCCGAGGGAGGTGCACCGCTGACCGGCGGTGCCGAAGCCGGAGAACAGGGCGCCCTCGGCGGCGAGGTCGAGATCGGCGTCCGGCATGACGACCATCGGGTTCTTGCCGCCGAGCTCCAGACAGGGCGACTGCAGGTGCCGCCCGCACAGCTCGCCGACGGCCCGGCCGACCGCGCTCGATCCGGTGAAGCCGACCTTCTGCACGGTGCCCTCGCCGAGCGCGCGATCAAGGCCCTCGTACGTCTGGCCGCCGTCGGCGAAGACGAGGTTGAGCACGCCGTCGGGCAGTCCGGCCGCCGCGAACAGCCGGTAGAGCGCGTGCGCGGAGGCCGCGGCGTACTCCGCGGGCTTCCACACCACCGTGTTGCCGCACAGCAGCGCCGGAACCAGATACCACGAGGGGACGGCCACCGGGAAGTTGCCCGCCGTCACGACCGCCGCCACGCCGACCGGGACGCGGAAGGTGAACAGGCTCTTGTCGGGCATCTCCGACGGCACGGTCTGCCCATAGAGACGGCGGCCCTCGCCGAGGAAGAAGTCGCAGGTGTCGACGATCTCGCGGACCTCGCCCAGCGCCTCGGCGTACGGCTTGCCGATCTCCTCGGTCACCAGCCGGGCCAGCGCCTCGGTGTTGGCCTCGACCAGGCGGCCGATCGACGCGATCACCCGTCCGCGCACCGGCGCGGGGACGCGCGCCCACTCCCGCTGGGCCGCCGCCGCGGCGCGGCAGGCGCCGGCGAAGTCGTCCGCGCCGGCGAGCAGGATGGTCGCCACCGTCTCCGAAGGCCGCGCCGGGTTCACGGACTCGTACGGCGTGCCCGAAGAGAGCTCCTCACCCGCGACGACGGAAACGATCTGCAGAGCCACCGCTGACCTCCGGAATTGTTGCTGGCGCCAAGCCTCGATTACACAGTATTTCCGTCCGCGGCGCCCGGCGACAGCCCCTCCTGCAGGGCGACGGCGGCGGCCTGGGTGCGGCTGGTCACGCCGAGCTTGGCCAGGATGTTCGAGACGTGCACGCTGACCGTCTTCTGCGAGATGAACAGCCGCGCGCCGATCTCCCGGTTGGCCAGGCCGCCCGCGACGTGGGCCAGCACCTCCCGCTCGCGCGCGGTGAGCGCGGACAGCCGCCCCGGCTCCCGTGCCGCTCTCGGCGGCTCACCGGCGGCGATCTCCTGTGCGTCGCCGTCGTGGGCGGCGGGGGAGGCCGTGGGGGTGGCCGCCGTCGGGTCGGGGAATCCGGCCCGCGCCCCGACCGCCCTGAGCGTCTCCAGGAGGGGCCGGGCTCCCAGCGCGGCGGCCACGTGCACTGCGCGCTCCCACTCGTCGCGGGCCGCCGTGCGGTCACCCGTCCGCAGCAGGCTCTCGGCCAGACGCCACCGCGACCGCGCCTCCTCGTAGACGAAGCCGAAGCCGAAGGCCTCGGTGGCGCGCCGCCAGACCTCCGGGTCCTCCGTGCCGTGGGCGCGGTGCCACTCGGCCTCCGCCCGGGCCAGCCAGGCGATCCCTTCCGGGCCCAGGCGGCCGCGCGGGCCGTTCGGCCCGTTCTCCGCCGCCCACCGCGCCCGGCGCAGCAGGTCGTCGCAGGGCTCGCCGGCCCGGCCGAGGTCGGCCAACGCCCACAGGCCGGTGGCCGCGATGCGGATCACACTGGGATCGAACGGCTCGAGCGCCGCGACGATCGCGTCGACGTGGTCGAGCGCGGTCTGCGGGTCGCCGCGCCACAGCGCCTGCTCGGCCGCCATGCCGCGTGCCATGTACGCGACCAGCGGATCCGGCCAGAACCGGGACAGCCACCGCAGTCTCTCGTCGGCGCCAGGGCGCCCCCGGCCCACCTCGGCGAAGAGGGCGAACGACGACAGCTGGGCCTCGGCCCTGGTGCCGACCCGGACGCCGAACCCTCCCGCCAGCCGCTCCGCGGCGTCCCAGTCGCCGTCGGCGTAGTGCACCAGGTAGTGCAGGAAACGCAGGTCGGTGCCGAACGTGCTCCAGGTGAGCCCGGTCTCCCCGGCGAGCCGTACGCCGTCCTCGGTGATGCGGGCGGCCACCGCGAGGGCGCCGTTCTCGTAGTGGATGCGGGCGAGGTTGAAGCGCGCCCGCAGGTCGATGGACAGGTCGCCCGAGGGGCGGCGGGTGGCGCGCGTGAGCAGGTCGACGGCGTGCTCGACGCTGCTCCCGAACTCCTCCTCGATCAGGGCGAGCGAGACGAGGGCGCTGACCTCCGCGTCGTGGGCGCCGGTCGCCTCCGCGACCTCCAGCGCCCTGGACGCCGTCGCCGCCGCCTCCTCGTCGTGGTACTGCCTGAAGAGGGCGCGGGCGTAGGTGGCCAGGGCCCTGGCCAGCAGCGGGCTATGCGGTGCGATGTCCACCGCCTCCCGGGCGGCCGCGATCGCCTCGGCCTCGTCGCCGCCCGCGTCCGCCAGATAGTAGGACAGCCGCTCGCCGGTCTCCGCGATCAGGACCGGGTCGCTCGCCTCGCGGCGCAGCCGCCGCACCTGTTCCGCCGCCCGGTGGTAGTCGCCGGCCGCGGCCGCCGCCGCGGCGCTGGCCAGCGCGATCCTCGCCCTGTTCTCCCCGGCCAGCCGTTCGGCCTCCGGCACCTGGTCCCAGACCTCGAGCGCCCGCTCGAAGTGCCGGTGCGCCTCCGCCGGCGCGCCGAGCCCGGCGGCCAGCCGCCCGGCCTCCACCGACGCCCGCAGCGCGCCCGGCAGATCGTGTCCGGCGAGGTGGTGATGGGCCAGCTCGGCGGGGGCGCCGCCGCGTTCGGCGAGCAGCGCGGCGAACGCGGTGTGCAGGCGGGTCCGCTCGCCCGGCAGCAGGTCGTCGTAGACGGCCTCCTGGAGGAGCGCGTGCCGGAAGGTGTAACCGTCGCTGCCCGCCGTGAGCAGCCGCTGCGAGACGATCTCGCGCAGCGCGTCCTCCAGCGGCAGGTCGCCGAGCCCGGTCGCGTCGCGCAGTAGGTCGTGGCCGACCCGGCGGCCGGCAACCGCGGCGACCCGCAGCACCTGACGGGCGGTCTCCGACAGGGTTTCCACCCGGGCGAGCAGCAGGTCGGCCAGCGTTCCTGGCAGCCGAGCCCGTTCGGCGCCGGCCGCCAGGAGTTCCTCGGCGAAGAACGGGTTGCCCCCGGCGCGCTCGATGACGGTCGTCAGGCCGTGTCCCGCCACCGGACCCGCGGGGCCCTCGCCGTACCGGTCGAGGACGGCGAGATACTCCGCCATCTCGTCGTCGCCGAGCGGCGGCAGCTCGACGGAGGTGACCAGCGGCAGCCGCCGCAGCTCGGCCAGGACCGGACGCAGCGGGTGGCGGCGGTGGAGGTCGTCCGTGCGGTAGGTGCCGACGAGGCAGACCCGCTCGCGCTGCAGCATGCGGGTGAGGAAGACGAGCAGGTCCCGGGTCGAGCGGTCGGCCCAGTGCAGGTCCTCGAACACGAACAGGACCGGCTGCCGTCCGGCCACCTCCGACAGCATGTCGAGCACCGACCCGAACAGGCGCTGCTGGGCGAGCCCCCCGGTGGTCCCCTCCGCCGGGCCCGCCTCGTCGCCGGGCAGCAGCCGCCGCAGTGCGGGACGGGCCGTGACGGCCGGACCGACCGGCCCGTCGGCGTCGGCGCCGCGCAGGGCGTCCGCGAGCGGCAGGTAGGGCAGGGCGTCGCCGAGCTCGGCGCACTGGCCGGTGAGGGTCACGAAGCCCCGCCGCTGCGCGAGGTCGCACAGCTCGGTGACGATCCGGGTCTTGCCGATCCCCGCGTCGCCGCCCACCAGGGCGACCCCCGCGAGCCCGGCCGCGGCGGCGTCGAGCACGCCCACGAGCCGATCGAGCTCTGCGGAACGCCCGATCAGCACCCTTTGGGGCGTACGCGCAACCACGCAGGTGAGTATGACACGCGACCCCGACAGAACCGGTCCCGCGCTTCCGCCCGCCCCGGCATCGCACGCCGCCGCATCCGGCCCCGAAGCGTGATCCGAAAGGCCGCTGAACTTTTCAGCGTCCGCCGAACCGTCCGTCGAGCGGTTGATCGCGTCGCCATACCTTCCACCAGGCTGAATGCCTCCTCTCGTGCGATGCCGGGTGGATGTACTTTTCCGGATCGTTTCGGGTGACGTTGACGACGCGGCGAGGTGGTCCGATACTTTCGCCACTACGCCGATACTTTCGGAATCGCGGCGCCGGCGCGGTGGCCGTCACTTCGGCCGCCCCAGCCCACGGTGCCTGTCCCCTCAGCCTCACGAGGAGGAAGCGCGCATGATCGACGCTCCCGTTCACTGGTCAGGCCGCAGACGCGGCGGCCTCAGGCTGCTCGTCGTCCGGGCCTGCGCCGTGGCGCTGGCCGCGGCTGTGGCGCTGCTGCCCGGCGTCGCCCACGCTGCCGTCACCACGAACCAGACCGGCACCAACAACGGCTACTTCTTTTCGTTCTGGACCGACAGCCAGGGCACGGTCTCCATGGATCTGGGGTCCGGCGGGAACTACAGCACCTCCTGGCGCAACACCG
>NZ_JABBWX010000021.1:0-136369 GCF_014161375.1 Microbispora sp. H10830
CGCCTGGGCCCGTTACGGCATGAACCTGGGCAGCCACGACTACCAGATCCTCGCCACCGAGGGCTACCAGAGCAGCGGCAACTCCAACATCACCATCGGCGGCTCCACCTCCACCGGCGGCCCCACCACCTCTCCGAGCAACCCGCCGTCCGGCGGCGGTGGCTGCACCGCGACGCTGTCCGCCGGTCAGTCGTGGAGCGACCGGTACAACCTCAACGTGTCGGTCAGCGGCTCGAACAACTGGACCGTGACGATGAACGTGCCGTCCCCGGCGAAGGTCATCGCCACGTGGAACATCAGCGCCAGCTACCCGAGCTCCCAGGTGCTGACCGCCAAGCCCAACGGCAGCGGCAACAACTTCGGGGTGACAATCCAGCACAACGGCAACTGGACCTGGCCCACGGTCTCCTGTAGCGCGAGCTGACCCCGGCGCCAGAAACACCGCACCCGAAACACCCCACCAGGAAACACCGCACCCATGGCGCGGCGGCCGATGGCCGCCGCGCCATCCTGCTGCCGATGGCGAGCCGCCTCCGTCGCCCGTGCCGGGCACGCTTGACCGGGGCGGATGTTACGGTCGGCTGATCTACGGCATCCCGAGGGACGGTCACGATGAAACCCGCTGTCCGAGTGACCCTTGGCGCCGGTCGTCGTTCGGAACTGGCACCGCACCTGCTGACGGCGACGCTTCCACTCGGAGACAAGAACCTCGAACTGAGGATCTGGATCGAGGATCCCGCGCTCGCCGGCTGTATGCGGGCTCGAATGCTCGCGCACGCCGCCGTCGCGAGCCTGCCCCTTGCCGCCACGGTCTCGGCCGTGTTGCTGAGCGGCTCTCCGGAGAGATACAACCTGGCCGTCGAGGGCGGAGTGCGGCGTGCTCTCAACACCCGCGCCCGCGAGGTCGTCGCCTTCGACTGCACGACCATGATCGAAGCTGATCTCGCCATGCGGTCCGCGATAGCGATCTCCCTGCCGGACCGGTTCGAGGGCATGCACGGAGCGTTGCTCCGGCTCAGGCGTGGGAACGCGGCCGGGGCCCCGAGCCGGACCGGAACCGTGGCGCTCCTCGGCGCGTCGGGCGCCGGGAAATCCCACATCATCGCCCGCTTCCTCGCGGACCCGGAGTACGAGGTGACCGTCCTCGCCGAGGACTGGTTCGTGGCCTGCGCCGACACCGGCAGGGCGTACTTCCTTCCGGAGCGACGCGTACTGCTCAAGCACGAGACCGCCGCCATGTACTCCCGGCCCGGGTCGGCGCCGGAGCCGTCGTATCCCGACCCGGCCGACGGTGCCCGGGCTCTCTACGACGCCGACCGCCTGTTCGCTTCCGCCTACGCCTCCGATGACGGAGGAGAAGTCGTGATCGACACACTTGTGGTCCTGCGAGCGGAAAGCCCGGCGGCTCCCCACTTCCGGCGCTTGAGGTCAGAGGACGCTCAGTGGATCCGCGCCGGCGAATACTCGGCGTATTACCAGGCGAACGAACAACTGCTCGACGGGAGCAGCGAGGTCTTCACCCCGGCGCAAACAGAGCGGCGGCTGGCGAATCTGTTGCGTCTGGCCGGACGGACATCGGCCTTCGTGTTCGCCGGGAGCCGGGTCCTGGACGGTCATGCGGTCCTTCGCACGCTGCTTTCCGCCGCGCCTGAGCCCGATCCGTACCGTTCGCACGGGTCACCCGCACAGGTCTCGCAGGACGCGGACGGCGCGCAGGGGGTCGAGCACTGAGATCGAGCCGGCCACCAGGAGCCCGTCCACTCCCAGGCGCAGAAGCCGTCGTACGTCGGCGACATCCGTCGCGGACGGCGTGGACCGGTCGCACAGGCTCTCGAGGATCCTCGACCCGACGACGACGGGCCGCCGGAGACGCCGGCACAGCTCCACCGTGTTCCTGACGACCTCACATACGGCGGAGGGGTCAAGCTCCACACCGAGATCGTGTCTGCCGACGAGCACGCCGTCAGCGGCTTCGGCTATGCGTTCCGCCTCGGCGTAGCCGCGGGCCGACTCGATCTTGGCGAACACCGTGACGCCGGCCGCGCTCTCGCGTATGCGGGTTATCTGGGACACCTGCTCGCAGAAGGACACGACGACAGCGTCCGCGAGCTTTGGGCCGAGGCGAGCGGCGAGCTCGAGTTCCGGTGCGGTCGGGCAGGAGACGCTCAAGGCCGTGCTCCGCCGTCCGACGCTTCTGGCCGAGAGCGTCATGGGCGAGGACGCCACGCATCGCGTCGTCACTTCCGCCGCGTTCACAGCGTTGACGACGAGCACGTAGGCCCCGTCGGCGACGACGATCTCGTCCCCGACGGCCACGGCGTCGAGCAGCCGCCGACCATGGTCGATCTCCATGACCCGCGATCCCGGATGCCTTCGCGGCGCCTCCTCGGTGCTGTCGGCCAGGACGACCTCGTCACCGGCGACCAGGTGGAGGGCTCCCGTCAGCCGCCTGACCAGAGGCTTGTCGCCCGGAAGGTCGAGCAGCACCCGGAGGCCCCCGTCTCTCGCGGCGTGAATCCAGGGGGTGAGTTCACCGCGGTCAAGGAGCGGGAGGATTTTCCCCTTTGCGATGATCCGGACGCCTGTGCATCCTGCCGCCAATAGATCGGCGGGAGCCGGCCAGGTCTCATTTCGATTCGACAGGGTCGTGAATATGTCGGTTCTCATGCTGACGCCTTCGGCGGGAGTACGGTCGACGCCGGTCGGGCATTCCCGGACGACGATTACGGACCGTCCGGAACATGGGTATCGGCACGATTGCCGCATCGCGTCGGGGTGCATCACCTATGGTAAGCGCGGGGCCGTGCAGTCCATACTGGAGATCGCCATGAGAACGATCCACTGGCGCGATTGGCTTGAGGCGGTCGCCGCGCTTCTCACCGTCACCGGTTTGCTTCTGCCCGTCGCGATATTAGCCGGCGTATCCGCGGGCCTGTGGGACTCGAAGGACCCTCTGCAGGACATCCGGCATGTTCTGGAGTTGGTCAGCGGAGCGGTCTCCGGGTTCATGCTGGCGGCGGGAATCGCGCTGTTCACCTTGCGGCGACAGAGTATGGCGAATGGGAAAAGAACGGCAGAGGTCGAAAAATCCGTACAGGCGCTTCAATCGATGATCTTTCCGGAGGTCGACGGCGTGCTGAAACGCCGCGAGGTGATGCCGGGATGGCCGCTGACCTTGCGCGGTGGCCGGCGACTGTCGCTCAGCGGTATGTCACTGCGCGCCTTCTCCCTGGAGAACCTGGGGGACCTCGAACGCATCCTTGAAGCGGGCGGTAGCTGCAGAGTCTTGTTGATCGAGCCGGGATCCAAGTCCAGTGCCGTCGCGGCTTCGAACTTTCTGAACCACTCCGACCCGACCGAGTATGATCGCGATGTTCGTCAGAGCCTCGACAGATTCGCTTCCCTGCGCGATCGTTACGCGACTCAGATGCAAATTCGGTTGCTCGATCATGTTCCGGCCGTGAGCCTTGCCGTGGTCGATCAGGGCCTTCCCGAGGCGCGCACTTTCGTGGAGTTCTACACATATGAAAGCTCTTCGAATGCTCGACCTCACCTGGAGCTCAGGCCGGCCACCTCACCAGTATGGTATGGGTACTTCACCAATCAGTTCGAAAAGATGTGGCAACGAGCCACGAACTACTGACATGACGTGATGGATGGTGGCCATGCGAGTGGACCGGATGCCCGCAGCGAAACGTGATTCTTTCCAGGTCGCTTACCACGGAAAGGTCTTCGACATAGCGACCCAAGCGACGCGGGATCCCGGCGGACAGCAGGTGCTCGCCGAATTCGCGGCCTGTGACGACGTGGTCAGGGTCTATCCGGTCGACGACGAGAACATATGGCTCATAAGGGAGAAGCGCCTCGGCATGGGCAGTGAGCTCGTCCTGCGAACCGTGGCCGGTGGGATCGAGGAGGGCGAGGATCCTCTGGTCGCCGCTCAGCGCGAGCTGCTTGAGGAACTGGGCATCGTGGCCGACTCTTTCGAGGTCTTCCACGAGTCGACACCGATGCTCAAGGCGTTGCACACCGTCTATCACGTCGTGGCTCGGGGCCCGAGAACGTCGGCCGACGCCTCGCGGTACAGCGATCCCGCCGAATACATCGAGCCCGCGATCTTCCCCATCGACCAGGTCGAGCACCTTGTCTGGGACGGCTCGATCCGGGAGGACATCATCGCGTTCGGTCTGCTCAGACTGCTTCGCTGCCTCCACCGATGAGGCGTCGACAGCGTCCGCGATCGTCGCCGAGTCGACCGCTCCCGGGTGCGAGCCGCCCTGGGGACCTCGGTGACTCGCGGCCGGAACGTCAGCCCGATGGCATGATCATGACATGCCCATCGTCCGGAAAACGCCGCCAGCCAGGAGATACGTCCTCTTCGACGTCGACGGCACGCTGATCGACGCCTTGGACAACCAGCGGCGAGTCTGGGCGGCGTGGGCGGTGAGATTCCGCCTGGATCCCGAGGAGGTCTACCGCGTCGCGCTGAGGACCCGGCCGGTGGAGACCTTCGCGGCCGTCGCGCCTGACCGGAATCCGGATGCCTGCCTGTCCGCACTGCACGAACTGGAGGACGAGGACGTGCGGTCCGGCGTCTACACGGCTTTCGGCGGAGCGTCGGAGCTGCTGCATGGCCTGCCGCCGGGCTCGTGGGCGCTGGTGACGTCGAACTACGCGCATCGGGTTCGTGGACGCTTCACACGTACAGGCTTGCCCGTACCCGAGGTGATCGTGGACGCGGGGGCGGTCGAGCAGGGCAAGCCGTCTGCGGCCCCCTACCTGCTGGCCGCCGAGCGAGTCGGCGCGGCACCCGAACAGTGCCTTGTCGTGGAGGACGCTCCTTCCGGCGTACAGGCCGGACTCCGAGCCGGGATGACGGTGTGGAACGTCAACGTGCCCATCGCCGTCGATGGTGCGCACCGTCACTTCACGAACCTCCGGGATGCGGCAGGCGACATCCTGGCCTTTGTCTCCGCTGGTTGGCGCAAGCCCTCGCGCCCTACGTCCCCATGACTCCCCGAACTGCCCCGTGCCTGCTCCGTGCCTGCTCCGTGCCTGCTCCGTGCCTGCCCCGCAGGGGCGTCACACCTGGTAGGTCGTGTCCCGTGATCTTTTCAGCCTACTGCGGTCGCTTCCGCCTGGTGGGCTGGTCGTTCAGGGCTGCCAGTCGTCCTGGTATTCGGTGTGCCAGTTGTACGCGGAAGCCTCCAGCTTCAGCAGGTGCTCCGCCTGGGCATGCTCCTCGAGCGCCAGGTAGAGCTCGTTGACGAGCACGGACTCCAGGAAATCCACGCGGTCCCGCTTCGCGCCCAGGTCCCGCTCCGCTTTGTGCGAGTTGCGCTCCCCGGCGTCCGCGGCCCTGTACGCCCGGTGCGAATCCTCGGCGATACGGGCCCGCAGGAACGCGATCAACCCCGCGAACACGGCTTTTCCCTGATGCGCACGGGCCCTGCGCGCGTCGGCCATGATCTCGCGGTAGCGGACGGCGAGGGCGGGTTCGTCCGTGCTCGTGAGTTCCAGCCGGGGGAAGCGCCGCCGATGCGTTTCCGTGTCGCCCGGCTCTTCGTCGCCGGCGGCCAGAGCGTCCCCGAGGAGCTCTGCTGCGAACAGGGGACGGTTGCGGACCAGCTCCAGGAGCGTTCCGCGATCGATCCTTGTCATGGCCAGGAGGTTACATGGAGTAATCGCGTACGCGCCAAGGGTGGCCGACGTGGGCTGTGGTGGTTTCCTTCCCTCCGGTGGAAGCTCTCTTCAACCCGGTGGTCCTTGACGACGTGCTCCGAGTCCCGGGCCGGGTTCGGGGGCGGCGTGAGGGTGAACACCGCTGCACTCGGCGCCGGCAACGACGGTGCGCAGAACCGGCGGTAGTACCTGCAGAACGTCTGCTTCGCGAGCGCCTTCGTCGCGAGCGCCTGGAAGTCCCTGCACCGTGGTCGCGAGGACTGGGACGACTTGCTCTTCTACATGCGCGACTGGGCGGGCAAGAACTGGAAGCACACGCTGAAGCCGGCCAGGGAGGCCGCCGAGAGCTCGTCTCGGCCTAGCCGCGGCACGCCTGACGGCCTGCCGGGGAGGGAAGAGCCTCCCCGGCAGGCCGCGCCGTCAGCGGGTCACCGGCCGGGTCGCCGCCGAGGTGGCGGTCGCCTTCGCGTAGGCCTTGGCCGACACGGTCACCCGTACGGCGACGCGGGCGCCGCGGTCGTGGCCCGTGAGGTGATAGGTCCGCCCCGTGGCGCCCCTGACCGGAACGCCGCCGCGCAGCCACTGGTAGGTGACCTTCTCGGGCGACGGCGTCCACGTGCCGGGGGACGCCTTCAGCCTGCGGCCGACCTTCGGCGTCCCGCTCACGGCGGGCGGCTCGGCCGAGGTGAACGTTCCCGGCGCGACCGGCGCGGTCGCCGCCGACCGTGCCGAGGTGGCGGTGAAGTACGGGTCGTCGACGGTCACCTCGACGAGCACGCTCTTGCCGAGGTTCGCGACACCCGGCCGATAGGTGGCCTCGGTGGCCCCGGAGACCGCCGTGCCGTCCACGTACCACTGGTAGGTGAAGCCCGCCACCTGCCGGGACCAGGTGCCGGGGGAGGCGGTGAGCTCACCGCCGACCTTGGCGGACCCGCTGATCACCGGCGGTGTGGTGTTGACAACCGGCGACCGCTGCGCGTCGTGGAGGTCTGCATCGGCGGCGCGGACGAAGACCTGGCGGTGGGCGTACCAGAGTTGGTAGTAGCGGTCCTGTCCTTTGAGGTCGGTGCGGTCGCCCGGCGCCGATCCGTCGAACGACACCGCCCGGTAGTAGTCGGTGACGACGTCGTCGTCGCTCACGGCGTAGGCCTGGCCGACCGGGATCTTGTATTCCAGCGGCGACAGGGCCTGGACCGGAATGCCGGTGCCGGTGTAGGCGGTCGCCTCGGGGTAGGCGCGGCCGTAGACGGCGGCGGGGGTGGTCGCCCCGGCCTTCACGGTGACCGTCTTCGCCTGTGTGCGGACCACGACGGGATGGTCGGCGGGGTTGTGCAGCCAGGCGAGGGAGCCGGCCCACCACACGCCGAGCCAGTTGCCCTGCACCTGGGCGACGACGAGCTTGTGGCCGGAGACGACGCGGGCGCTGATGTCGCTGACGTATGTCGTGCCCGCGGTGGCACCGGGTTTCCAGCCGGGGTCGGCGGCGAGCGGCGCGGTCTCGGAGGGTGACTGGTAGAGGGGCAGGAAGTTGGTGCCCGCTCCGGGGACGCAGTCGGGGGAGGGCGGGGAGGCGGCGGCGCAGCCGGTCAGCGGCTGCGGGTTGTCCTGGTAGCCGGTGCGGACCTCCACGACGTCGCCGGGGGCGACGTCGGCCGTCGCGTCCCGGCCGCCGCCGACGGGGGCGCCGAGCAGGTCGAAGTAGTGGTCCCAGTCCCAGTAGGGGCCCGGGTCCCAGTGCATGCTCTTGGTGGCGCCGAGGACGGTTCCGGGCACCTGGTCGTGGCCGATGACGTGCGCCCGGTCGAGGGGGATGCCGTATTTCTGTGCGAGGTGTTTCACCAGCGTGGCCGACGTCTGGTACATCGACTCGGTGAACCAGTTGGCGGTTCCGGCGAAGCCTTCGTGTTCGATGCCGATGGCGTGCATGTTGACGTACCAGTTGCCGGCGTGCCAGCCGACGTCCTTGGCGTCGAGGTGCTGGGCGATGTGGCCGTCGGAGGACCGGATGGTGTAGTTCCAAGCGAGGTATGTCGGGTCCTGGGCCAACCGCACCGAGGGGCCGTAGTAGCCCTCGGTGTCGTGGATGACGATGTAGTCGAGCTTGGGACCGCCCGGCCCGGTCCTGTCGGCGATGTCGTGGTTGCCGTAGTCGGTCGTGTTGTCCGGCTCGCTGGCGGAGCCCTTGGCGTACGGCGCCTCCAGCCACTCACAGTCGAGGCCGGACGGGCAGTCGACGCCGGCATCGGCGGCGATTCGCGCGGCAGGCAGCGCGACCGAGTCGTCGGCGGCGAGGGTGACCCGCTGGCCGTCTGCGGTGACGCGGCTCTCGCCGGTGCGGAGGGTCTGGTAGACCTGCCGGACGAAGTCGTTCTTCGCCCCGAACCGCGCCACCGCGTCCCGCCAGGAGCCCAGGTCGTCGCCGTCGTCGTGGTAGGACGCCAGCAGCGCCGCGCCGCCGCAGATGCCGGCGTTCGGCTCCCGGCGCAGCGCGTCGGCCGTCAGACCGGTCAGCTCGGCCGCCGCCGCGATCTGGCCTTTCGACTCGGCCGCGCGGCCCTTGTCCGCGCCGTCCCAGGCCTCGGGCGCTCCGTCGCTCAGGTCGAACACGCCGTAGCCGCCGTCGGAGCTCGGCTTGCCCTGGTGGTCGTCCCAGCGCGACAGCATGTACGCCACGGCCTTCAGCAGCGGTTCCGGCACGCCCGTCGCCTTGGCCGCCTCGCCGAAGGCGGCTTCGCGCGTGGGCGCCGACAGCGTTGCCGTGCAGGAGACCCCCGGCCCGGCCGTGGAGGTGGAGGCCAGGACGGACGGCGCGGCGGGGAAGAGCGCCGCCGCCGCGGCGACCGCGACGGCGATGCCGCGATGTGGAGTTCTCAACGTTGTGCGACCCCTTCTCGAATGCCTGTGGGGGGATCAGGCCGGGGCAATCACACCGCCGCGCGCCGCCGTACGCCAGAGCGCCACGCAAATCTCGTCGAGATCGTAACTTTTCGCCAGACAGGCCGAGTCAGATGAAAATCCTCGCCCGGAGCGCGCGGCCGCCCTTCGCGCCCCGTACGATCACGCTGGTCCTCGTGTCTGTCCGGGGACTTGGAGCCTCGGACCGTTGGTGAGGCCCCTTGCAGGGCTCGCTGCAGATCACCAGGCCGTCGCCTGGCATAGTCGCTGAAGGCGGGCTCGGGGCGCTCCGCGGTCTTTCCGACGCAGGCTCTCAGAGGCGTTTCGGCCTCGGGTCCGGGTGCAGCCGGTCCTCTACTCCTGCTGATCCTCTTGGGGATCGGCGTAGCGGAGCCAGGAGGTGCGGCTGCGGGGTTGCGGCCCACGCAGGAAGTCCGACAGTCGCGTGTTGAGCTCGCGTTCCTCCTCCAACGTGGCCGGCAGGGGCTGACGCATCGCGCGGAGCAGGTCGAAGCGGTGCAGGTCGAACGCGACCTCCAGCAGATAGCCGTAACCCACGGCGGCGGCGACGGCAGCGGTGTAGGACGCCGCAGCCATGGCAAGGGCCCCGGCCGCCAGCAGGCTCCACCATCCGTCGCCGGTCAGCGCCGCCGCCGACAGCACCGCGATGGCCAGGAACATCGCGGTGAACGACACCATCGCATCGACCTGGTTGCGCTGGGCGGTGAGCAGCCCGGTGAGCCGCTCGGAAAGGAGCGGATAGAGCCTTGGCCACACCACGAGCGCGTCCAGGCCGTAGCGCTCAACCGAGCGCAGCTCGCCGGCCCGCAAGGCGTTGCCGAGCACGGTCGGGAGGAGCAGATCGCGGGCCGGGTAACGCTCCCGCAGCCGGATGTCGAAGAGCTGCATGGCGGCGAGCTCTTCGGGAGAGACGGCCGCCTTGCCGCTATGGGACTTACGCTCCCAGCGGGCGCGCCGCCACCGCTGCAGTCCGACCGCCGCGCGGGCCGGCCACCGCTGCCAGCCTGGAGGCTCCCCAATAGCCCTCCAGAAGGCGGACCAGCGGGCGCTGCAGGGGCTGGGCGACGATGCTGAACACGAGCAGGACCAGGAACAGGCCGACCGCCTGAGCCGCGCTGATGCCGGCAACGCGGGATGCCAGCAGGGCCAGGTCGGGCCGGTGGGCGAATCCGTCGGCCATCCCCAGAGCGAGCGTGAAGGCGCCGAGCACGCCCATGGGCAGCAGGGCGGTCAGCCGGTAACGCGTGCCCAGCTCATCGGTGATGCCCAGCAGATCGGTGATGATCACCCTGCCTCCGTCAACGCGGTCTCGGGGTGCTGCGCGCAGTGCGGTGGCGCGGTTCGTCGAACGACAGCGCCCACTGGTCGCGAACCGGGCAACCGGCCACGGGCAGACCAGGTGGATCAGCTTGAGCCTGCTGGGCGGCGTCGTGCCCTCCAGGCGCGCGTGGTCGGCCTCACCGATGTCGCGTTCCTGCGGGGTGATGCTCCAGAGGAAGTCAGCCAGCTCCAGCCACCCGGCCTCGCGCCCGCCGACCACCAGGCTCACGCCCGAGACGTGCCGCTGCCGCGCGAAGAACGCGACCAGGACGTTTTCCGCGGCGATGTCGTCGAGCCCCGGATCGAGGATGACGGCTTGATAGTCCCGCTCGACCGGCCGTTCACGGGTGAGCGCGAGGATGTTTTCCATCTGACCTGCCTTCCTCGATCAGGACTCGTCCGCGTCCGTACACCAAGAACGCGGCCCACCACCAGGGGTGCGCGAACACGGGCTCCGTTCCTCGCTCCAAGTGCTGGCCGTACGCCAGCAGTCGGATATACGCCGCGGAGTCCTGTGCGCCGCCTGCGAGTGCGGACAGCCGCTCGGCGGCGCTGTCCCTCGACATGGCCCGGACGGTGTGGTTCACCTCGCGAACGAGGGCGGCGAGATCGGCGACGCCGGCCCCGGCCGTCAGCCGCTCGTAGAACAGGTCCGTCCAGAGTGCGGCGAAGCCCTCCTCGATCGGCCACATCGGTGCGATCACGGTGCCTACACCTGCGATGATCAAAGCGGAGGGCAGGTCGAGGCATTCGTCGAGCCGGGGGTCCATGCGCATGGCGGCGGACTGGCAGGAGGAGAGGACGGCGACGGCGCAATTTCGAAGGGAGCCCTCGACGGCTTGGGCGTGTATCGAAAGCGCCGGTCACAGTCACCCGTTGCTCTGAGCAGGGGTAAACCGCTACTTCAGCGGTGGATGTGGCGGGTACGGTGTGGCTGTGGCCGATGATCGCGTGCAGCGGCGGCTTACGGAGACAGACGCGCGGACACGAAGGAGCGAATGGTGCCAGGCGCTGTACTGCGAGGGGTGACTTTGGACTGTGCCGACCCGCAGGTGCTGGCGGGCTTCTACGGTGCACTGACCGGGATGCGCGAGATCTTCAGTACGGACGAGTTCGTCGCTCTGACGGACGACTCCGGCTGTGATCTGGGATTCCAGAGGGTTGACGGATACCGGGCTCCGCAGTGGCCGGGTCAGGACGTGCCACAACAGTTCCACCTGGATTTCCGCGCTGACGACCTCGATGCGATGGAAGAGCTGGCGCTGGAACTCGGCGCGGCCAAACCGGCCCATCAGCCCGGCGACGGACGCTGGCGGGTACTCCTGGATCCGGCTGGCCACCCCTTCTGCCTGACGTCTTTCTGACATCCCCGGCGTTGACAGGTATCCCCCGTCAGACGCCGTAGCGCTCAGGCGTGGTCGGGCGGTTCATCAGCTGCTGGCCGCCTCGGAGAGGGCATGGCGTCGGCTGTGCTGGTCACAGCCACTCGTTTATGGCCGCGACGAGGACGGTCGCCTCGTAGCGGACCGCGAGCTTGTCGTACCTCGTGGCCACAGCCCGGTGCTTCTTGAGGCGGTTGATGCCGCACTCGACCGCGTGCCGAGCCTTGTAACCCTGCGGGTCGAACTTCGGCGGACGGCCGCCGTGGGAGCCGCGTTTCTTGCGGTTGCGGGCCTGGTCGGCCTTGTCCGGGATGGTGCAGCGGATCCCGCGCCGCCGCAGGTAAGCGCGGTTCTTCCGGGAGGCATACGCCTTGTCGGCGCGCACGCGATCCGGCCGGGTGCGCGGCCTGCCCGGCCCAAGACGCGGGACACGGACCTTGTTCAGAACAGGCTCGAACTGCGGCGAATCGCCCCGCTGCCCGGGCGTGATCACGATGGACATGGGCTTCTGGCCCTGTTCGACAGCCAGGTGCAGCTTGGTAGTCAGGCCGCCGCGCGAGCGCCCGAGCCCGTGGTCGTCCGGCTCGACGGTGACGCCGCCGGGCGGCTCCTTCTGCAGCTCCCCTTTTTCCTCGCCCCGGCGGCGTGCTGGTGGGCCCGGCACACCGTGGAGTCGACGTTGATGTCCCAGGTGATCAGATCCTTCGCGTCAGCCCGGGTCTGGAGCGCGGTGAAGATCCGATGCCAGGTGCCGTTGCGCTGCCACCGGCGGAACAGGTCGTACACCCGGCCCCACGGCCCGTACTCGGCGGGCATGTCCCGCCACGGGATGCCGGTGCGGACCCGGAACCGTATGCCGTCGATCAGCTGCCGCCGGGTCCACGTCGGCGGCCGACGGTTCCAACACCGCCCATTGCGCGTCCGTCAGATCTCCCCGGCGCGGCGTTCGACGACCGTGGGCGGGTCCGCCGCGAGCGGCGCGGGTGGCTCAGCGAGCAACTCGGCGATCCCCGGGGGCAAGGGACCGGTTGAGAGTACGAGGCCGCAGCGTTCCGGCTGGAAGGGGTCGGCGCGGTCGTGGGCCGCCATGTGGACCAGTGACGCCGGCGCGGCCGCCTGAGTAACGCGAGGCAAGGTCGCGTCCGGTCCTGAGACCCGCACCACGTCCAGGCCGTACTCGGAGAGGCGACGGGTCGCGGCGTCGGCCTCCGCCCGCCCGATGGGTAGGTCGAGCGTGGGATCGTCGACGACGAGCGCTGGTCCGCGCATGACCGGGGTGTCCGAGCCTAGCCATGCGGCGACGTGCCCGAGGCTCGGCGTGACCGTAACGGTGACGTGCCGCAGGCTGGGCAGCGCGCCTGATCCCGATCCCTCCCTCGAGCCCGAGTGGCAGGATGACAGCCTCGGCGCCGAGGCGGGCGCTCGCTCCGCCGCGGTCGCCGTCGAGGACCGATCGGACATCTTCAACGAAGCCGCGGCCCAGCTCGGCGTGATGGCCGCCTCGTCCGCGAGGGGCTGCATCACAGAGGCGCGTGGCTGGCACTACGGCGTGCAGGAGCGGTTCATGGAGGCCCACGGCTGGAGCGGTGCCAAGGCGAAGATCACTTAGGAGTACGAGGTGGACCACCAGCTGGGGATCGGCTTCAAGAACACCGCCGGGAAGTGGTCGGGAGGCGGAACGCGCAAGGTCGACCTGATGGCCACCGCCGAACGGGACGGTCTCATCAGCGTCTGGGCCTACAACAGAGTCAACTATCGGGACTACACCCGGGTCTGCACGTATACGACGAGGGTGGTCGGTCCGACCGAGCGCCGGCCGATGGGCGTGCACAGCCTCCTCACCAAGGTCACCAAGGCGAAGCCCGTGATCTTCAAGGACCCGCGCAAGTGCAATGCCTACACCAGCGGAACCTTCATCAAGAAAACCGGCAAGAACGCCACGGTCAGCGGCGGCGTCGACCTCGGGGTGGTGAACGTCTCCGCGCAGTCGGGGTTCAACTCCTCCTCGTCCATTACCTGGGTGGTGCACAAGAAGACCTGGTTGCGCGGTAATTCACCGTTGGGCTGGGTCGACGGCGCCTTGCGGATCGCCGAAGCGCACAAGTACTGAGACCAGTCGATCGGGGTAAGGAGTTCCGCCATGCGTGCCCTCATCCACCGGATCCTGCCGGCCATCATCATCGTGGTCATGACAGCCGGCTGTGTGGGTGAGGGCCCACGGCTACTTGTACTGACCACAGAGGTTAGGTACGGGGCGACACGCACCAATGATCTTGTAAATGGGTGAGGGCCTTCGGTTTGGTGTGGATTGCGACATCTACACGCCAACCAGAAAGGCCCTCATGCCCCACCGTAACGCGCCGCTGACCGAACTCGGACGCCTGCGCCTGGCCCGGTGTGTCGTCGACGACGGCTGGCCGCTGCGCAGGGCAGCCGAACGCTTCCAGGTCGCGGTCACCACCGCCCGGCGCTGGGCCGGCCGCTACCGGCGCTACGGAGCAGCCGGCATGGCCGACCGCTCCTCGCGCCCGCACCACAGCCCTCGCCGCACCCCAACCCGCACCGAGCGGCGCATCATCAAGGTCCGCGTGCTACGCCGGTGGGGCCCGGCCCGCATCGCCTACCTGCTGGGCCTGCACCCCTCGACCGTCCACCGCGTCCTTGCCCGCTACCGGCTGACCCGCCTGGCCCACCTGGACCGCGCCACCGCCCGCACCATCCGCCGCTACGAACACCCCGCACCCGGCGATCTCGTGCACGTCGACATCAAAAAGCTCGGCAACATCCCCGACGGCGGCGGCCATCGCGTGCACGGCAGACAGACAGGTGCCCGCAACAGCTCCGCCCACCGCGACCCGGACCGGCCGCGCACCCACCACGGCCGTCCCAACCTCGGCTACGGCTACCTGCACAACGCCATCGACGACCACTCCCGCCTGGCCTACACCGAAATCCTGCCCGATGAGACCAAGGAGAGCGCCGCCGCGTTCTGGCACCGCGCCCAAGCCTTCTTCACCACCTGCGGGATCACCGTGCGCCGGGTGCTGACCGACAACGGCAGCTGCTACCGCTCCCGCCTATGGCGCGACACCCTGGCAGCGGCCGGCATCACCCACAAACGCACCCGCCCCTACCGGCCCCAGACCAACGGCAAGGCCGAACGCTACAACCGCACCCTGCTCGACGAATGGGCATACGCCCAGCCCTACACGTCCGAGACCCAACGCCGCGCCGCCCTGCCCGCCTGGTTGCACACCTACAATCACCACCGCGGCCACACCGCGCTGAACGGCCTACCACCCGCCAGCCGCGTACCCAACCTCACGGGACAGAACAGCTACTCCTCGACGAAGACCCCAAAACGGGCGAGACCGCCTCAATCGGTATCGTCCTGCCCGACACCGTGGCCCGTCGGCCCTACTCCCTGGGAGGGTGGGTGATGTGCCTTGATCGGCCGGGTTCGGTCACCATCGACAAGGTCGACCTGATCAGGCCGAGTGGCGGAATCGTCCTGCAGGCGTTCTCCTCCCGGCTACAGAGCCGTACACGTGCCATGCTCGGCAACGCCGAGCAGCCTCTGACCGAGCTCGAATTCCCGGCTCGCAGTCCCGCCGTGACCACGCCCTGCAGCAACAGGGACCACGACGGACTCCTCACGGAGCTCGGTCTGCAGTACGGGAAGACCCGCAACCGCACCGCGCGGGCCGAAGGCGTTCGCGTCACCTACACCTCGGCGGGCCGGCAGCGCACCGTCGATCTCGACCTGGACGTGCAGCTGTGCGCTCCCGACGACATGAGTACGAAGCAGTGCAGGGAGATGTACAAGGAGCTTCGGACACCGAGCGAGGGCGACGAATAGCCGCCCTCGCGTCGTCCGGTTCGACCAGGCTCGCCTACCTCGCCCGGCAAAGCCACAGGCCGCCCAGGACACCGAGGGCGGTTCGACTGGCAGGTGTCGGTCGACTCGACCACGGCTCGGGCCCGGCCGCCCTCGCAGCCGGCCGGAGGGTGTCAGCGCGACCAGGCCTACAGCTCCCGCTCGAACCGCTCCTACCTGCGGAGACGTAAGATCTCGCTCACCATTCCCGAGCCTCGTGACCAACGGGGCAATCGCCGCAGGCGTGGCTCGGCGGGTGGGCGCCCCGCCGGGTTCGACAAAGAGCGCTACAAGAAGCGCGACGTTGTCGAGCGGGCGACCAACCGGCTGAAGAACTTCCGGCCTGTGGCCACCCGCTACGACAAGCGCGCATACATCTATCTCGGCACCGTGACCGTGGCAGCCCTGGTGATCTGGCTCCGAAGGTGATCCAAGAAACAGGGCCTAGAAGGCCACTGAAGATCTTGCGTTCTGGCCTCGTTCTTTCTGGCATGAGGTCACAGTGGTTGATGTGCAGGGTGAGTGGGCTGGGGAACTGGTCGGGCCGGATGTGTGGCAGACCTGCCGGGAGCTGATCCCGGCAGGCAGCGTGTTCGCGTTCTTGGCCGAGTATCGTCAGGCGCTGTTTCCCGCGGGGATGTTCGCGGACATGTATCCCTCGTGCAACGGGCGGCCGAGTATGCCGCCGCAGGTCCTGGCGGCTGCGGTGGTGCTGCAGACGCTGCACGGGCTGTCGGACGCCGACACCGTGCAAGCGCTGCGGTGTGACCTGCGCTGGAAGGCGGCCTGTGGGCTGGGGCTGTATGACACCGCGTTCGATCCGTCGCTGCTTACCTACTTCAGGCGGCGGCTGGCCCGCTCCCGCAGGCCGAACCGCCTGTTTGAGGCTGTGGGCGAGGTGGTCGCGGCGACCGGGGTGCTCAAGGGCAGGCAGCGGCGGGCGCTGGACTCGGCGGTGCTAGACGATGCGGTAGCCACCCAGGACACCGTCACCCAGTTGATCGCCGCGATCCGCCGGACGATCCGTCACGTGCCCGGCGCCGCCCAAGTCGCCGCCGAGTGTTGCACCGCTCATGACTACGCCGATCCGGGCAAGCCGCGTATCGCCTGGGATGACGAGCAGGCCCGGGATGTGCTGGTGGACGCCCTGGTCACCGACGCGATCCGGCTGCTGGCCGGCCTGTCTGAGCAGCCCTTGGACGAGCAGGCGGCCACCGCCGTGGGCCTTTTGGCCCTGGTCGCCGGTCAAGACGTGGAACCGGCCGAGGACTCCGACGGCCGGGACGGGCGCTGGCGCATCGCCCAGCGCACCGTCCCCGACCGGGTGATCTCCACCGTCGATCCCGAATCCCGGCATGTGCACAAGACCCGCACCCACCGCCAGGACGGCTTCAAGGCCCATGTGGCGGTCGAACCGGAGACCGGCCTGTTCACCGCCGTGGCGTTACGGCCCGGATCCGGCGCCGCCTATCACGAGGCCGCCCTGGCCGCCGAATTGCTCGCCGAGCAGACCAGCCCGGTGGAGGTCTTCGGCGATGCCGCCTACTCCAGTGGGCCCTGCCGTCAAGCGCTGATGGAGGCCGGGCATCGTGCCGTGATCAAACCCGCACCGCTGCGCCCGGCCGTGCCCGGCGGATTCGACCTGGACGACTTCGCCATCGACACCGCAGGCAGCACCGTGACCTGCCCGGCCGGGCACCAGGTTGCGTTGTCGGCGCCGTCGGGCCGCAACCAGCAGCGCAAGGCGTTCTTCACCGGCCAGTGCACCGGATGCCCACTGCGCCCGCGCTGCACCACAGCCAAAGCCGGGCGCATTCTCACCATTCGCCCGCACCACGACGAGCTTGCCGCTGCCCGCCGGCAGGCTGCCACCGATCCGGTCTGGCAGGACGACTACCGGCGCTGGCGGCCTCCCGTCGAACGCGCGATCGCCTGGATCGTCGCACGAGGCAACCGGCGATTACGGTACATCGGCACCATCAAGAACAACGCCTGGCTCCACACCCGCGCCGCCGCCCTCAACCTGCGAACCCTTATCAATCTCGGACTCACCCGGACCGGCAACGCCTGGACACTGGAGCCCAAACTCACCTGAGCGGACCACGGCCGACCTACAAGCACCGGCTGTCATCGAGACAAGATCTTCAGTGGCCTTCTAGCCGCCGCCCGCGTGTTGGCTGTTGAGACGCTGACTGTTCCTGGGGTCACAGCGCAGGAGTACGGTGCGCCGCCAGGCCCGTCCTTACAGGGCAAACAACCCCCAGCCCTGGAGGCGCATGCTTCGTCGTCTCCTCGTCTTCAGTAGACGTAGGGCCAGCCGGCGCTGTCCCAGCCGAGCTTGTTGATGCCGAGGCGGGAGGAGCCGTCGTCGGCGTACCAGTGGTAGAAGAGGATGTCTCCGTCGTTGTCGGCGAGAACGGCCTGGTGGCCGGGACCGTGGATGCTCCCGTGCCCGGCCAGCACCTGCGTGCCGCCCCCTGACGTCATCGCCGTCCCGTTGCGGTCGACGTACGGGCCGGTGACCGAAGTGGAGCGGCCCACCATGATGCGGTAGGTGCTGGACGCGCCCTTGCAGCAGAGGTCGAAGGAGACGAACTGGTAGTAGTAGCCGCCGTGCCGGTAGATGAACGGCGCCTCGATCGCGCCGCCGTTGCGGCCGGCGATGCTGCGGATCGTGCCGTCCAGCCGCTTGCCGGTGGCCGGGTCGAGCTGGACCATCTTGATCCCCGACCAGAACGAGCCGAAGTCGAGCCACCAGCGGCCCTGATCGTCGATGACGAGGTTGGGGTCGATGGCGTTCCAGTTGTCGGAGGTGGTCGACTCGACGACCAGGCCCTGGTTGCTCCACGATCCCGACGCGCCGGTCGTGCTGGTGGCCAGGAAGATGCCCGAGTGGTTGGAGCCGAAGGTCGAGGCCGCGTAGTACATGTAGTACTTGCCGTTGACGTAGGTGATGTCCGGCGCCCACAGGGTGTTGCTGCCGTTGGTGTAGGCATGCGTCCAGGAGGCCCCGCCGGGGAACGCCACGCCCGCGTTGCGCCAGGTGGTCCGGTCGGTCGAGGTCTTGAGCACGATGTTGTCGCCCGTGTGCGCGAGCAGGTAGGTGCCGTCCGGCTTCTTGGCCACCTCCGGGTCGTGCACGGTGATGTCACCGGTGACGTAGCCCGGGTCGGGGTAGGAGGTGACCTTGACGAGCTGCCACTGCTGGTTGGCGCCGTTGAGGTCGGCGTACTGGGAGACGCGGCCGCCGTCGGCGGTGGACCACTCCCAGACCTCGAGGGCCTTGCCGCTGTTGCGGTTGATCAGCTTGACGTATCCGCTGTCGGTGTCGACGACCCGGAACTGCTGGTTGGTGGCGTTCTTGTCGGTGTACTGGATGACGTCGGCGCCGTCGGCGGTGGAGCGGCCGGAGATGTCGACGACCTTGCCGCTGTGGCGCGACCTGAGGCGGTAGTAGCCGCCGCCGGAGTCGACGAACTGCCACTGCTGCCAGGCGCCGTCGTTGCGGGACCACTGCACCAGGGGCGCGCCGTCGTTCGTCGCCATGTTGTAGACGTCCAGCGCCTTGCCGCTGTTGCGGTTGACCAGTACGTACGACGCGCTCGTGTCGACGCTCGCCGCATGGGCGGCGCCGGCGGCCACGACGGATGGACAGATCGCGAGCAGCGCCAGGATCGCCAGGGTGAGGATGCGGCGCGGCCAAGCGGGAGAACGTGCGGAGGTGTCCATGGGGGGTGCCTCTCGTCGTATCGATGTGAGCGCTAACAAACGCAGTCCGGAGGTGCCCTCGATCACGCTGTCGTTCACCGGAGATCGCCGCTCAGTGTCAGCGTCGGTTCCCGGGTCGTCAAGGGCCCCCGTCAAACGGCGCCGGCGCGCCCCGCGCTCGCCCGGCCGCGTGCGTGCGCGATGAAAACGCTTGCACAAACTCGGGTCGCCGGGCGGGAATCGTCCATTCGACCTGCTTCCGGCGCTCCGGACCGGTCGTCGCGGTCTCCCGGTGAGAGGAGTGTCCTCCCGTGCCGAGAATGCGACGATGGCGGTGAAAGTTTCTCACCGCGCACCGCGCCGAACAGGTCATCGCGCGGAGCGTGCTTGAGCAGGTGACCGGTCGCGCCGGCATCGATCGCCGGAAGGGTGTCGGAGTCGGTGTCGTACGTGGTGAGCACCCTGACCCGCGCGCCGTGCCCGTTGCCGATGCGCCGCAGCCGGTACGGGATGCCTTCGCCGAGGTGCCCGAGTGCGACGGCCAGTCCCGGGTGGCGGTCCAGCGTGCCGAGGTCGAGCACGGCCACCGCGGCGCCGCTCCGGGCGAACTGGAGCGGCACCGCGCGGCCGGTCCCGCCGGCCCCGGTGACCAGGCCCGCCTTTCGCGAAGTGCCGCTTATGCCAGCGCCTCGTGGTTCGCCCAGGCGACCTTGTACGGGTGCCGGGACTGCCAGCGGTCGATGACCTCGTGCATGCCCGGCGCGGTGAACGCCTTGGCGAGGGCGTCGGTGTCGGCGACGGCCACCTGCACGATCACGGTCGCGATCAGGGCCGGAATGGCCTCCTCGCCGGGGATGGGAATGTGGTGCCGGGTCGCGACCGACTGCACGAAACCGGAGTCGAGCATGACCTGTTCGATATCCATGAGGTATTGGTCGAGTTCGGTGTCGGGCAGCGGCTGGTCGAAGGAGACAATCATCGTGTGGTTGATCATGCAGCAATTCTGGGCTCCGCACGGCACCTGTGTCCAAGACCGGTTCGCCATTCGGCGATAACCTGGAGGCATGGTCGAACTGGAGATTCGCGAACTCGAGTACTTCGTCGCGCTCGCTGACGAGCTGCACTTCGGCCGTGCCGCCGTCCGGCTCTCGATCGCCCAGCCCGCGCTGTCGAAGGCCATCCGACGGATCGAGACCCGGCTCGGTGTCCCGCTCTTCATCCGCTCCAGCCGGCACGTCGAGCTCACCCCGGCAGGGGAGGCGTTACAGGAACATGGCCGGCACGCGCTCAACGCGGTCAGCGCCGCCATCCGGCACGCCCAGCGTGCCGGCGACACCCAGGCCCACCTGCGGCTCGTGCTCAAACCCGGCGGCGACGGCGGCCTGCTCTCCGGGCTTCTGGCCGAATACGCGCACCAGCCCGACGCCCGCCAGGTGGACATCCTGTTCAGCGGCCCGGCCGATCGCGCCGACTTCCTGCGCGACGGCAGGGCCGACGTCGGCCTGCTCTACGCGCCGTTCGATGACCTCGACGGCCTGGCCCACGAGACGCTGCACACCGAGGATCGCGTGGTCATCGTCCCGGCCGGACACCGGCTGGCCGGGCGCAATTCGGTGCGCATGTCCGATCTGGAGGGCGAGACGCTGCCGCGCTGGAAAGGAATACCCGGGGGCGACGGCACCGGTCCCGAGGTCGCCGACGTGGTTCAGATGCTCCAGATGATCACGGTGGGCCGGATGATCGGGGTGCTGCCCCGCTCGCTGGTCGAACCGGTCCCGGGCGGCCTGGTCTGCGTCCCGGTGGCCGACGCGCCGCCCAGCCGCCTGGTGCTCGCCTGGATCGAGCAGGACCGCCGGCCGCTGGTCGCCTCGTTCGTGGCCGCCGCACTCAGGTCGCGCCGGGACAAGACTCGATCAGACATCGACCGCCCGCCACCCTCCTGACGCAAGAGTTCCTCCAGCACGGCAGCGCCGGCAAGGTATGGCAGAGCGGGCGGCACCGGCTGCCGGCGGATAGGTTGACGATCCGGCTCGTCGGCGCGCCCACCGGCGGGAGGCTCGCCTGGCAGCGGGCCCGCAGAAGCGAGGCGAGCAACCGGCGACTCGCCATCAGCGACCGGCGTCTCGTCGAACAGCGTGCCAGGCCACCGCCCGCCGCATGGCGCACCGACAATACTCGCGCGGACAGGGCGATGCCGAGCGCCGGCTCCGACTCGAGGTCGATGGCCCCGGCGACCCGCTCGGCGCGGGCCGCATGCCGATCCGCTGAGCTTCGCCCACGGCCGCGGGATCTCCGTACGCGCGGACCGTCACGTGCCGGCACCTCTCGTACTTCTGAGTCCGTCAACTGACTAGGAGTGGACAAGTGGTCTCGAAGGCCGCTACGGTTCGTCTCAGTCAGCCAGCTAACTCACTAAGGAGCAATCATGATCGTGGTAACGGGGGCCACCGGAAACGTCGGCGGCCAGGTGGTCGCGCTGCTCACCGCCGCGGGTGAGCGGGTGACCGCCGTCTCCCGGCGGACCGCCGAACTGCCCGAGGGCGTACGGCATGTGCGAGCCGACCTGGACGACCCCGCCGGGCTGAAGGACGCCTTCGACGGTGCGGACGCGCTGTTCCTGCTGGTGGCAGGTCAGGACCCGCAGGCGATCCTCGACGCCGCCCGGGCGGGCGGGGTCCGTCGTGTCGTCCTGCTGTCCTCGCAGGGGGCGGGGACCAGGCCGGAGTTCTACCGCCACCCCGCCGCCTTCGAGGACGCGGTGCGCCGGTCCGGCCTGGAGTGGACGATCCTGCGGCCCGGCGGCTTCCACTCCAACGCCTACGCCTGGGCGGAGTCCATCCGCGGCGGTCGTACGGCCGCCGCCCCGTTCGGTGACACCGGCCTGCCGACCATCGACCCGGCCGACATCGCCGAGGTCGCCGCGACCGTCCTGCGCGAGGACGGGCATGCCGGCCGCGTCTACGAACTGACCGGTCCCGCGCTGACCACGCCGCGGGAACGGGCGGCGGCGATCGGCGCCGCGGTGGGTACGCCGGTGCGGTTCGCCGAACAGACCCGGGAGGAGGCCCGGGCGCAGATGCTGCAGTTCATGCCCGAGCAGGTGGTGGAAGGGACTCTCGCCATCCTGGGGGAGCCGACGGACGCCGAGCAGCAGGTCAGCCCGGACGTCGAGCGAGTCCTCGGCCGCGCTCCCCGATCCTTCGCCGACTGGGCGGGCCGCAACGTCGCCGCCTTCCGATGAGCCTGACCGAGGCGTTCCTGGCCGAGCCGTCGGTGGCGACCCTGACCACCCTCCGCCCCGACGGCTCCCCGCACGTGGCGGCCGTGCGCTTCACCTGGGACCACCGAGCGGCCCTGGCCCGCGTGCTGACCGTGGCCTCCTCTCGCAAGGCCCGAAATCTGGCCGCCGGCTCCGGTGGCCGGGCCGCGCTCTGCCAGGTGGACGGGTTCCGCTGGATCACGCTCGAAGGTCCCGCCACTGTCCACGACGACTCCGGCCGCGTCGGCGAGGCGGTCCGCCGCTACGCCGGCCGCTACGGCGCCGCCCCGCCCAACCCGCCCGGCCGTGTCGTCATCGAGATCGCGGTCGATCGGATCATGAAGCTCAACCTCTGAAAGGACCTGTCGTGCCCGTTCAGCACGTTCTCGGCTCCACCATCCACTACCGCGACACCGGCTCCGGGGCGCCGATGGTCTTCCTGCACGGCAACCCCACCTCATCCCACCTGTGGAGGCACGTCATCCCCGCGATCGGCGAGGGCCGCCGGCTGGCCCCCGACCTGATCGGCATGGGTGATTCCGGCAAGCCCGACATCGCGTACACCTTCGCCGATCACGCCCGCTATCTGGACGCCTGGTTCGACGCCCTCGGCCTTCACGACGTGGTCCTCGTCGGTCACGACTGGGGCGGCGCACTTGCCTTCGACTGGGCCGCCCGTCACCCGGACCGGGTGCGGGGAATCGCCTTCACCGAAACCATCGTCAAGCCGATGACCTGGGAGGAGTTCCCCGAGGGCGGCCGGGAGCTGTTCGCGGCGATCAAGACCGAGGGCGTCGGAGAGAAGATGATCCTGGATGACAACGCCTTCATCGAACAGGGGTTGCCGGCCACCGTCGTGGCCCCCATGGACCAGAGCGACCTGGCTGTCTACCGCAAGCCGTACCCGACGCGCGACAGCCGCCTGCCGCTGCTGCGGTGGGCGCGCTCGATGCCGCTCGGCGGTGAGCCCGCCGACGTGGTGGCACGCGTGGAGGCGTACGGCAGGTGGCTGGCCGCCAGCCCGGAGGTGCCGAAGCTCCTACTCGCCTTCGCGCCCGGGACCGGCACGATGGTGCACCAGGACATGATCGACTGGTGTGCGGCCACCATGGCCGGCCTCGAGATCCGGCAGTACGAGGAGGTCGCGGGGCACCACACCCCGGAAGACCACCCGGAGCTGATCGCCGCGGCCGTCGCGGCCTGGGCGGAGGCGCACGGGCTGCGGTGACGCCTCCCCGGTGGCACCCGGGCGTCCGGGCCTCCAGCACCACAGCGAAGTGAGGTCCTGGAGCCGGTGGGCCGCCTGGTCGCCGAGCAAGGGCTGACCCTGATGGTCGCCACTCACGACGACGTGAGCCCTGCGGGCGGTGGCATACTCTGGGCCGGTCTCTCATCGCCTCCTCCGCTCGGGAGAATTCAGGCATGGTTGAACAGAGCATCTGGATGCAGAAGGTAGCCGCCGATCCCGATCACTCCACCTGGTTCATCGAGCGCTTCCGCTCCATGGCTCACGCCGGTGACGACCTCGCCGGGGAAGCCCGCCTCGTGGACGCCATGGTGCCGCGCCGCGCCCGCATCCTCGACGCCGGCTGTGGAACCGGCCGGGTCGGTGGCGCATTGGCCGAGGCCGGCCACGAGGTCGTCGGTGTCGACGTCGATCCGGCCCTGATCGAGGCCGCCGAGCAGGACCACTCCGGGCCGCGATGGATGGTCGGAGATCTGGCCGAACTCGACCTTCCCGCGCAGGGCATCACCACGCCGTTCGATGCCGTCGTCTGCGCCGGGAACGTGATGACGTTCCTCGCGCCCAGCACCCGTCGTGAGGTGCTGAGACGGTTCCGTGCGCACCTCGCGCCGGATGGCCGGGTCGCGATCGGCTTCGGCGCCGGCCGCGGCTACGAGTTCAGCGAGTTCTTCGCGGACGCGGCCGCCGGCGCGCTCGAACCCGACCTGCTGCTGTCCACCTGGGACCTACGTCCGTTCAGGGACGACTCCAGCTTCCTGGTCGCACTCCTCCGCCCCGCCTGACACGGCGGTTGATCCGGCGGCATGGGCTTCCGCACCGCGGCTACTCGCCCTCCGGGAGCTGAGGCCGCCGGTCGCCTGCCCCCGCGCAGGTCGCAACTGTCGGTGCCCTCCAATACGGTCTTCTCGGCACGCGGAGCCCCGCCCGCCTCTCGTGGCGGGCGGGACTCCGCGATCGGGCGGGTGCGGCGCGGATCGGTGAGACGGACCCGCGACATGGATCGGGGGGACCGGATGGCGGACCGCAGGGCGTTGGACCTCGACTCGCTGGCGATCAGCGATCGGTTCAGGCTGTTCAACTTCACCAGGCGCGACGACCATGTGGCCTATCTCTGGGTCCTGCGGGCGATGGACCGGCTGCGGGAGGTGCACCAGGTCCAGGTGGACGCCGGTGAGGTGCAGGCGGCCCTGAACGAGCTGGCCCGGCTCCACGACGAGGTCTCCACGTTCGACGGCAACCTGCGCGACCGGCTGGACGCCCTGTACGAGGACGGGGTGGTGCACCGGTTCGACGACGCGTCCCGGGCCGGCAACCTCGTCCGCTACCGCAACAGGCAGTCGGTCTACCAGTTCAGCGAGCTGGGCTACTGGGCGTACACGTCGGTCGAGGGACTGCTGGCGGCCCGCATCCAGGACGCCAACCTGTCGCGGCTGGTCTTCTCCGACATCCTGGAGGACCTCAAGGCGCTCGCGGCGGCCAACCGCGCGGGGGAGGGGGAGCAGGTCTACCGCCGGTTGTCCCGGCTGGACTCGGTGATGGAGGACATGGGACGTCGCTCCGCGCACTTCCACGTGACGCTCGGCGAGATCATCCGGTCCACCGACGCCTCTCCGGAGACGTTCCTGCGCTACAAGAACGCCCTGCTGACCCACATGTCGGAGTTCATGGCGGAGCTCGACCGCTACCTGCCCCGCCTGGCCACGGCCGTGCGGGATGTCGAGGCGAGCGGTCTGGCCTCCCTGCTCGACCGCGCGGCGGCCGCGGACGAGCGGCCCTTCATGGATCGGCACGAGCGGCTGGAGGACTGGCGCCGCCGCTGGTCCGCCCTGCGGGCGTGGTTCGCTCCCGAGGGATCGCAGGAGTCCCGTGCCGGGGAGCTGCGCAACGCCACGCGCATCGCGGTCTCGGGGGTGATCGCTCTGCTGCGGCAGATCTCGGAGGCGCAGCGCGGCGGCGTCAACCGGGCCACCCAGCTGCGGCATCTGGCCGAGTGGGTCTGGAACGCGCCGGACGAGGGCGCCGCCCACGCGCTGATGGTCGCGGCGTTCAACCTGCGGAGCGCACGGCACCTGGGCGCCGCCCACGAGGACACCGAACAGATCTCGCCCAGGGCGACCTGGTGGGACGCGCCGGGGGTGGAGGTGTCGGTCACGCTCTTCCGCAGCGGCAAGGCGCCCACCCCGGGCGTGCCGGCGCCGGTGCGCGGCAACCCCGGCGCGCGGGCGGCGCTGCGCCGCGAGCAGGCCGCGGAGCGCGCGGCCGAGCGCGAGGCCGCCGACCACCTGACGGATCTGGGCGCGCACGGGCGGGTGCTCGACGAGTCCGAGACCCGGATCCTGCTGAAACTGATGACGCGGGCGCTGGAGGGACGAACGGTCGTCGCCGGCCGTCTGAAGAGAGGATCCGGCGCCAACGACGCCGTGATGATCCGGCTCGTGCCGAGCGACACCGGAAGCGCCGTGCGCACCGCGCAGGGACTGCTCCACCTGCCCGGGTTCCGGGTCGAGCTCGCCGGGCGGACGCCGGTGACAGGTCCGGAGGCAGGTCCGGGGGCAGGTTCGATGACGGGTTCGAAGGCAGATTCGATGACAGGGGGTGCCAGGTGACGAGTCCTCGCGCCCGGGCCGCCGCCGGCGTCTCCGTCGCCGACCTCGGCTCCTACCAGCAGGCGGTCCGCCGCGTGCTGACCTGCGATCTGATCACCAAGGAGCGGCCGCGGCCCGGCGTGCTCGACCAGGTGCTGCGCTGGGCCGACGAGATGGCGCGCGACTTCCGCGAGCTGCTCGGCTACACACTGATCGCCACGACCCACCACGTACGGCTGGTCCGCCGCCTCGACGTCCTGGACGGCACACAGCAATCGATCTTCTCCCGCAGGGGCAAGCCGTTCGACCGCCGCAGGTTGGCCTACCTGTGCCTGGTCCTCGGGTCGTTCCAGCGCTCCCGCATCGAGATCAGCCTGGCGGACCTGGTGCGGATCTTCACTCCGCTGGCCAACTCCATCGACGGCCTCGGCTTCGACCCCGCGATCGGATCGCACAAGGCGGCCATCGTCGACGTGCTGGGCTGGCTGGTGGACCGCGGCGCGCTCCGGCTGTCCGACGGCAGCCTGGAGTGGTGGGCGCGCGACACCGAACGCGGCGACGCGCTGTACGACATCGACCATGACATCTGCGCGGTGCTGTTCAAGCCGGCCCGGCCCGTCCAGCACCTCACCAGCGCGGCCGGCCTGGTGCACGAGCCGCCGCATTCGAACCCGGCCCGCAGGGCGCGCCGGCTGCTCGTCGAGTTCCCCGTGGTTTACTACGCGGACGTCGAGCCGGAGGTGGCCGACGCGCTTCGCGCCCCGGGTCTCGCCGAGGACCTCGTCCGGTTCACCGGCCTGGTCCTGGAACGGCGCGCGGAGGGCGTCATGCTCGCCGACTCGGGCGGCGTCTTCACCGACCGGCCGTTCCCCGGCCGGGGCAACGCGGTGAGCCGGGCGGCCGGGCTGCTGCTGGCGAAGATCGCCGACCTGCTGGAGGACCCCGAGCACGTGCCGGAGCCGCTGCCCGTGCCCGCGCTCGCCGACGACCAGGCCGACCTCGTGTCCCGGATGGACGCGGGCCTGCCCCGCGACGGAATCGTCGCCGAGCTCGCCTGGTCCCCGTCCGAGGCCGAGCCGCCGTCCCCCGACGACCGGCCCGCGCCCGCCGAGGCGCCGTTCGTGGAGCGCAGCCGCCTCGAGACGATGACGACCGAGCTGTACGACGAGTTCGGGGCGGCCTCGTTCACCACCACCTGGCAGCAGGACCCCCGGGGGCTGCTCGACGCCGTCATCGGCTTCCTTTCGGACCTGATGCTGCTCAGGCCGGTGCTCGGCGGCGTGCTCGTCCTGCCCGCCGCCCTGCGGTATCGCAACATCCGGGCCGCCCTGCCCACCCGGAGCTCGGGCGGCCAGTTGGCGCTGGTGGCGCTGCCGGAGCCGGCCACGCGGAAGGACCCGCCACTACAAGATCCGCGCACACAGGAGGTTTCGCACACACAGGAGGAAGAGCGATGACGCCGCCGCCCGACCGGTTCCAGCCCAGCAGGGCCGGTGTGATCAACGTCTGGGACTACGTGGACGAGGAGTTCGCCTTCGCCGACGGGCGTCTGGTCCTGCGCGGGCACAACGGCTCGGGCAAGACCAAGGCGCTGGAGGTGCTCTTCCCGTTCATCCTCGACGGCGTGGCGGACGCCCGGCGGCTCGACCCGTTCAGCGGCGAGAACCGCACGATGAAGTCCAACCTGCTCTACCGGGGGCAGGAGGCCGAGTACGGATACGTGTGGATGGAGTTCGCCCGGCGGGAGATCGGGGCGGAGCCGGCCGCGACCGACGAGACCGTCACCCTCATCATCGGCATCCGCGCGCACCGGCACAGGGACGGGGTGCGGACCTCGTTCTTCGTCACCGACAAGCGCCTCGGCGTCGACTTCGGGCTGCTGGCGCCCGACTCCCGGCCGCTCACCGAGCGGCAGCTCAAGGCCGTCCTCGGACCGGACGCCCACAGTGAGACCGCCACCCAGTATCGGGACGCGGTGGACGCCCGGCTGTTCGGGCTGGGCAGGGAGCGCTACACCCAGCTCCTCGACCTGCTGCTGGCGCTGCGCCGCCCGCTGCTGGCCAAGGACCTCGACCCCGACAAGGTCTCGGCCACGCTCACCTCGGGTCTCAGCCCCATCGACGAGGAACTGGTCGACCAGGCGGCCCGCGACTTCGAGAACCTGGCGGCGGTCCAGAAGCAGTTCGACGACTTCGCCGTCGCGGACTCGGCCGTGCGGGCGTTCCTGACCGACTACGTGGCGTACCTGCGCACCCATGCGAAGGCCCGGCTCGCCCGCATCCAGACCGAGATGGACGGCGCGGTGGAGCACGCCCGCACGCTCGTGCGGGCCGAGGACGCGCGCAAGAGGGCCGTGGCCGCACGCGAGGCCGCCTCGGCGGCGGCCACCATGGCCGAGGCCGAACGGGAAGGGCTGGAGCGCCGCCTCGCCGCGCTGCGCGCGGACGACGCCTACCGCGCACGCGGAGAGCTGGAACTGCGCCGCCGACAGATCGCCAAGACCGGCGAGGAGGTCGAACGGGAGCGCGCCCGGCTGGCGGACGGCGCCGAGCACCTGGCCGTCCTGGAAGGCGAGGCGGGCGAACTCGCGGAGCGACTGGAGAGCGCACGGGCGGCGATCGTCCGTTATTCCGCCGACCTCGCCGACGCGGCGGAGCGGGCCGGCGTCTCCCACGACGGGGACGGCCCGGCCGACACGGGGGAGGACCTGCTCACGACGGCTCGGGCACGTGCGACCGCCCGCCGGGACGACGTCGCGAAGGTCCGCGACGAGATCGCAAAGGTGTCGGGGGCGGAGCGGGACCGCCTGCGGGCGGAGACCGACAGGGACAAGGCGGACAAGGACGTCGCGGAGCGCGAATCGCGATGCGAGACCGCCGACGCCGCGCTGACGACGGCACGCCGCCTCGCGGGGGAGGCGCTCGACGCCTGGGCCGCCCGCTGGGCCCGCTCGTCGAGGCTCCCGGGAGACGACCTGGAGGACGGGCGCCCGGAGGACGACGAGGCGGTGGCCGGGCCCGCCGATGTGGCGGCGCTGGCGGAGGCCCTCGCCCACGCCGGAGACGCCGGGGCGCCGTCCCTGGCCGAGGTCTACAGCGTGCGGGCCGAGGAACGGCGGACGGAGGCGGCCAGGTCCGCGGAACGCCTGTCCGCACGCGTGCGCGACCTCGCCGCCGACCTCGTCCGCCTGCGCCGTGAGCGGGAGGAGATCGCGGCGGAACGCGACGAGGCGCCGCCGCACGACGATCGCCGGACGGCGGACCGCGACGGACGCCCGGGGGCGCCCCTGTGGCGGCTCGTCCGATTTGCCGACGGCCTTGACGAGAAGGAGGCGGCCGGCCTCGAAGGCGCTTTGTACGGCGCGGGACTGCTGACCGCCTGGGTGCACCCGGAGGTACGGCAGGCTCTCGACGCCGTCGAGGTCCTGGAATCCGACGGTTACCTGATCCCGCTCCCCGAGGAGAGCCGCCCGTCCGGCCGTACGCTCGCCGACGTCCTCGTGCCGGAGGAGCAGGACCTGGTGCCGGCGGCGGTCGTCGCGGACGTGCTGCGGTCGGTCGCGGTCTCCGACACGATCACGCCCTGCCGGGATCAACAGGGCGGACCGGCGCCGACGGTGACCGGCCGGGCCCAGTTCGGCCTCGGCCTCCTCCTCGGCGCCCGGCCCAAGCCGTCGCCCGAGTACATCGGCGCCACGAACCGGGCCAATCGCCGCGCGGCCAGGCTCGCCGAGTATGACGAGATGATCGGCGAGACGAGCCGGGCGCATGAGGACGCCGAGCACGATCTGGCACGCGCGAACCGCCGGCTGGAGGACTTCGCACGAGCCCGGCGGGAGCTCCCGCCCGCCACGGCGGTCGTCGAGGCCGTCACCCGAGTGACTCAGGAGTCCGCGCTGCTGGCCCAGGCGCGCTCGGCGCTCGCGGACCGCCGCCGCGACCTCGACGCCGCGGTGGCCCAGGTCGACGCGGCGCGCCGGCGGCTGCGGCAGGTCGCGGCGGAAAGGAGCATGCCTGCCGCAGAACAGGAGGTCGACGCGGTCGCGCGGGCCGTCGACGACTTCCTCGCCACGGCGCAGCGGCTGCACGACGGCCGCGAGCGGGCCGCGTCCGAGGAGCGGGACCTCGCGTCGCGGCAGGCCGCGATCGCCCGGCAGCGCGAGCGGCACGACGCGGACTCCCGCGCTCTGGAGGACAAGGAGCGGGAGCACCGGGCCGAGGTCGAGGAGTTCAGGGCGGGCGAGGAGGCCCTGGACGCGCCGTTGCGCGAGGTGCTCGCCCATATCGGCGAGGCCGAGCAACGCCTCGCCGAGGTCCGTGAGCGGTGCGAGGAGCATTCCGCCACGGCGGCGCGGGAGAACGAGGCGCTGATCGTCGCCCAGGCCGACCTCAGGCACGGCCAGACCTCCCTCGGCCAGGCGCTCGGGCACCTCTTCGAGCACGTCGCGGCGTTCGGGCCGTACGCGCATCTGGAGCTGCGCCCGCTCCTCGGCGTCACCGCCACGGCCCCGTGGCCCGCCCACGTCGGCTGGCCCGAACCGGCGGAGGCGGCCGCGTCGGCGGCGGCGGAGCTGTCCGCGCACCCCGGCGCCGGAGAGGGGGACGGACCGCCGCCCGATCCCGCCGCCCTGGTCGGCCGGGTGCTGCCGGGAGACGTGGCCGCGCTGCTGGACGCCTTCGCCGCGGAGATGGCCGACATCCGCGTGCCCGGGGAGAGCACGCTCAAGAACGCCGCGACCCGGCTGTCGGCCTCGCTGCGGACCTTCCAGGACGCGCTCGACGGCTGCGCGGAGGACTACCGCCTGGAGCACGACCCCACCGGCGTCGTCATGGTCTACGTCAGCGACGAGGGCGGCCGCAATCCGGTCGCCGCCTTCGCCCGGCGGGTCGCCGACCGCGTCCAGGAACAGGGAATGCTGCTTGAGAAGCGGGAGCGGACCGTGCTGGAGGACGAGTTGCTCACCGCGCTCGCCCAGCAGGTGCACGACCGGGTCCGCACCGCACGCGACCTGGTGCGCGGCATGAACGACGACACCCGGTCACGGCCCATGTCGTCCGGCACCAGGATCGGCATCCGCTGGGGCCGCTCGGACCGGCTGAACGACCGGCAGGTCGCGGTGTCGCGGCTACTCGACAGGGAAGCGCGGGGACTCGGCGCGGCCGGGCTGGCCGAGCTGCGCGGCCAGCTGCGGGAGATGATCCGCGACTACCGGGCCGCGCATCCGCGTGCCACGTACAAGCAGGCCCTGGCCGACGTGCTCGACTACCGCACCTGGTACGGCTTCGAGCTGGTGCTCGCCGTGCCGGGGGAGAAGGAGGTGAAGCTCACCCGGGCCAAGCACGAGGAGATGTCCGGCGGGGAGAAGTCGGCGGCCATCCACCTCCCGCTGTTCGCCGCGGCCAACGCCCTCTACTCGTCCGCCAAGCCCACGTGCCCGCGGATGATCGCGCTGGACGAGGCGTTCGCCGGCATCGATGACCGATACAAGCCCGAGCTGCTGGGCCTGACCGTGAAGTTCGGCCTCGATCTGTTCATGACCGGCCATGACCTGTGGGTCCACTTCGACACCGTGCCGATGGCCGCGCACTACGACATGCACCACGACAAGAGCGCGCACGCGGTGTCGGCGATGCTGATGCTCTGGGACGGCGCCCAGACCATCGACGCCGACGCCGGTTTCTCCGGCAACGAGGAGCTGGCCGAAACGCTGCTCGGCCTCCGGCCGAGCCGCCGCGCCCCCGCCCTCACCGAGGGCACGCTCCTCGCCGCCGACGGCGACGGCGACGGCGACGAGGAACACGAAGGTGGGCCTCAGTGAGGCCCAATTCGACGGGGCGGTCTTCACCGGGGACACCTCGTTTCGCGCGTCGAGGATGGTGCCGAGCGCGCGCGGTGTCATGTGCACGGGCCGGCCGCGCACGTCGAGGTGTCGAGGTGTCCGGGTGTCCGGGGCCGAGGACGCGTTCGTAGACGAGGAGTAGGGCGGGCGAGCTGGTCGCGGGCCGCGGCTGAGCCGGGCCCACCGCCTGAGGGTGTCTATGGCCTCGGCGTAGTCGCGAGAGGACAGGTGGCTGATGCTCGCGCTGTGGTTGGCGCGCGGCCCTGCTCGTGCTACTCGCCGTCCACGGCGGGCGGGATCCCTGGAGTGCCGAGCGGTTCACCCCGAAGGGGACGGACTGCCATGTGTACGTCGCCTTCCTCCCAGCCGGAGTACAGGATTGGGCCGCGCCCGCGCGGCAGCAGCTGCTCGCCGAGCTCCAGCCCGATCTCCCCCGGCTGCAGGTCGTCCGGCTTCCGTCCGGCCAGGGAGGCGCGCAGCCGGATCGCTGCGGCTCGCAGCCCTCCTTGTGGACGTGCGCGGTCGGGCGACTGGGGACCTAGCGTTCGAACTCGAGCAGCTCGGGCAGACCATCGGCAGGGGTCCTCACCAAAGGTCCGAGGCCCTCACGGAAATCTCTGTGCTCCGGAGCAAGGAGCTCAGGAATGGCCATCGCCCGCAGCCTGGCGGCGGCAAGCGCCAAGCGCTTGTGATCATAAGGACCGCTAGGCGGGGAGCCGATGCCGGCTCGGGCTCACTGAGCATCACCAGGCCGTCGCCTGGCATAGTCGCTGAAGGCGGGCTCGGGGCGCTCCGCGGTCTTTCCGACGACCTCCCCTACGTCTGGCCCGACTCCGACCGCGTCAACGCCCTGCTCCCACCCCGCCGTCCTGTCGAGTGATCCGCTGGGTCCCGCGGTAGGGACGGCCCGGGCGTGCGCGTCGAGGTCAGGCTCTCCCTCCGGCGTCGTCAACGCCCGCCTCGGGAGCCGGCGCGAAGGTCACGCAGCGCCCGGATCACCCGTGCCTCCCAGTGGGGTGCCCGCATTCGCCTGCTGACGGCGACGGCCCGGTGGAGACAGTCGGCCGCCTCGTCGTAACGGCGCTGGCCCTGCCGGCTGTCCGCCAGGGCCAGCAGGATACGCACCTGGTAGTCCTGCTGCAGCTCAAGGCCGACACAGCGCAGGACCCCTGGTGGGAGGCCGCCGGCTCGCGATCGGCGGGGACCACGGGCGGACGCTTCAAGCTGGCGGGGTACGGCGCCCGTGCGCGTTCCTTCAGGTCCGGGATGTGGTTGTAGAGGGTGCCCGGCGAGACGCCCAGCAGCTTCGTGATCGACCAACTTCCTCTTCTTTGTCGTTGAGGTACCGCCGTCGGCTACCGGCTTGGGCAGCTCGTCCAGTGCTAGTCGCGCGTGCGCAACGTCTGTGAGAGCGCGTCGACGGTTACGCCCACAATGGCCAGGAGCTGCGCCGGGCTCGCCCCAGCTCTGCTCATGACGGCGAGAGACTGGTTCACGGCCGCCACGTGTTCAGCGAAGGCCTCGGCGTCCTGGTCGGTCAATCGGCCGGCCTTCAGTGCGGCGCGTAGACGCAAGCGCTGGAAGCCCAGCGCCTCCTTCGCGTGCGCCGCAACGCTCGGGCTCAGCACCGGGATTGCCATGGCCGATTGGGCAACCAGGCATCCATCCGGCAGTTCGGGATCGGCGATGCGCTCGAGGGTGACGTCGAAGAACGCACGAACGGCTGTAAGGGGCTCCGAGGCTGCACACGACAGGGCGGCGTCGTACTTTTCGCCGTAGCGCGCGGCATAGCGATCCAAGCAGCGCAGGAAGAGCGTGTCCTTGTCGCCGAGCGAGGAATAGATGGAGCTGCGGTTCAGGCCGGTTGCCCGGGACAGATCGTCCACTGAGGTGTCGGCGTAGCCGGCGCGCCAAAACTGGATCATCGCGGCGTCAAGTGCCGAGTCCATGTCGAATTGCTTCTTGCCTGCCACGATGGCACTTCCTTGCCGGTGCGTCGTTATCTCGGGCCGCGCTGCGCACCATCCTATCTTGAACTGATCGGTTCAAGATGTGCTAGCGTCCAAGCATGCTCACGGCCCGGAGTCCCCACACCTCGCGACAGCGCGACAAGCACACCACGTGGTCCCAGCCGCCGCCGTCGTCCTCGTCTACACCGTCGTCATGGCCGGCGGGACTCAGGCCACCGCCGCCAACGTCGGCGGCCTGAGTCTGGGCACCATCGCCGCGGGCCTGCTCGCGCAGTCCGTCCAAGCGCCAACCCGCACCCCGCCAGCGGTGTGCTCGTCGCCGCGTCCTCCGGTGTGAACGGCTTCTTCTCGTCTCTGGCGTCTTTCCTGTTCGTCTATTCCGGGCTCGTCGTCCCCGTCCTGCTACTGGGCCTCATCGATCAGGCCGTCGGGACCCGGATGTCGAGCACCACGCTGGCCGCTCTCGTCATCTGCACTGCGCTCGTGGGCCTGACCCTCGGGCGAAGCACCGAACCAGCACACCTAACACCGATGGAGGCATCCCGTGACTGACCCTGCGACCAGCGCTTGGCGCATCTGCGAAAGCAACCCTGTCCGCGACCTGCCCCTGCACGACCTGGCGGGATTCACTCACCGCTGGGTCGACGCGGACGGCGTCCGCCTTCATGCCGTCGAAGGCGGCCAGCCGACCGGCCCGGCCGTTGTCCTGCTCGCCGGATTCCCGCAAACCTGGTGGGCTTGGCGAAAGGTCATGCCCAGCCTCGCCGGCCGGTTCCACGTCATCGCGATCGACCTGCCGGGCCAGGGCCACTCCGAGCGTCCGGAGCGCAGCTACGACACGCACACGGTCGCCGCGCACGTCCACGCCGCCGTGAAGGCTCTCGGAGTGCCGACTTATTGGCTGGTCGCCCACGACATCGGCGCCTGGGTCGCTTTCTCCCTCGCACTCAAATTCGAGAGCCAGCTGCGCGGGGTCGCTCTGCTCGACGCCGGAATTCCCGGCATCACCCTCCCCGAAGCGATTCCCACCGACCCGGATCGGGCGTGGAAGACCTGGCATTTCGCGTTCCACCTCGTGCCCGACCTGCCCGAGACGCTGCTTGCCGGCCGCGAACGGGACTACGTCGGCTGGTTCCTGAAAATGAAGGCCCTCTCTCCAGACACGTTCGACGACGCCGAGCTCGACCACTACGCAGCGGCCGTCGCCGTCGACGGTGGCCTCCGCGCTTCCCTCGCCTACTACCGAGATGCCGCCGCGTCGGCGCGCAAGAACCACGAGGCGCTCAAGCGGCAGCACCTGACTGTGCCCATCCTCGGAATCTCCAGCAGCCATGGCTCCATCCCGGACATGGCGGCCTCCATCAGCCCATGGGCCGACGACGCCACCGGAGTCGTCGTGCCCGACGCTGGACACTTCATCCCCGATGAGCAGCCCGAAGCCGTCGCTGCCGCAATAGCCGATTTCATCCTCGACGGCGACTGACACCGGTCAAACCTGCCCGGCTGCGCACCGCCCCGGTCCGAGCGAAGTCACGAGCGGCCGCCCGATCCTCCCGGTCTGTTCACTCGGCGCCGCGTTTCAGCCCAGGAGGCCGTTCAGGACACGGCCGATCGCGCCGTCGAACGGATCCGCGCTGACCGCATCCGACGGTGGAGCGGCCGTGAGGGCGGCCGTGACGCGGGGGTGGATGCCGGCGGCCGCCACGTGGCGCGGGTAGGCGGTCCGGCGTGCCGCAGAGGAGGCGGTGGCGGCCAGTTCGTTCTGGACGAACATCGCGATCATCGCGTTGAGGAGGCCGAACGCCTCCAGCTTGCGCGAGACGAGCTCGGGGCCGCGAAAAAGATCTACGCGACCGCCCGGCGCCCCGCGCTCGTCGACCTGCCAGGCGTGGAGGTGCTCCGCCTCGACATCACCGACCCGGCGTCGGTGCAGGCCGCGGCCGGGGCCGGGGTGCTGCGGCTCCTGCTGTGCCATTGACACGGGGAGCGGGGCTGCCCCTCCCTCCGGAAGTGCTAAGGGCGGATGGCACTTGCTGTCAGCGGCGTGTGGCGGGGGTATGCGAGCCGGCCTCAGTGACCCTTCCGGGCGTCGAAGCGGGGATCGCGGTAGCTCCTCCGGAAACGCGTGGCGGCCGTGGTCCACCCCAGGAAGTGCGCAAAGTCGTCAACGTCCTCGAACAAACGAGCCGAGAGCGAGGACGGGCCCAAGCGGGAACGGACACGTGCGCACAGGGCTATCAGGCCGACGAAGACGAAACCCAGTGCCGTCAGCAGCTTCAGGAGCTTGCCAGGACGATCATTGATCAGGGCGGCGAGCTCCTCGGCGCGGCCCTGCGCCCGCGTCCTGTCCGCATACCGCAGGCGAGACGACCACGCGACCAGCACCCGAGCGATCCAGGGAGGGTGATCTCCGCTGATGAGCTCGTCGGCCGGCGGCTTGTACGGGCCACCCCGCACCTCTTGGTGGCTTCGACGTTGGCACGGGGCGACCGCCCTGCCGGCGTACTCGGACAGTCACGGACCGGATGGCTCGGTGTCTCCCTTCTCGTTGGGTGCCAATGGGTTTCGTTTGCGCTCGTGCTCCCCAGCACGAGACGGACAACGAGTACTGCGTCATGCGCCCGCTGCCGGAACAGATTCTTCAGAGCTGGAGGAGCGACGGGATGGCGTAGAGGAGAAACCAGGCCAGGGCGGCGATCCAGGGGAATTTCACGTAGGTCTTCTTCTCGCGCGCCTCGTGTTCGCCGTTGTCCTTGTGGTTGGCGAGGGCCTGCTGGAGGCGGCGCAGCGGGCGGCGAAAGGTGGGGTAGCCAGTGATGCCTCCGAGTACGGATCCGCCGAACTGAAGCGAGCCGATCACGGTGTCGTCGTCGAGGACGACGAGGATGCCGTTTTCGAGGACGATGTCCTTGACGTGGTGCCAGGGGATCTCATGAACGACGAGGAAGTTGTCGACGAACAAGCCGCGGGGGGTGGCCCGGATCTTCGAGTGCCAGGCGAGCAACCAGATCACGAACGAGCTCTCACCCAGGATCAGGGAGAAGACGAGCGCGTCCGCGAGGTTGTGGATGATTGCGGCTTCGAGGATCGCGTACATGCCCATGAGGGCCAGAGCCCCCGGCACCAGAACCGTCAGGACGATCGCCACGGGCTTTCTGGCCACCACCCGCTTCTTCCCTCGCTCACTCATTGAGCCGGCTCTCTCCCAAGTACTGGATCCCCGTAGACGGTGCAGCCGTCTCGGCGTTGACGAGCAGATTCTCGGCGGTGATCCCCAGAGCGAGCCGCGTGCCACGGGCAGGGCCGGCCTGCCTGGCAGACCCCCTGGCTTTCACCCCAACCTTGGTCCACGGACTGGCGAACCACCCCTCGCTCCAGTTGTCTCCCACCATTGGCCGACCTTGCTCAGCCAGCTCTGATTGCGAGCCGTGCGCTGGGCGGCCTGGGCCGCAGCGGCCTTGGCTGCCGCCGCCTGGGCGGCGTGTCGCGCTGGGGGTGGAGTATCAGGCGACGACCACGCAGGTGTGCGGGCTGTACCCGTTCGTCACCGGCGCGGGCGCCCCGTCGATCGGCACGCCGATCGGACGGCATCAGCGTCGGCGGGCTGGGCCGGCAACAGCTCGAACGCGGATGACGGCCACCCATCGGCGCAGCACTCTGGAGGAGATCAGAAGGCGTGACCCGGGCGTCCAGCGCATCCGGGTGACGCTGCGCGACCTCGACGCCGCCGTCCGCGCCGGCACCGAGCTCGGCCTCGCCGAACTGCTGGAGGCCCTCGACGGCCGCCCGCTGGCGAAGCGCCCCGCCGAAGCCGCTCGAACCCTCGCCACCAGGCATAAGGCTCTGCGGCCGGCCGAGGAGAGCGCGCTGTACGAGAACGCCGAGTGGTACCGCGCCTGGCTGAACGCGGTGAGCCGTGACGGGGCGTCGCCGGCTCGCTGGTGGCGGATCTTCGGGGGTGACACGGCGCGAGCGACGGTCGTACGTTGACGTCCGTGGCCTGCGCGACAAAGGAGTCACCGTGAGCGAGACGACCAGCACCCATGTCTTCAGGGAAGCCCGCGACCTGCTGCTCGGCCTGAGGGAGGAGCCCGAGCGGGCGGCACGCGAGTTCGCCTGGCCGGTCTTCGGCGGCAGGTTCAACTGGGCCACGGACTGGTTCGACGCGATCGCCCGGGGCAACCCCCGTACGGCGTTGTGGATCGTGGAGGAGGACGGCTCCGAGCGGCGCTACTCCTTCGACGAGATGGCCCGGCGCTCCGATCAGGTGGCGGCCTGGCTGGCCGCCCAGGGGGTCGGCAAGGGCGACCACGTGCTGCTGATGCTCGGCAACCAGGTCGAGCTGTGGGAGTCGATGCTGGCGGTGATGAAGCTCGGCGCGGTGATCATGCCCGCGACCACCGCCCTGGGCGCGGCGGACCTCTCCGACCGCGTAGGGCGGGGACGCGTCCGGCACGTCATCGCCAACGCGGCCGACACACACAAGTTCGACGGCGTGCCGGGAGAGTACGGCCGTGTCTGCGTGGGCGAGGCGACCGGGTGGCTCCGGTACGGCGACGCCTACGCGACGCCGGAGCCGGACCCGTTCGAGGCCCTGACCTCTCCCGGCGACCCGCTTCTGCTGTACTTCACCTCGGGGACGACGAGCAGGCCCAAGCTCGTGCGGCACACCCAGGTGTCCTATCCGGTGGGGCACCTGACGACGATGTACTTCATCGGGGTGCGGCCGGGCGACGTCCACCTCAACATCAGCTCGCCCGGCTGGGCCAAGCACGCCTGGAGCTGCTTCTTCGCGCCGTGGAACGCCGAGGCGACGGTGTTCGTGCACAACTACTCCCGCTTCGACGCCGCCGCCCTGCTCGGGCAGATCCGCCGCGCCGGGGTCACCACGTTCTGCGCGCCGCCCACGGTCTGGCGGATGCTCATCCAGGCCGACCTCGGGGACGGGCCGGGCAGCCTGCGTGAGGCGGTCGCCGCAGGGGAGCCGCTGAATCCCGAGGTCATCGCCCAGGTGGAGCGGGCGTGGGGGCTGACGGTCCGCGACGGGTACGGGCAGACCGAGACGACGGCGCTGATCGCCAACACGCCCGGCGTTCCCGTGAAGGCCGGCTCGATGGGCCGCCCCCTTCCCGGCGTCCCGGTCGTCGTCGTCGATCCGGTGACCGGCCGGCCGGCGGACGAGGGCGAGATCTGCCTCGACCTCGCCGCCCGCCCGGTCAACCTGATGACCGGATACCTGGACGGCGAGGAGGGGGCCATGTCCGGGGGCCTCTACCACACCGGCGACGTCGCGGCCCGGGACGCCGACGGCTCGATCACCTTCGTGGGACGCACCGACGACGTGTTCAAGGCGTCCGACTACAAGATCTCGCCGTTCGAGCTGGAGAGCGTGCTCATCGAGCATCCCGCCGTCGCGGAGGCGGCGGTCGTGCCCGCCCCCGACCCGATCCGGCTCGCCGTGCCCAAGGCGTACGTGGTGCCGGCCGCGGGCTGGGAGCCGAACGGGGAGACCGCCGCGGCCATCCTGCGGCACGCCCGTGAGAGGCTCGCGCCCTACCAGCGGGTGCGCCGGCTCGAGTTCGCCGAGCTGCCCAAGACCATCTCGGGGAAGATCCGCCGGGTCGAGTTGCGGGCCAGGGAGAGCGACGCCGCGGAGGCCGGCGCCCCGCCGTCCGGGGAGTGGCGGGACGACCAGTTCCCCGAGCTGCGGGGCTGATCCGGCCGGTCCTCAACAGGCCCGGCGCCTCCGGCGGCTGCCCGGAAGCGGGGCCGGGGCCGTCACCGCGCGCCGTGCGCGAGGAGGCGGGCGACCGGCTCCTCGGTCAGCCCCACGACGCCGTCGAAGTCCGTCGAACGGCTGACGGCGGCCCAGCGCTCCGCCTCGGCCGCGCGGGAGCGGGACGCCTGCTCGGCCATGCGCAGCGCGTCGGAGCCGAGCAGGAGCCGCAGCGGCGGATCGTCCACGTCGACCAGCCCGGCGATCACCCTGGCCGCCCGCCGGGGGTCGCCCGGCTGGGTGCCGTCCACCGCTCGCCGGTAGGCGTTGACCCGGCCGACGGTCTGCTCGTAGCCGGGCCCCACCGGCGGGATGCGCATCGACGAGCCGCCCCAGTCCGTACGGAACCCGCCGGGCTCGACGATGACCACGGTGATCCCCAGCGGCCGGACCTCACTGTTCAGCACCTCGGAGAACCCCTCGACGGCGAACTTGGCCGCCTGGTAGGCGCCGAGCCCGGGCGTGCCCCCGACTCGGCCGCCCACGGAGCCGATCTGCAGGATGTGACCGGACCGCTGCGCGCGCAGCACCGGCAGCGCGGCTTTGGTCATGGTGACGACGCCGAACAGGTTGGTCTCGAACTGCGCCCGGAAGTCCTCGTCGGAGGTCTCCTCGATGGGTGAGGAGTTCGCGTACCCCGCGTTGTTCACCAGCACGTCCAGCGAGCCGAACTCCTCGACGGCCAGCCGTACGGCCCGCTGCGCCGCCGTGGCGTCGGTGACGTCCAGTGCGACGGCGCGTGCCCGGTCGCCGTGGGCCCGGACGAGGTCGTCCAGCGGTTCCGGCCGGCGGGCGGTGGCCACGAGGCGGTCGCCGCGTTCGAGCACCTCCCGGGCCAGAGCGTGTCCCAGGCCCCGGGACGCACCGGTGATGAGCCATGTCCTCTGCATGATGTGTTGTCTCCTTTCCACGATGTTCAGCGCGCCGCGCCCGCCGGGACCGGCTCGGCCACCTCGACGGCGGGCGCCGTACGGCGGCGCGCCCCCGGGACCAGCAGCGCCACGGCGACGGTGGCCGCCAGGGTCACGGCCAGCACCAGGAAGGCGGTGGTGAAGCCCGACTCGTACGGCAGCCCGTCCGGGCGCAGGTGACCGGTGACGACGGAGCTGACCACGGCGGTGCCGATGGAGCCGCCGATGGTGCGGATGTTGGTGTTCATTCCGCCGGCGACGGCGGTCTGGCCGGCCGGCACGCTCTGCACGATCAGGTTGGTCATCGAGGCGTAGGCCAGGCCGAGACCGAGCCCGAACACGGCGGTCGCGACGGCGAGCTGCCAGGGCCGGTCGTGCCAGAGGGCGACGCCGGCGCTCGACAGCGCGCCGAGCGCGCAGCCCCACACGAGCTGAGCCTTGACCCCGGCGACACGGGAGATCGGGCCGCTCACCGTGCCGGCGACGGCCATCGTGACGAGCATGGGCAGCATCAGCAGCCCGGCCTCGGTCACGCTCGATCCGAACCCGTAGCCCGTCACGGCCGCCGGTATCTGCATGAACTGCGGGAGGAACGCGTACGAGGCGAACATGCCGGCGCCGAACAGCAGCGCCACCAGGTTGGTCGTCCATACGGCCGGCAGCCGCATCATGCGCATGTCGATCAGTGGGTCGCGCGAGCGCAGCTCGACCGCGATCCATGCGGCGAACAGCAACGCGGCGGCGGCGAGCGGCGCGACGACGGCGGCCGAACCCCAGCCCCAGGCGGACGCCTCGGTGAGCGGGACCAGCAGTGCCACCAGCCATCCGGACAGCAGCGCGGCGGCCGCCCAGTTGACCCGGCCGGGCGTGCGCACCGGGGACCGGGGAACGTTGCGGTACGCCAGGAACGCGGTGGCGACGACGATGATCGCCGGGATCCAGAACAGCCAGCGCCAGCCCAGAGCGTCGACGATCGGGCCGGCGAGAACGATTCCGACGCCGCCACCTGCGGCGATGACGGCGGAAAGGACGCCGACCATCGAGGGCACCCGGGTGGCGGGGAACTCGTCGCGCACGATCCCGAACGACACGGGGAACACGGCACCGCCGAGCCCCTGCACGATCCGTCCGGCGATGAGCACCCCGACGTTGGGGGCGACGGCGGCGACGACGCAGCCGAGCGCGATGGCGGCCAGCGCGATGAGCAGCGTGCGGTCCTTGCCGATCATGTCGGCGATGCGGCCCATCAGCGGCGTGGCGACCGACGCGGACAGCAGCCAGGCGGTGAGCACCCAGGTCACGGTGCTCTGGCCGGTGTGCAGGTCGTGCTGGATGGTGGACAGCACGGGGCTGACCAGGGACTGCAGCATGGAGAACGAGGCCGTGGCGGCTGCCAGCGCGAGGAAGGTCAGCCGTTGCGGCGAGGTGGTGCGTGACATCGAACATCCTTCGACAGGAGGATCCCGCGCGACGAGGCGCGCCGGTGACGCCGCCCCGGCCAGGGACGGCGCGAAACAAAGACGACGATCGGGGCGGCGTTGACAGGGAAGACGCGAACGCGAATGCCCGCCTGCTAAAGTCGAGGCGTGCCTCCACATTAGCGGAGGCATACCTCCGGTTCAACTTCGAGAGGAAGACCGGTGAAGGAGAAGGCGGCCGAAGGCCCCCGGACGAGGGTGCGGCGCCCCCAGCGCGCCGACGCGCGGCGCAACTTCGACGCGCTGCTCGCCGCCGCGCGGGAGGCGTTCGCCGAACACGGCACGGCGGCCTCGCTGGAGGACATCGCCCGGCGCGCCGGCGTCGGCATCGGCACGCTCTACCGCAACTTCCCCACGCGGCAGGACCTGTTCGACAGCGTGTACCTGGACGAGATCGATGAGCTGTGCGGCGCCGCGGGGCAGGTCGCGGACCTGCCGCCGTGGGAGGCGCTGGCCGCCTGGCTGCGCCGGTTCGTGGACTACGCGGCCACCAAGCGGGCCATCTACGAGGCGCTCAACCGCGACTCGGAGATGATGCGGTCGAGCCGGACCGCCATGTACGAGGCGGGGGAGCCGCTGTTCGACCGGGCGAGGGAGGCCGGAGAGGTCCGCGGCGACGTGACCTTCGACGACGTCCTGCGGATGATCTCCGGCATCACCGGAGGCGGGTTCGTCGACGACGACCAGCGTGAGCGGGTGCTGGGCATGGCCCTGGACGGCGTCCGCTCCCGCCCGTCCTGAATCCTGGCGGAAGACAGGAACGCCGGGCGGGGCCGATGGCCCCGCCCGGCTGGTGTGCCCGGCGTGTTACTCCTTGGAAAGCGGCGTCACCGCGATCTTGTCGATGATCGGGGCGTACTTCGATCGGAGCAGGATGTCGGGGAAGGTCTCGGAGATGTAGGTGTCGCCGTCGAAGTTCGGCAGTTCTCGTGAGGCGAAGGCGACGGTGTTGGCTCCCTTCTTGAGCTGGACGGGGATGGTCAGCTCCCAGAAGTTGTCGGCGTGGAACGAGTGGGGGAACCAGGCCTGCCGCGGTGTGGCGCCGTTGACGGAGATCTCGGCGTGGCGGGCCAGCGGGTCGGGGTTGTAGTGGGACGCGGGCGACTGTTCGGGGTTGGAGTAGCGAACCGTCAGCGCGTACGTCCCGTTCCTGGGGGCGGTGACGTCGAAGGTCAGGGTGCCGGCGTTGCCGGGGGCGCCGCCGATGTCGGTGACGGCCTTCCCGCCGCTCGCCAGCGGATAGGCGGCCACCTTGGCGGCGCCGGCGACGTGGGCCGACTCGGCCTCGTACCAGGCCGGCGCGAGCGCGCCCTCGGTCTTCTCGACCCGCAGCCGGTCCAGCCGCACCCTGCCCGTCCGCGCGGCGTAGGTGATCTTGTTGACGCCGCCCGACAGGAATGCCTTGACCCGGGAGGACCCGGACGGCTCGGCGATGTCCTGCCCGTTGACGGTCAGCGTGCCCTTGCCGCCGCCGCGCAGGTCGACACCGAGCGTGGACTCGCCGTCGCCGGGCGAGTAGACCCAGAACGTCGCCGACTGTCCCTTGCGCAGGTCGGCCACGCCGGAGCCGGACACCTTCTTCTCGCTGTAGTCGGTGCTCGCTCCGTCGAGCGTGGCGTACTCCGCCTCGTAGATCGCCTCACTCGCGGCCGGGTTGGCGAGGGTCAGGTCGATCTTGTCGACGAGCGCGTCCCCCTTGGTGGCCCGGGTGCCGTCGAGGCTCCTGGCGGCCAGGGTGATCGTGTGGTCGCCCTTGGACAGCGCGACCTTCGTATCGGTGTGGTCCCAGACCACCCACTTGTACCCGAGTGGAAGGTGGAGCTCCCGCTCGTCCTTGCCGTCGACCCGGAGGAAGACGTTGGTCGGGCCCTGCTCCTGAACCGCGCCGTAGGTGTTCAGCGAGTTCGCGAAGACCGACAGGTCGTACGTGCCGTCCTGCGGGACCGACACCGAGAAGTTCAGCGTGACGTCGGAGCCGGTGCGCAGCCCGCCGACGTCGTAGCCGCCGGAGGTGTAGAACTTGCCGACGTCGGACGGAGTCCCCTCGGGACCGTTGCGGCTGTACCCCGCGCCGGTGTGGCCGGCGTCCTCCGCCTCGTACGTGGCCTGCCAGAGCGTGGTCGCCGGAGTGCCGGAGGCGGCGCCCTCGCCGGGGGTGAGGATGATCTGGTAGGCCGACGACTCCTTCAAGGCGGGCAGCGTGGATCCGAACTCGAAGGTCACCGCGCCGTCCGTCACCTTCTGGTTCAGCTCGGCGACGACACGCGGCTGCGCGGAGTCGCCGATCTGGCCGGTCCACGGGATCTCCTGGATCAGGGCATGCACCGTGCCCCCGAACCCCGTGCGGCCGAACAGCGTGGTGTCGACGTCGTCGAAGTGGATGCCGACGAGACCGGACGCTCCGCCGAACAGCGCGCGGGCCTGCGCCTTCGCCTTGTCGAGCGTCGCGACGCCCTGCAGGGTGTAGCTGACGTTCGGCCGCGGCGGGGTGACCTTGACCGTGTTGCCGGTCATCTGGCCGTAGGCGTGGAGCAGCCACCACTGGCCGTTGCCGCGATTGGCCTGCACGGCCGAGTCGGACAGGTTGCCGTCGATGTTCCAGTACGCGATGTCGGCGTCGACCTTCGACTCCTCGATGGCCGAGGCCCACTGGACCATCTGGCCGGGCACCGAGGTGTGGTAGTTGAAGGCGTACTCGTCGAGGTTGATCGGGAGCTGCCTGCCCTCATACGGGGTGCCCGTGAAGATGGCCTGCTCCCACTGGCGGTATTTCGCCACGTTGGTGCGGATGCGGGCCGGGTCGCCCAGCTCGTGCCAGGTCATGACCTCGGGGACCGTCCCCGCCTGCACGGCGTGCCGGAGGAAGCCCTGCACCTGGTCGTACAGGACGCTGGTGTTGGGGCCGGCGATCCTGGCCTTCGGCATCTTGCCCTTGATCAGGGCGTTGACCTCGTCCCAGGCCTTGAAGTAGTACTGGGGGTCGCTCAGCCAGTTGATCTTGTTGTAGCTCCACGTGCCGGTGCCGAACATGTTGCCCTCGGGCTCGTTGAACGGCACGAAGACGATGTGGTCCTGATATCTCGGGTCAAGCTTGAGGACCTGGTCGACCTGCTTGGCGATCTTGGCCTTGAAGTCGTCCAGCCTGGCCTCGGGCGTGTCGCCGGGCCACTGGTAGGGGAAGCCCCGGTAGATGTCGGTCATGTAGATGTACACGTCGCCGCCGGTGCTGTCGGCGAGCGGCTTGACCACCTCCAGCGCGTCGGCGCCGGGGTGCTGCGGGCCGTCCTGGGCCTTCGTCGCGACCGTGCGCAGCCGCATGCCCTCGAGGAGGTTGGAGGTCGGCACGCCCTCGCCGTACACGCCGTACAGGGTGCCGGACGCGCCGCCGTGGAAGGCGCCGGTCTCGGTGCCGAGGTCGATGGTCAGGTCGTTGGCGACGACCTTGACCGTGGCCTCGACCGTGGTCCCGTACGCGGTGCCCTTGACCGTGAACCGGCCCGGCTTGGCGTACCTGGCCGGGTCGACCGCCTCCCAGGTGACCGGCACGCCCCGGAGGATGCCGTCGGAGAACTGCGCGTTGACGGTCGCGGGCAGTGCCGGTGCGGTGCCGGGATAGGTGGTGATCTCGAAGGAGGTCTGCTCGACCTTGGTGAGAGCGGCCTTGCGGTCTCCGGCGAGCTCCGCGACCTGCTCGGCGTTCATGGCGGCGTCGTAGACGCGGAAGTCGTCCAGGTCGCCGGCCAGGAACGGGTGCCCGCCCCAGAACGCCTTGCCCAGGAAGCCGGAGGTGCTGTTGCGGTCGGAGTGCATCACCGCGGCCAGGTCGATCTGGGCGGTGGTGCCGCCGATGGCCACGCCGTTCACGTAGTAGGTGAGGGTCCTGCCGTCGATCGTGGTGACGAGGTTGACCCACTGACCGGTGGGCAGCTTCTGCGCGCCCGGCACCCCCACCTCGGCGCTGCCGTTGACCGGCTTGATGGACGATCTCGTGGTGGCGTCACCGGCGTAGGACGGGGTGACGAAGGTGGCGGTCGCGGCGTCCTTGCCGAGGTTGTAGACCCACTGGAAGTCGGCGCCGCCCGCCCACTTCAGCCACGTGGAGACGGTCATGGCGTGGCGGTCGCGGAACAGGCCGTTCGGGATCGTCACGTAGGGGGCGGTGGCCGAGCCGGTCGGCCCGCCGGGCAGCGACAGGGCCTGCGTGCCGTCGGGACCTGCGGCCGTCTTGGCCGAGCCGGGGTTGGCCAGGGCCCCGTCGAGGCCGGAGGGGGAGAGGTCCTCGATGACGCCGCTCGACAGGTCGCCTTCGAAGTCGTAGTGGAGGACGAGCGCCGGTGCGTCGGTGCTCTGGGTCGATGAGGCGAGTGCCGGTAGGGCGGCGAGGGGGATCGCGGTCATCGCGAGGGCGGAGGCGAGAACGGCGTGAGGCGCGAGCCTGTGTGCTCGCCCGGACAAGGGTACGGCCATGCGCTGTCCCATTCACGGGGGGAGTGAAAGACGTGTCGAATCGATTCGCCGAATCGATTCGACTGGACGATAAGCGGGGTGCCGCGAAACGGTCAAGGGCCCGAAACCCTCCCGGCACGTCATCGTCACCTCGTCGTCACGCGCCGGCGCCTGTCACGGCCCGCACCGGACGACGGCTCCGTCAACCCCGAAGGCGCACGGCGCACGCCGGCGGCGACGTCTCCGCGAACGTCTCCGCGAACGTCTCCGCAAATCGTGCCGCGCAGCCCATTGACGCATGCGACGGACCGGGCCTATCGTCAGCGAACCGATTCGCCGAATCGGTTCGACTTCGATCGGAAACAGGCGCGTAACGCTGTCAGTGGAGGTCACGTCAATGAGACCAGGGTCAAGCGGCCGGCGTGCGGCCGGGATGGGTGCGGCGCTCCTCGCGGCCGCCGCCGGGCTGGCCGCCTGCTCGTCACCGTCCGACGGCACCGCCGCCTCCTCGGCGGGCGCGAGCCAGGCCGCCGGGGGCGGGACCTACACGATCTGGGATCCGTACCCGCAGTACGACAAGACCTCCGACTGGGTGAAGCTGCTGGACACGTGCGGCACCCAGGCGGGGGTGAAGGTCGAGCGGACCGGCTACGACACCAGCGACCTGACCAACAAGGCGCTGCTGGCGGCCCAGCAGGGCAACTCGCCGGACGTGCTGATCGTGGACAACCCGGTGGTCTCGACGCTGGCCGAGGCCGGCGTGCTGACGACGACCGAGGAGAACAAGCTCGATGTCACGTCGATCGCGCCGAACCTGCTCGCGGCGGGCCAGCTCGGCGGCAAGACGTACGGGGTCCCGATCGGGGCCAACACCCTCGCCCTCTACTACAACAAGGGGGTGTTGAAGAAGGCCGGCGTGGACGCCGCCGCGGTGAAGGACTGGGCGTCGCTGACCGCGGCGCTGGAGAAGGTCAAGGCGGCGGGCAAGAAGGGCATCACGTTCTCGGCGATCGGCACCGAGGAGGGCAGCTTCCAGTTCCTGCCCTGGTTCTGGGGCTCCGGCGCGAACCTCACCAAACTGGACTCACCCGAGGGTGTCTCGGCGGTGGCCCTGTGGGCCGACTGGCTCAAGAAGGGCTACGCGCCCAACTCGGTCATCAACAACACCCAGACCACGAGCTGGCAGGAGTTCGCGACCGGGGACTTCGCCTTCGCCGAGAACGGCACCTGGCAGCTGGCCAACGCCAAGAAGACCGGCTTCGACTACGGCATCATCCCGATCCCCGCCAAGGACGGCGGCACCGCCCCCGCCCCGACCGGCGGCGAGTTCGTCAGCATCCCGGTGCAGTCGGACACCGCACGCTACACCACCTCCCAGAAGCTCGTGAGCTGCCTGACCAGCACCGGCAACTCGCTGGCGACCACGACCACGCTGTCGTACATCGCGCCGACGGAGGAGGTGCAGACCAAGCAGGTCGAGCAGAACGCCGAGCTGAAGGTGTGGGTGGAGGCGGTCAAGGCCGCCAAGGGCCGCACCAGCGACAACCTCGGCACGAAGTATCCGAAGATCTCCGAGCCGATGTGGGGCGCCGTGCAGGCGGCGCTGAGCGGTTCGAAGGCTCCGCAGGAGGCGATGGCGGCGGCGCAGTCGGCGGCGGCGAGCGCGACCCAGTAATGAGCATGAGCCGAGTGACACGAACGCCGGTGCGTTCCGCCCGCGCCCCCGTCCCCGCGCAGGGGCGGGAGCGCCGGGCGGCACGCACTCGATCGGGGCAGTGGGCGGCGTGGGCGTTCCTCGCCCCCGTCGTCGTCTACCTGCTGATCTTCTACGCCTACCCGCTGTATCGCAACGTCGAGCTGAGCCTGCGCAACTACACGGTGCGCTCGTTCGTGCAGGGGGACGCGTCGTTCGCCGGATTCGCCAACTACGCCAAGGTGTTCGCCGACGCCACCTTCGCCCCGGCGCTGTGGCACACGATCGTGTTCACGGTGGTGTCGCTGGCCTTCCAGTTCACCATCGGGCTCGCCCTGGCCGTGTTCTTCAGCCGGAACTTCCGGCTGTCCGCCACACTGCGCGCGCTGTTCCTGGTGCCGTGGCTGCTGCCGCTGATCGTGTCCGCCTCGACCTGGTCGTGGATGCTCAACAGCGACTCCGGCGTGGTCAACGCCGCCCTGAGCTGGGTCGGCGCCGGCCCGGTCAACTGGCTGACCTCGCCCGACTGGTCGCTGTGGTCGGTGATCATCGCCAACATCTGGATCGGTATCCCGTTCAACCTGGTCGTGCTCTACAGCGGTCTGCAGGCGATCCCCTCGGCCGTGTACGAGGCGGCGGCGCTGGACGGGGCCGGTGCCTGGCAGCGGTTCTGGCGGGTGACCTTCCCGCTGCTGCGTCCCGTGTCGGCGATCACCGTCCTGCTGGGGCTGGTCTACACGCTCAAGGTGTTCGACATCATCTGGATCATGACCAAGGGCGGGCCGAGCGGTTCCTCCAGCACGTTCGCCACCTGGTCCTACCGGCTGGGCTTCGGCAACCTCGTGCCCTCCTTCGGCCCCGGCGCGGCGGTGGGCAATCTGCTGATCCTCATGGCGCTGGCCTTCGGGCTCGTCTACATCCGCGTGCAGCGACGGCAGGCCGCGGCATGAGGCGGCTCAAGACCGCCGTCGGGCTGGCGCTGACGGCCGTGATGCTGTTCCCGGTCTACTGGATGGTCAACGTGTCGTTCACGCGGGACCAGGACATGCGCAAGTCGCCGCCGTACTGGTTCCCGGTCCACGGCACGCTGGACGGCTACCGGGCGGTGCTGGAGCGGCAGCTGCCCTACCTGGGGGTGAGCCTGGTCGTCGGGCTTGGCACCGTCGCGCTGACCCTCCTGGTCGCGGCGCCGGCCGCGTACTCGCTGGCCAAGCTGCGCCCGCGCGGCGGCGGCGTGCTGAGCTTCGTGCTGCTGATCGCGCAGATGATTCCGGGGATCATCATGGCGATGGGCTTCTACGCCATCTTCCTCACCACCGGCGTGCTCAACACCGTTCCCGGACTGATCGTGGCCGACTCCACCCTCGCGGTGCCGTTCGCCGTGCTGATCCTCACCACGTTCATGTCCGGCATTCCCGAGGAGCTGCTGCAGGCGGCCAGGGTGGACGGCGCCGGGGTGACGCGCACGTTCGTCTCGATCGTGCTGCCGGTCTCCCGCAATTCGATCATCACGGTCTCCCTGTTCGCGTTCCTGTGGGCCTGGTCGGACTTCGTCTTCGCCTCCACCCTCGACCAGGGCGGCGCCCATCAGCCGATCACGCTGGGGATCTACCACTACATCGGCAACAACAACCAGGAGTGGAACGCCATCATGGCCACCGCCGTGGTCGCCTCCATCCCGGCCACCGTTCTGCTCATCGTCGCCCAGCGTTACGTCGCCGCAGGCGTCACCGCCGGCGCCGTCAAGGACTGAGCCTCTTCGAGAAGGGACCCCCTCTTCATGACCGTCGCCGCTTCAGGCCCGGTGTTCTCCCTGCGGGAAATCCCGTTCAGCTACCGCGGCTCCTGGTTCGGCTTCTCGCCGGTGGTCGCCCAGAAGACCTACGCCCGGGACGTGCACCTGGTCTCCCACCAGACCGGCATGCATCCGATCCTGCGGCTGGCGCCGTCCGCCGAGAGCGACGTCACCGCCACGCCCCACCAGCTCACCTGGAGCCGCGCCGGCGGCCGGATCGACCTCGCCTACGAAAACGCCGACACGGTGCGGCTGCGCGGCCGGGGCCTCGGGCTGAGCCTCCTGGCCGCCGACCCCGTCCTGACCCCGTTCAGTGGTCCGTACTTCTACCAGGACCCGACGGACGGATCGTTCGTCTTCACCGTCTACCAGACCGGCCGCCGCTATCGGGTCACGGTGCTCGCCGGTCAGGCCGAGGCGCGGGGCGCCCAGGCGCTCGGCGCCGCGGAACGTGGCGTCGTCCTGAGCGGCGAGTGGGAGATCGCCGTCGAGGAGTACGAGACCGCTCGCGCCCCCTACGCGCGCACGGACGCCTTCGAGCAGGTGGCCGAGGCGGCGCGGGCCGAGTTCGACGCCTTCACCGCGGCGGTCGCGCCCTGGCGCAGCGACCGGACGCCCGCGGCCGAGCTGGCCGCCTACGTCCTGTGGTCGGCGACCGTACGCCCGGCCGGGTTCGTCACCCGGCCCGCCGTGCTCATGTCCAAGCACTGGATGGACAAGGTGTGGAGCTGGGACCACTGCTTCAACGCCATCGCCCTCGCCGACGGCCTGCCCGGCCTGGCGTGGGACCAGTTCCGGCTGCCCTTCGACCACCAGGACGACGCGGGGGCGCTGCCCGACTCCGTCACCCACTCGGAGATCCTCTACAACTTCGTGAAGCCGCCCATCCACGGCTGGGCCCTGCGCAGCCTCCCGCCGGCGGCCGAGCCGGAGGAGGTCTACCGGCTGCTGGAACGCTGGACGACCTTCTGGCTCACGGCGCGGCGCGTCCCGGGCCGTGAACTGCCGCACTACCAGCACGGCAACGACAGCGGCTGGGACAACGCCACCACCTTCGACCCCGAACGCGTCGTCGAGACCGCCGACCTGGCCGCCTTCCTCGTCCTGCAGCTGCGTGAGCTGGCCCGCCGGGCCCCTGACCCGGCCGCGGCGGCCCACTGGTCCGGCGCCGCCGACCGGATGCGCGACGCGCTGCTCGCCGAGCTGTGGACGGGGGACCGGTTCGTCGCCCGCGGCGCGCACTCGGGGCGCACCTGGCCCAGCTCCAGCCTGCTCGACCTCATGCCCATCGTGCTCGGCGACGAGCTCCCCGAGCCGGTGCACACGGCGCTCGCCGCAGGCATCGCCTCGCATCTGACCGCGTTCGGGCCCGCCACCGAGCACCCCGAGTCCGAGCACTACCAGGACGACGGCTACTGGCGGGGACCGATCTGGGCCCCTTCGACCGTGCTCATCGAGGACGGCCTGCGCCGCGCCGGCCACGTCGGGCTGGCCGACGAGATCAGCGCCCGCTTCCGCGGACTCTGTGAGCGGTCCGGCTTCGCGGAGAACTTCGACGCGCGTACCGGCGAGGGGCTGCGCGACCGCGCCTACACCTGGACGGCCAGTGCCTACCTCATCCTCGCCGCCGCTCACGAACGGCGGACACAGACGGCGGGGACGGCAGCGGACACGGCGGCGGACACGGCGGCTTTGACACGACCGCGGACGCCTGCATAGCCTGCTGTCGAATCGATTCGAATCGCGTCGACGAGTTGCCGCGGGGGACGGGTGAACATCGGGGAGATCGCCAGGCGGGCGGGCGTGTCGCGGAGCACGGTCTCCTACGCCCTGAGCGGCAAGCGCGCGGTCTCCGCCGCGACCCGCCGGCGCATCCTCCAGGTCATCGACGACGTCGGCTACCGGCCCAACGCCTCAGCCAGAGCTCTGGCGGAGGGCCGCACCCGTGCCGTCGGCCTGGTCATCCCGCCCGCCGGGCGGCGGCTGACCCCGATCCAGCTCGGCTTCGTCGCCGATGTCGTGGCCGCGGCCGGTCGGCGCGAACTGGACGTGCTGCTGTCGCCCAGCGGCGGCGAGCACGACCGCTCGTTCGAGCGGATGGTCCGCGGTCGCCGCGTCGACGGCGTGATCCTGATGGAGGTCCGGCTGCGGGACGCGAGGGCCGCCCGCCTGCGGGAGTCGGGTGTGCCCTTCGTGGCGATCGGCCACACCGCGGACGCCGCGACCGGATACTGGGTGGATCTGGACTACCGCGGGCTCGTCGCGAGCTGTGTACGTCATCTGGCCGACCTCGGGCATCGCGAGATCGCCTTGATCAACCGGCCGCGAGAGCTCCTGGACTCCGGCTACGGCCCGGCCCGCCGTTCCCTGGACGGGTTCAACGCCGCCGCGGCGGCACGGTCCCTGTCCGCGACCGCGTCGTGCTGCCCCGACGAGGCGACGGCGGGCGAGACCTGTATGGAGGACCTGCTGGCGGCCCGGCCGGGGCTCACCGGCCTCGTCACGGTGAACGAGGCGGCCCTGCCCGGCATCGAGCGCGCGCTGCGACGCCTCGGCCGCGCGATACCCCGGCAGATCTCCGTCACCGGGGTCGTGGGGCGGCACTGGGCCGAGGAGTTCCATCCGCCCCTCACCGCGGCCGACGTCCCGATCACCGACATGGCCGAAAGGGCCGTCGAACTGCTGGCCGAGCGAATGGCCGAGCCCGGCACGCCGCCCCGCCATGTTCTGCTCTCCCAGCCGATCTCCCTGCGTTCGAGCACGGCGCCGCCGCCGTGAACGGGTTCCGCCGGTCCGGCCGATCCGGCCGTTCTCGCCCGGCCTGCCCGAGAGGATAGGTTGGCTCCCGATCATCGGGGCGCGAGTGGCCATGGGGAGGTGCGGGACGTGGTGCCGTCCACGCTCGGCGGTCGTTATGAGCTGGAGGAGCTGATCGGCCGGGGCGGGATGGGCGAGGTCTGGCGGGGCCGGGACCTGCGGGCCCACCGCCCCGTGGCGGTGAAGATCCTCACGCCGCAGGTCGCCGGGGTCGCCTCGCGGGAGCGCTTCGCCCGCGAGGCCCGCGCCGCCGCCCGCGTCGTCCACCCGAACGTGGTCACGGTGCTCGACGTGGGCGAGCAGGACGCGCGGCCCTACCTGGTGATGGAGCTGCTCACCGGCCGCAGCCTGGCCGCGGAGCTGCTCGACCGGGGCCGGTACGGCGTGGCGGAGGCCTGCCACCTCATGAGCCAGGCCGCCGCGGGCCTGGACGCCGCGCACCGCGCCGGGGTCGTGCACCGGGACGTCAAACCCGCCAACCTGCACCTCACCGCGAGCGGCGTGCTCAAGGTGGTCGACTTCGGCGTCGCCCAGGTGGCGACCGAGGCGGCGCGGCTCACCATGGTGGGCACCGTCGTCGGCACCGCAGCCTACCTGGCTCCGGAGCAGATCGACGGCAGGGGCGGCGGGTCCGCCTGCGATCTCTACGCGCTGGGGTGCGTCTGCTACGAGCTGCTGTGCGGGCATCCGCCGTTCACCGGGTCGGCCCCGGAGCTGGTGTATCAGCACATCCACCAGGCCCCCGTGCCGCCAAGCCGGCACCGTCCCGACATCCCCGCCGAGCTGGAGCGCCTCATCATGGCGCTGCTCGCCAAGGATCCCGCCGGCCGGCCCGCCGACGCGGAGGTCGCGCGCCGGATCCTGGCGGCCGTCGCCCTCTCCGCGGGGAATCCGGCACGCGAGGCCGGGATGCCGTCGGGGGAGGCCGGAAGGCCCGCGTGGGAGGCGGGAATGCCCACTCCGCCCCCGTCGCAGGCGCCCTACGTGGGCGGCGCGCGTGCGGGCGACACGGCGCTGCTCGACGCCCCGCCGCCCGGCGTCCCGGCCGGCCGTGCCGCGGGGGCGTCGCCCGAGCGGCGCACGCTCATCCGGCTCGGCGCCGCGGTGGCGGGGCTCGCCGCGGTCACGATCGGGGTGGCGGCGCTGTCCGACGGCGGCGGGCAGGCGGAGCCCGCGGTCGCGGCCCAGTCGCCGGCGGCCACCCACGCCGCTCCGTCACCCGCCCCGGCGAGGAAGGTCTCGACCAGTCCGACGCCCCGGCCGACCAGGACACCGTCCTTCGGGCCGTCCCCGAAGCCGTCTCCCACGCCGTCCGCGCGCCGCGTCTACCGGAGCTACCAGGAGTGGCTGGCCGCCTTCGACCACGCCGTGCAGGAGCAGGAGAGCCGGGGCGGCATCGAGCCGAAGCTGGCCCGCGACGCCCACGAAGCGATCAGGAAGACGGCCAGGGACCTGTTCAGGGGCCGGGGCGAGGGCGACAAGGCCGCGCGGCGCATTCGCGACCTGCTCATCAAGCTGCAACGGGCGCACCAGACCGGCAGGCTCGCCGACGGCCCGCTGGTGGACTTCGTGAACGCCACCGGCCTCAACGGGCGGGAGGACGACGACTGAGGTCGTCGACCGGCCCGACGTCGCGGGTCCATGAGCCGAGCACGAGCAGGGTCTTGGTGCCGGTGACGTCGCCGGCGCGGCGCAGCCGGTCGATGACCTGCTGGAGGTGCCCGAGGTCGCGGACGCGGACGTGGATGAGCGCGTCCGGGTCGCCGGCGATGGTGAACACCTCCTGCACTTCCGGCACGTCCGTGGCGGTACGGACGATTTTGGCGACCGGGGTCGTGCCGGGATAGCGCAGTTCGGTGAACGCCTCGATGCTCCAGCCGAGCTTGGCGTAGTCGATCCGCACGGTGAAGCCCGTGATGACGCCGATCTCGCGCAGGCGGTCGACCCGCCGCTTGACGGCGGCCACCGACAGGCCGATCTCGGCGGCCATCTCGGAGAAGGTCCTGCGCCCGTCCTCCCGCAGCAGGCGCAGCAGCCCGTGGTCGATGTCGTCGATCTCCGCCATGGCGTGCTCCCTCTTCAACCGGCCTCTCCAGACGGCACGGCGCAAAGAACAGTAGCGCCCAAGGCGGACTTCTCCATCTTTTTGCGTCTTGCCGGCCGTTTCTCGCGCGATGCTTGCGCGTACCCCCCGGGCGTTGGTGTGCTGTGGGTCACTTCCAGACCTCAGGAGGTTCGCACCGTGTCTCCGCCCGTGTCCACGTCTCCCGTCTCGCTCGACGACAAGTACGCGGCCGAGCACGGCACCGTGCTGATCTCGGGCGTCCAGGCCCTCGTGCGGCTGACCCTGGAGCAGCGCCGCCTCGACGCCGCGCGCGGCCTGGACACGCGGGTCTTCGTCTCCGGATATCCCGGCTCGCCGCTGGGCGGCGTCGACCTGGAGATGGCCAGAGCCGCGCGGTTCCTCGAGGAGGCGGGCGTGGTGGCCCGGCCAGGCCTCAACGAGGAGCTCGCGGCCACGGCGGTCGCGGGCACCCAGCTTCTCGCCCAGGTGCCGGGCCGCAGGCACGAGGGGGTGACCGGGTTCTGGTATGGGAAGAACCCGGGCCTCGACCGGGCCGCCGACGCGATCCGGCACGGCAACCTCGCCGGCACCGCGCCGCTCGGCGGGGCGGTGGCCTGGATCGGCGACGACCCCGGCAGCAAGTCGTCGACCGTGCCCAGCTCCTGCGAGCCGATGTGCCAGAGCCTGTCGATGCCGCTGCTCGCCCCCGGCTCCGTGGCGGAGGTCGTCGAGCTCGGGCTGCACGCGGTGGCGCTGTCGCGGGCCACCGGCCTGTGGGCGGGTCTGAAGATCGTCGCCGACGTCGCCGACGCCACCGCCACCGTCGACCTCGGACCGCTGCACGAGAACGTCCGGTCCGGAGTCCCGGTGCCGGACCGCGCCGACCGCGGGGCGCCGCCCACCCTGGTCGGCCCGGCCTCGCTCGAGGCCGAGCACGACATGCTCACCCGCAGGCTCGGCCTGGCCCGCGAGTACGCCCGCGCGCACGGCCTCAACCGGGTGACCCACGACGCGCCGCGGGCCACGACGGGCGTGCTCGCGTCCGGCACCTCCTACGCCGTGGTCCTGCGCGCCCTGGCCGACCTCGGCCTGGACGAGGCCGCCATGGACCACCTCGGCCTGCGGCTCATCCGGCTCGCCATGCCGTTCCCGCTCGCGTACGACGACCTCGCCGCGATGACCGCCGGGCTCGGCCGGGTGCTCGTGGTCGAGGACAAGGTGCCGTTCCTGGAGGGACACCTCAAGCAGGCGCTGTACGACACCGGGCAGCGCCCGGACGTCATCGGCCGGGAACTGCTGACGTCGCGCGGCACGCTCGGCGCGGAGGACGTGGCCTCGGCGCTCGCCACATGTCTCGGCGGGGACCGCCTTCCCCGGCAGGCGGCCATCCTGTCGCCCGCCCCGTCCGCCACTCGGGCCAAGCGCCGTACGCTCCCGCTGGTCGCCGCCCGCACGCCGTACTTCTGCTCGGGCTGCCCGCACAACGCATCCACGCGTGCCTCCGACGACACGTTGGTGGGCGCGGGCATCGGCTGCCATGCCATGATCGCCTTGGACGGCAACGGGCGCGGCAGGCAGGTCGGCATGACGCAGATGGGGGGGCGAAGGCGCCCAGTGGTTCGGCCTGGCCCCCTTCACCTCCGACCGTCACTTCACCCAGAACCTCGGCGACGGCACCTTCCACCACTCCGGCTCGCTGGCCGTACGCGCCGCCGTCGCGGCCGGCGTCTCGATGACGTACAAGCTGCTCTACAACGACGCGGTCGCGATGACCGGCGGGCAGCGCGCCGAGGGCCGCCTCGACGTCCCGGCGCTGACGCGGTGGCTGGCGGCCGAGGGGGTGCGCCGGGTGGTGGTGACCACGCCGGAGCCGGAGACCTACCGAGGTGTCCGGCTGGCGCCGATCGCATCCGTGCGGCACCGCGACGACCTCCCGGCCGTGGAGAAGGAACTCGCCGCGGTCGACGGGGTGACCGTGCTGATCCACGACGACCGCTGCGCGGCCGAGGAGCGACGGCTGCGCAAGCGCGGCAAGCTGCCCGCGGCGCAGGCCAGAGTGGTGGTCAACGAGCGCGTGTGCGAGGGCTGCGGCGACTGCGGGGACACCTCCACCTGCCTGTCCGTGCAGCCGGTGGAGACCGAGTTCGGCCGCAAGACCCGCATCCACCAGGCGTCGTGCAACTCCGACCTGAGCTGCCTCAAGGGCGACTGCCCGTCGTTCCTGCTCGTCGAGCCTCGCGCCGAGACCCAAGCTGAGACCGCGCGGCCGGTGCCCGAGCCGCCGGTGACGCTGACCGAGCCGGTGCCGCGCTTCCCGGAGCGCTCGGTGCTGCTGCGGATGCCCGGCATCGGCGGCACGGGGGTGGTGACCGTCTCACAGATCCTGCAGATGGCCGCACACCTCGACGGCCTGCACGCCGCCGGCCTGGACCAGACCGGGCTGGCGCAGAAGGGCGGCCCCGTCGTCAGCGACGTGCGGATCTCTCCCGACCCGATCACCGGCTCGGTCCGCGCCGCCCGCGGCACCGCCGACGTCCTCGTCGGCTTCGACGTGCTCGGCGCCGCCGCCGACGGCACTCTCGGTGTCGCTTCGCCGGAACGTACGGTCGCCGTCGTGAACACCGCGATCGTGCCGACGGCCGCCATGGTCACCGGCCGCGCCGCCCTCTCCGGGGCCGAGGACGCGATCGCCCGCATCGCTTCGGCCACCGTGCCCGACGCGGGCCTGCACCTGGACGCCGGCGCACTGTCCGAGGCGTTGTTCGGCGACCACATGCCCGCCAACCTCGTGCTCGTCGGCGCGGCCTACCAGCACGGCTGCATCCCGATCTCGGCGGAGGCGATCGAGCGGGCCATCCGCCTCAACCGGGCTGCCGTGGAGCAGAACCTGGCGGCCTTCCGCTGGGGGCGCGCCGCCGCGCTGGACCGCGAGGCCGTGTTCCGGGCCGCGATCCCTCCGGCCGTGCCCGCCGTCCCGATCGACGCCGCCGCCCTGCACGAGGCGGCGGGAACCGGGGCGATCGAGGAGACGCTCGCCGTACGCGTCGCCGATCTGACCGGCTACCAGAACGCGGCCTACGCCCGCTCGTACGCGCGGGAGGCGCGCCGGGTGGCCGAGCTGGCCGCCGAGCGGGCGGGGGAGGAAGCCGGGGCGCGCATCGGGCTCGCGTACGCCCGGGGGCTGCACAAGCTGATGGCGTACAAGGACGAGTACGAGGTCGCCCGGCTGCACCTCGACCCGGTGGAGCGGGCCCGGCGCGAGCGGGAGTTCGGCCCCGGCGCCGCCGTGTCGGTGCTGCTGCACCCGCCGCTGCTGCGGGCGATGGGCCTCAAGCGCAAGATCAGGCTGCGCCGGTCCGCCGGCGTCGTGTTCCGCGGGCTGCGGGCCGCCCGCGTGCTGCGCGGCACCGCGTTCGACGTGTTCGGGCACGCCGCCGTCCGCAGGGTGGAGCGTACGCTGGTCGTGGAGTACCGCGAGCTGGTGACGCGCGCGCTCGACCGGCTCACCCCGGCGACCGCCGCGGTCGTCGCCGAGATCGCCGCCCTGCCGGACCTGATCCGGGGGTACGAGGACATCAAGCTCGCCCGTGTCGCGGAGTTCCGCGACCGCGCCGCCACCCTGCTCGCCGAGCTGAACGAGCCCGCCCTCCAGGAGTCATCGTGACCGTCGACCGTCTGCTGCCCGGCCCGGACGCCCGGGACCTCATCGAGCTGACCCGTGAGATCGCCGACAAGGAACTCGCCCGCCGCGTCGACGAGCACGAGCGCGCGGAGACCTACCCCGAGGGGCTGTTCGCCACGCTCGGCGCCGCCGGGCTCCTCGGCCTGCCCTACCCGGAGGAGTACGGCGGAGGCGGGCAGCCGTACGAGGTGTATCTCCAGGTGATCGAGGAGCTGGCCGCGCGGTGGGCCGCGGTCGCGGTCGCGGTCAGCGTGCACACGCTGTCCTGTCTGCCCCTGGCGGTGTACGGCACGCCGGAGCAGCGGGAGCGCTGGCTGCCGGACATGCTCGCCGGGCGGCTGATCGGCGGCTACAGCCTGTCGGAGCCCCAGGCCGGGTCGGACGCCGCGGCTCTGGCCTGCAAGGCCGAGAAGACCGAGGGCGGCTACCGGATCACCGGCACCAAGGCGTGGATCACCCACGGCGGCCGGGCGGACTTCTACGCGCTGTTCGCCCGCACGGACTCCGGCTCGCGCGGCATCTCCTGCTTCCTCGCCCCTGGCGCCGCCGAGGGCCTGACCTTCGGCCGCCCCGAGGAGAAGATGGGCCTGCACGCCGTCCCCACCACGACCGCCCACTGGGACGGCGTGCTGATCGACGCCGAGCGGCTCATCGGCGCGGAGGGCCAGGGCCTGCCCATCGCCTTCGGCGCACTCGACTCCGGCAGGCTGGGCATCGCCGCCTGCGCCGTCGGCCTCGCCCAGGCCGCGCTCGACGAGGCCGTCGCGTACGCCAAGGAGCGCGAGGCGTTCGGCAAGAGGATCATCGACCATCAGGGGCTCGGCTTCCTGCTCGCCGACATGGCCGCGGGCGTGGACTGCGCCAGGGCGACGTATCTCGACGCGGCCCGCCGCCGCGACGCCGGCCTGCCGTACAGCAGGCAGGCCAGCGTCGCCAAACTCGTCGCGACCGACACCGCGATGCGGGTCACCACCGACGCGGTCCAGGTCTTCGGCGGATACGGCTACACGCGCGAGTTCCGCGTCGAGCGCTACATGCGCGAGGCCAAGATCATGCAGATCTTCGAGGGCACCAACCAGATCCAGCGCCTGGTCATCAGCAGGCACTTGGCCAAATAGCCCCTGACATGCTCGAACCCCGCTCCCCTCTGCTGGGAAGCGGGGTTCTCTGTCTCGGGGCCGGGCCCTAGACGCTCACTGTTCCGGTCGCTGTTCCGTAAGGACGTCGGAACCGACGAGAGACGACGAGAGCCGGCCACAGTCGTAATGCCTGCTCGGGCTCGGCCCTGACCCGGCGGCGAGCAGAAGTCCTGGACGAAGTGATCCTAACTGTACGACGGGGAGACGCCATGGCATAGTAACCACCAAACGTCTTTAGGGGGTTGCCGATATGGATGACGTGCTCGACGCGCGGGTACCGCAAAGGGAGCCGGTGCGGCGGACGACACGGGCCGCCACACCTGACCGCAGCACTCGCAACACCGCGGTCCTGGTGGCCTTCACCGCCATCACGAACCTGGCCGACGGCGTCACCAAGGTCGTCCTGCCGCTGGCGGCGATCCCGCTCACCGATTCGCCCGCACAGGTGGCGGGGGTCGGCCTCACCCTCACCCTCCCGTGGCTGCTGATCGCACTGCACGTGGGCGTACTGGTGGACCGCTTCGACCGCCGCCGCCTGCTGTGGCTGGCCGACGGCGCCCGGATCCTCGTCGTCGCCGTCCTCCTGACCCTCGCCCTGCGCGACGCGGTGACCCTCCCCGCCCTCTACATCGCGGGTCTCGTCCTGGGCGTCGCCGAGGTCGTCGCCCTCACCTCCGCCGCGACGCTCGTCCCCTCCGCGGTCGTCCCGGCCGCGCAGGAGCGGGCGAACGCCTGGCTGGCAGGCGCGGAAACCGTGTGCAACGAGTTCTGCGGGCCCTTCGTGGGCGGGCTCCTGGTCACCGCCGGCACCGGTGTGGCGCTGGGCTGGACCGGCGCCGGCTATCTGATCGGCACGCTGATCCTGGTCCTCCTCGTCGGCCGTTTCCGGCCGCGCCAGGACGACGCGCGGCCGACCGGCTCGGTCAACCAGCGCATCGCGGAAGGCATCCGTTTCCTGTGGCGGCAGCGCGTGCTGCGGCTGATGGCGCTCGCGCTGACCGTTCTTTGTGCGTGCTGGGGGGCATGGCTCGCCCTCATGCCCCTGGTCGCCACCTCGCTCATGCACCTCGACGCCCGGGAGTACGGCATCCTGGTCAGCGCGCTCGGCGTGGGCGGCCTGGTCGGAGCGCTCACGGTCACCGGCGTCAACCGGCTGCTCGGCCGCCGCTGGTCGATGTTCGCCGACCTCGTCGGCACCGTGGCCATGGTGGCCGCCCCGGTCTTCTCCACGAACCTGTGGGTGGTGGCCACCGGCGCCTTCCTCGGCGGCATGGGCGGCATCCTGTGGTCGGTGAACGCGCGCACCATCAGCCAGCGCCTCGTCGACAGCTCCATGCTCGGCCGGTACCACGCCGCGGCCAGGCTCTTCAGCTGGGGCGCCATGCCGCTGGGGGCCGGGCTGGTGGGCCTCCTCGCCGAGTGGTTCGGCATGCGGACGGCCTTCACGGTCTTCGCCGTGGCCGCCCTGCTGATCATCATTCCGTTCCTGCGGACCATGACATCCGAGGCGTTGTCGGAGGCCGACACCGCGTGACCGACACCGCGTGACCGGCATCGCCGGCACCCGATACGCGGCGGGTTGTGAAGGGGCATGCCGAGTCGGTCGCCGTCTCGATCACGGCGTACTGTTGAGCGGGTTATTTCCGCTTATGACTGTTTTGGGGGAATTGTGGCAAAGCCCGTTCTGCAGATCGTCATCGCGAGCACCCGCCCGGGCCGCGCGGGGCTACCGGTCGCGGAGTGGTTCCACGAGCGCGCGGTGGCCCAGGACGCCTTCGAGGTCGAGCTCGTCGACCTGGCCGAGGTGAACCTGCCGTTCATGGACGAGCCCAACCACCCCCGGCTCCGGCAGTACGTCCACCAGCACACCAAGGAGTGGAGCGCCACCATCGAGCGCGGCGACGCGTTCGTGTTCGTCACGCCGGAGTACAACTACGGCTTCAACGCCGTGCTGAAGAACGCCATCGACTACCTGCACCAGGAGTGGCAGTACAAGCCGGTCGGGTTCGTCAGCTACGGCGGCGTCGCGGCGGGCACGCGGGCGGTGCAGATGCTCAAGCAGGTCGTCACCACGCTGAAGATGGTGCCGGTGTTCGAGGCGGTCTCCATCCCCTTCGTCGCCCAGCTCCTCGACGAGGAGGGCCGGCTGCAGCCCAACGACGTGATGAACACGGCGGCGGACACGATGGTGGCCGAACTGGCCCGGCTCGCCACCGCGCTGCGGCACCTGCGCCCCGCAGCCTGATAACTGCCGCCTGATCACTCAGGAGAGCAGGGTGCCGGTCTCCGGATCCCGCTCGGTGAGGCAGTAGACGCCGCCGGCCGGGTCGCGCATGACGATCCAGTGCCGCCCCCGCGTCACGACCTCCGCGCCGTGCCGCTCGTGCAGTGCGCGAGCGGCTTCGGGATCGGCACAGGCCAGGTCGACGTGGGCCGACCGGCCGGGCCCCTCGCCGAGCCGCTGCAGGAGAATCCGCACCGGCGTCCCCGGCATCGTCAGCGCCGTGAACTCGGGCACCGATCCCCGGCGCGGGGGCCACCCGGTCAGCGCCGCCCAGAACGCCGTCTCCTCCTCGTACGCGTCGGGCGCGATGTCGAGGCTGACCTGGTCGAGGCGGGTGCCGGCGAACACGGGCGGCCGCCGCGCCGCACCTTCCCACGCGACGAGGCAGAACGCCCTGCCCTCGGGGGAGTGCAGCACGGCCCAGTCGCCGTGGTCGGCCGCGACGGCGGCGCCGAGCGCCTCGGCCCCGGCGACGGCGGCCCGGACGTCGTCCACCTCGAGATCGAGATGGGCGCCGCCTTCGCCGCCCACCGCCTGGAGCTTCACGCAGGCGTCGCCGGACTCGGGCAGCAGCGTGGCGAACTCCCCGTCGTCGCCTCGGCGGGGAGACAGACGCGTGCCGGTGATGGCGGTCCAGAACGCCGCGGCATCCTCGAACCGCTCGCGCGGCCGGTCCACGAAGGCAAGCACTCGCCGCACCGCCATCAGAAAGCCTCCTCGAACAGCGGGAACAGCGCCGTCTCCAGGTCCGCCGGGGCGCGGAAGACGACCCCGGTCATGCCGAGCACTTTTGCCGCGTCGACGTTCTCGGCCCGGTCGTCGACGAACAGGCACCGCCCCGGCGGCACGCCCGCGTGCCGGGCGGCGATCTCGAAGATCCGCGGATCGGGCTTGGCCACCCCCACGTCGTAACTGCTCACGACGTGGTCGAAGGCGTCGTGCAGCTCCAGCTCGCGCAGGTGGGCGGCCAGTTCCGAGGTGGCGTTGCTGACGAGCACGACGGGGACGCGGGCCCGCGCCCGCGTGAGCAGCGCGAGCACCTCCTCGTCCGCCCAGGTGCGGGCGGCCAGCCAGTCGGCGGTCAGCGCGCTCGCCCGCGCGGCCGAGCCCACCAGCCCGGCGAGGACGGGAACGGCCGAGGCCAGCCACTCCTCGCGGGTCACCAGCCCGGTCAGGGCCGGCACCACCAGCGCCGACTCGCCGGTCACCCGGGCCACGGTCCCCGGTTCCACCCCGTACGTCCGCTCGATCTCCGCCTGCTGCTCAAGATCCTGGAATTTCAGGACGCCGTCGAAGTCGCACAGCACCGCGTCGAATGCTCTGGTCGCCACGGTCCGAGCCTACGACCGTCACCCGCCGGGCCGGGAGGACCTCCGGGTCAGGTGATGAGGCGGTGACCGCCGGGGCTGAAGGAGTTCATGAAAAGCCGGTCGGCTCCGGGGAGGGAGGCCAGCCGCAGCAGCCAGTCGCGGGCCGTGATGCGCAGGCGGCTGGACGGCGCCATCCAGGGGAGGAAGCGGCGGCCGAACGCCTGGACGTCGGTGGCGACCGGCCGCATGCGTGCGGCGTACCGGTCGAGCGCGGGGGACAGGTCGCCTGAGGAGGCCGCGCGAAGCTCGCCGGCGAGCACCCACGCCGCGGCCACCGCGAGGGACGCGCCGTGCCCGGCGAACAGGGAGACCGCCTGGCAGGCGTCGCCGAGCAGGACCACGCGGCCGCTGCTCCACTGGGGGGCCTCGACCTGTGTCACCTGGTCGTAGTACAGCTCCGGCGGCTCCGGGCACCTGGGGAGCACCTCGGGCAGGATCCAGCCGAGGTGCTCGAAGTGCCGGCGCAGCGAGGCGGCCGGGTCGGCGGGAACGGCGGGGTCGGGCTCGTGACGCAGGAACAGCAGGGCGAGCCGGTTGCCGCCCACCGCGTAGGCCCCGGCCATCAGATGCGGCACGGTCAGCATCCGGTAGCGCGGGCCGACCCGCCGGCTGAGATCCTCATCCTCGACCACGTACGCGGCCACGTGGTGGCCGAGATAGCGGAGGAAGCGCTCCTCGGGACCGAAGACCAGCTCCCTGACCCGTGAGTGCACGCCGTCGGCGCCGACCAGCAGGTCGGCCTCGTGCCGGGTGCCGTCGGTCAGTTCCACCTCGACGCCCCCGGCGTCCTGCCTGACGGCCGCGACCGTCGTGCCGTACCGGACCGGCGCGCGGACCTGCTCGGCGAGCACGTGGGCGAGGTCGCCCCGCAGCAGGCTGACCACCTCGGCGAATCCCGCCTTGACGGCGAGACGGCTGGTCTGCCGTCCGGAGCCGTCGACGTAGCCGATCTCGTCGACGGGGTGACGGACCTCCTCCAGCCGGGGGCGCAGCCCCATCCGCCCGGCCGCCTCCAGCCCGGGGCCGTAGAAGTCGATCATGTATCCGCCCTCGCGGAACGCCGGGGCGCGCTCGACCAGTTCGACGTCCCAGCCGGCGCGTTCCAGGTGCCACGCCAGGGCCGTTCCGGCTATCCCGGCACCGCAGACGATCGCTCTCATGTTCCTCCACCTTCTTCGTGTCCGTCCGTACGCACCATCGCCCGCAGCGGCCCGGCCAGAGCGGTGAGGTCGAGGTCGGGGTCGAGCCCGCGGTGCAGCACCAGGCCGTCCACCGCCGCGACGAGGACCGCGGCGGCCGCCTCGGCGTCACCGGGGCGGCCGGCGTAGTGGCCGCGTTCGCGCAGCCAGGCGGCGACGCGGGCGCGGGAGTCGGCGACGATCTCGTGCAGCCGGTCGCGGAGATCGGGCAGCCGGGCGGCCGCCAGGTACATCTCGACGATCAGCAGGGAGGCGGGGTCGGTTCCCGTGTAGCGGGACAGCTCGCCCAGCAGCCACTCGACGCCGGTCTCGGGATCGGGCTGCTCGGCCAGCCGTCCGGTCAGCTCATCCAGCATCGCGCGCGCGATCCCGGTCGAAGCCGCGATCAGCAGATCGGGCAGCGACGCGAAGTGGTAGTGGACGACTCCGGGGGCGACCCCGGCCCGCTCGGCCACCATCCGCGTGCTGACGCCGCCCCAGCCGACCTCGGCGATCAGGGCCGCCGCCGCGCCGAGCAGCCGTTGCCGCGTGGTCCTGCCCCGGTCCGCGGACGCCTCCGCCATCTCTCTCGTGCTCCGTTCAGTTCTCGTACGACCGACTTGGGCGTTTGCCTTGGGCGGCCGACTTGGACGATTGCCCAAAACCATACCACCGGACATGAGGCCGCCGTCGCGGGGGATGGGCGGATACATGGGAGACCCGGCCGCCGAGGGGAGTGACCGATCATGATGCCGAGGGCTCCGGGGGGCGGGGTGCCGCCGTGATCGTCACGGTGGTTCTCGGTCTCGCGGCCGCGGCCCTCCTCGGCCTGGGCTGGGTCGCGCAGCAGCACGTCGCGTACACCGAACCGCTGGGCGAGATGCTGCACGTGCGCCTGCTGTTCGACCTGGCACGCAAGCCGGTGTGGCTGGCCGGGATCGCCGCCATGGTCGGCGGGCAGGTCCTCGGGGCGCTGGCCCTGAGACGTGCCGACGTGGCCTCCGTGGAGCCGCTTCTGGCGACCAACCTGATCTTCGCCCTCGCCGCGGCGGCCCTGTTCTATCAGGAGCGCCTGGGCCCGGGGGAGTGGCTGGGCGCGGTGCTGGTCAGCGGCGGTGTGGCCGCCTTCCTCGTGGCGGGCCGTCCCCAGGGCGGCGGGATGCCGGCGTCGGGCTCCGTGGTGTGGATCGCCGTGCTGGTCGTGGCGGGAGTGGCCGCGGGCATGGTCGCCGTGGCGCTGCGGGCGCCCCTGCAGACCAAGGCGATGCTGCTCGCCGCGGCCGCGGGGGCGTTGTACGGCCTGCAGGACGCGCTGACCCGCGGGTCCCTGCTGACTCTGGCGCATGGACCGGCGGCGCTGTTCACCTCGTGGGAGCCCTACCTGCTGCCCGTGATCGCGGCGACCGGCATCCTGCTCAACCAGAGCGCTTTCGACGCCGCGCCGCTGCGGATCTCGCTGCCCGCCACCACCGCGACCGAGCCGATCGTCGGCATCGTCCTGGGAGTCGTGATCTTCAATGAGCGCCTGCGTGTCGATCCCCCGGCTCTCGCGGGGGAGGTCGGCGGCCTGGTGGCGCTCGTGGTGGGCATCGTCATCCTCGGCCGCTCGCCGTTCCTGGCGAAGTCGGAGCAGGGGCCGCAGGCCCCTCGCGACCGCGGGTGAATGAAACGTGCACGGTGATCCAGTCCTCCGGAGGAGGAATCCGCAGGTGAGGAATTTCCGCCTCATGACCATCGTTGGTCGGGTAGCCGAACAAAGATCGGTCAACTATCGTCACTGACGAAGTCTGGGAGCGCTCCCCATCTGGCCCGGAATCCCCCCACCGGAAGATGGAGACCCAACAGTGCACGCGCATTCACATCCCCGGATCCGCCGCTGGGCCCTGCGTATCACGGCCCTGCTGACCGCGTCGGTCGCCTGCCTGGTCACCTGGGCGGGCGCCGCCTCCGCCCACGGCTCGATCGTGGACCCGGCCTCCCGCAACTACGGCTGCTGGCAGCGCTGGGGGAGTGACTTCCAGAACCCGGCGATGGCCCAGCAGGACCCGATGTGCTGGCAGGCGTGGCAGGCCGACACCACCGCCATGTGGAACTGGAACGGCCTCTACCGCATGAACCTCGGCGGCAACTTCCAGGCCGCGATCCCCGACGGCCAGCTGTGCAGCGGCGGCCACGCGGAGAACGGCCGCTACAGCGCCATGGACGTCCCCGGCGCGTGGAAGGCGACCGACGTCCGCAACAACTTCACGATCAAGCTGTGGGACCAGGCCGGCCACGGCGCCGACTACCTGCTCGTCTACGTCACCAAGCCGGGCTTCGACCCGACCCGGCAGGCGGTCGGCTGGAACGACCTGCAGTTGCTCACCAAGACCGGCAAATACGCCCCCGGCCAGTACTACTCGGTCAACCTCAGCACGTCTGGCCGCAGCGGCCGGGCCGTGGTCTACACGATCTGGCAGGCCTCGCACATGGACCAGACGTTCTTCTTCTGCAGCGACGTCAACTTCACGGGCTGACGACCCCGTGAAACGGGCCCCGCCGGACGACGTCCGGCGGGGCCCGCGTGCGGCTACCGCGTTCGGATCAGCGCGGGGATCACTGTGCGGGGATCACTGTGCGGGGATCACTGGGCGGGGATCACTGGGCGGGCACGCCGTGCGCCTCGCCCACGTGGGTCGCGGCGGACCCGGCGGCGACCGCGGTGGTGCGCGCGGCGGCCGCGGCGGTGCGGTTGTCCGGACCGGGCAGGTTCCGGCTGAAGGCGTAGACGGCCGCGGCGGTGGCGATCGCGCCGGTGTTCAGCGCGAGGGCCTTGTCGTCGATGTTGGCGATGGTGTCGCAGGCCTGGTGATAGCAGGAGTCGTACGCCTGGCCGGCGGTGCCGCCGAACATCGCCTGCTCCTCGGGTGTCTTGACGCCCTCGGCGCCGGTGAACGTCCCGCCGGACGGGATCCCGGCGTCGATGAACGGCCCGTAGTCCGACCGTCCGTCGAAGTCGGTGCCGTTGTGGCCCTGACGGAGCGTGTCGAAGTACTTCTCGAAGAGCCTCTCGATCTCGCCGGAGCCATCGGGACCGGGACCGGCGCCGGTGGCGTCGGAGTCGTCACCGTCATAGATCTTCAGGGCGTAGTTCGGGGAGGCGACCATGTCGAAGTTCAGGTACAGCTTGATCTTCGCCAGGTCGGCCGGGGACAGGCTCGCGACGTAGTGCTCGGAGCCGAGCAGGCCCAGCTCCTCCGCGCTCCAGAAGGAGAAACGCAGCTTGTTCCTGGTCGGGATCTTGCCGAACGCGGTGGCGACCTCCAGGATCGCGGCGCTGCCGGAGCCGTTGTCGTTGATGCCGGGCCCCGCCAGCACGCTGTCCAGGTGCGCGCCGAGCTGCACCACCTTGTTCGGGTCGCCCCACCGCGAGTCGGCGACGACGTTGTGGGTCTTACGGATCTCGCTGGTGGTGTCGGTCTTCACGTGCACTGTGGTTCCGGCGGCCGACAGTTCCTGGCCGACCGCGAAGCTCACGCCCACGGCGGGGATGTGCACGGTGGGCTCGCCCAGCGTGCCCTGAAGGGTATCGGTGCGCCCGGGCTGGCCCTCGTTCATGATGATCACCGCGGACGCGCCCGCGGCCTGCGCGTTCTCGGCCTTCACCTGGAAGGTGCAGGTGCCGCGCTGCACCAGCGCGACGGCGCCCGCCGGGAAGCCGGCGAAGTCGGCGGCCTCGCAGCCGGAGGTCGACGTGTTGGGCGTGGGGCCGGGAGGCAGCACGAGGTCGACGTTCTGGACGGCCGCGGTGACGTCTCCCGACCCGGAGTAGGTCATCGTGGCGAAGTCGCCGACGCTGCTGCCGTCCGGCGGGGTGGGCGCGTACGTCTTGGGGGAGGGCGCGGTCCGCTGCAGGACCGCGACGGAGTTCTCCTTGAAGAACGGGAAGTCGAACTCCTGCAGGGTCACCGTGTAGCCGGCCTTCTTCAGCACCCCGGCGACGTAGTCGCGGGAGGCCGCGAAACCGGGAGTGCCGGCGGCGCGGGTGCCGCCGTTGGCGTTCGCGATGTCCTGCAGCTTACTCAGGTGCTTCTTCACCGCCGACGCGACCACCGTCTGCGCGATGTGGGCGGGGTCGGGGTCGGCGTTCGCCGGCGCGGCCGGCAGGAGGGGAAGTACGAGGGCGGACGCCGCGGTGGCGACGGCGGCCCGCATGCCGAGCGAGGCACGCATTGGGCTCTCCTTCGGGTCCAATGACGGTCCGAACGGTCCAGCAGTCAGGCCCCCCGATGGACACTGATCGGGAACCTAACGGGGTTTGACCGATCCGGGAAGGCTCTGTTTTCTGGCCCGCGGGGGTATTGCGCGGGCCCGCCTCGCCGTATGCAGAGCCGTATGCCGAGCCGTATGCCGGGTTGTACGCAGGCTCAGCGGCCGGAGTCGGTCGCCCAGTCGAGCAGCGTCTCGGCGGTGTCCCAGCGGCGGTTGGCGACGTCCTCGCCGAGGATGATCCCGATCAGCCGGTGGCCGTCCCGGTCGGCCGCGAACGCCAGGCAGAACCCGGCGGCGTTCGTGGAGCCGGTCTTCACACCGATCGCGCCCGGCAGGCCGAGCATGTGGTTGGTGTTGTACCAGTCGTACCGGCCGTCCTCGGTCGAGTGCCGGCTGGTCGAGGTGACCTTCTTGAAGACCGGGTTCCGCAGCGCGATCTCCGCGAGCCTGGCCTGGTCGCGTGCCGTGGAGTAACCGTCGCCGTGGGACGTCGGGAGTCCGTCGGCGTTGACGTACAGGGTGTCGTTCAGGCCGAGTTCGCGTGCGGCGGCGTTCATCTTGTCCACGAAACCGGGCACGCCGGGGCCGTACACGCGGGCCAGGGCGTGCGCCGCGTCCGCGCCCGAGGGGAGCAGCAGGGCGTACAGCAGTTCGCGGACCGGCAGGGTGTCGCCGGCCTCCAGGTCGGCCGTCGAGCCGTCGTTGTCCCAGGCGTACTCGAGGTCCTGCCGCTTGATCGTGACCTGGTCGTCGAGGTTCGCATCCCGCAGGACGATGTAGGCGGTCATCATCTTGGTCAGGCTGGCGACCGGCAGACGCTCACCGGCCTGCTTGTCCAGCAGGTCCTGCCCGGTCGTGGCGTCCCACAGATAGACGGCCCGCCCGTGCACGTGCGGCGCCGCGTACGCGTGCGCGGAAAGGTGCTGCGCCAGGCCGGGAGCCGCCAGGGCGGGAGACGCGAGAACCGGCGACGCCACCCCCGTGACCAGGGCAAAGGCCGCCATGGAGACACCAAGAGAAAGCTTCCGAGCGAACATGCGAATCAGCGTGCCATGACTATTCGGGCTTTTCGGACGAAACTTCGCAAAATATCGGCAAAGCGCCTGGGCTTATGTGACATATGAAGTTTTGTGTGGCATGTCGGGTAATCGGCCGTGACCTGCCCAGGGTGCGCCGCCGGTTCCGCTGACCGGGATCGCGCTTGGCCGAGACGGCGGGGGGAGGGACACCATGAGCCCCAGACCCCGATCAACCCAGATTCCGACCCGCGAACGGGAGAGCGCATGGGAACTCCGGTCATCGTCGACGCCGCGCGTACGCCGTTCGGGCGCCGGGGCGGATGGCTCTCCGGGCTGCACGCCGCCGAGTTGCTCGGCGTGGCGCAGCGCGGGGCGCTGGAGCGCCTCGGCCTCGACCCGCACCTGGTCGAGCAGGTCGTCGGCGGCTGCGTCACCCAGGCAGGGGAGCAGTCCGGCAGCGTCACCCGTACGGCCTGGCTGCACGCGGGCCTGCCGGAGGAGACCGGGGCCACCACCATCGACAGCCAGTGCGGGTCGGCGCAGCAGGCGGTGCACCTGATCGCCGCGCAGATCGCGGCGGGCGTGATCGACGTCGGCATGGCCTGCGGCATCGAGGTCATGTCCCGGGTGCCGCTGATGGCCAACGTCGGCGAGGGCGCCGGCCGGCCCCGGCCCGACTCCTGGGACCGCGACATGCCCGCCCAGTACGTGGCCGCCGACCGGATCGCCCGCCGCCGGGGCTTCACCCGCGAGGGACTCGACGCCTTCGGGCTCCGCTCCCAGGAGCGGGCCGCGCGGGCGTGGGCGGAGGGCAGGTTCGACGGGCAGATCATCCCGGTGACCCTGCCCGCCGACCCTCCCGGCGGTGACGGGCCCGCGACCGTCACGAGGGACCAGGGGTTGCGCGAGACCAGCACGGAGGCACTGGCCGGTCTCAAGCCGATCCTGGAGGGCGGCCTGCACACCGCGGGCACCGCCTCTCAGATCTCCGACGGCGCGAGCGCGGCCGTGCTGATGGACGAGGAGCGGGCCCGTGAGCTCGGGATGCGCCCGCGCGCCCGCATCGTGGCCCAGTGCCTGGTCGGCGCGGAGCCCGAGTTCCTGCTCGACGGCCCGGTCAGGGCGGCGGAGAAGCTGCTCGCCCGCACCGGCATGAAGATCGCCGACATCGACCTTTTCGAGGTCAACGAGGCGTTCGCCTCGGTCCCCATGTCGTTCGCGCAGGTCCACGGCGTCGATCAGGACCGGCTCAACGTCAACGGCGGCGCGATCGCGATCGGTCATCCCGTCGGGGCGACCGGCATCCGCCTCATCGCCGCCGCGATCGGCGAACTGGAGCGGCGCGACCACGAGACGGCGATGGTCGCCATCTGCGCAGGCGGCGCGCTGGCCACCGGCGCGATCATCCAGCGGGTCTGACCGAGCCCCCGGTCGAGCCCCGGTCGAGCCCCCGGTCGAGCCCCGGTCGCGACGCGAAGACGCGCCCCGCGCTGCCCTCCATTCCGCTACGCGTGCCGGCTGTCTCAAGCGCCTCTGACGACGGCCGGCCCGGTCAGCCGCCGAGTACGGCGGGGGCGAGGCGGGCGCGGTGCCAGGCGGCGTCGCCGAACAGCTTCGCCGCCGAGTGGGCCCGCTTGAAGTACAGATGCGCCTCGTGCTCCCAGGTGAAGCCGATGCCGCCGTGCAGCTGGATGGTCTCGGCCGCAACCGTGGAGAACGCCTCGGCGCAGTACGCCTGCGCCGCCGCGGCCCGCACCGGCAGGTCGGCGGCGTCCTCGGCGAGCGCGCGGGCCGCGTCGTAGCTGACCGACCTGGCCGACTCGACCAGCACGTACAGGTCGGCCAGGCGGTGCTTGACCGCCTGGAACGAGCCGATCGGGCGGCCGAACTGCTCCCTGGTCTTCACGTACTCCAGCGTGATCTCCAGGCAGCGCGACGCCCCGCCGAGCTGTTCGGCGCTCAGCGCGGTCGCGGCAACGGCGAGCAGGCGCTCCAGCACGCGGGGCCCGTCGGCGGTGAGGAGCCGCGCCGGGGCGCCGTCGAAGACCACGCGCGCCTGCGGCCGGGTCCGGTCCAGCGTCACCAACGGCTCGACCCGGACGCCTGGGGCGCCGGGCTCGATCGTGTACACGCCGAGACCGCCCTCGGGGGTGGCGGCGGGCACGATGAACAGGTCGGCGCGTGCGCCATCGAGCACATGTTCCTTGACGCCCGTGAGCCGGCCGTCCGCCACGCGGGCGCGGATCGCCCCCGGGTTCCACGTCCCGCTCTCGGCCCAGGCCAGCGCGGCGACGCGGCCGCCGCCGGCGATGCCGGGCAGGTCGGCGGTCGCGCCGCACGCCAGCAGCGCGTCGGAGGCGAGGACGGCCGAGCCGAGGTAGGGCACCGCGGCGAGCGCGCGGCCCAGCTCCTCGCACACCACGTGGGTCTCTGCGTACGAGAAGCCCGCCCCGCCGTGCTCCTCGGGGACGGCCAGGCCGAAGGCCCCCACCTGGTCAGCGAGCAGCCGCCAGACGGTCTCGTCGTACTCCGGCGTCGCGTCGGGCGCCGGGCGGGCCGGGGGATTGCGCTCGAGCAGGGCGCGGACGGTGCGCCGCAGCTCCTCCTGCTCCTCGGTGATGAACATAGCAGTCATTCTAACAACTGTTTGGTAGAGTGTCAGGTGTGAACAGGAGCGAGACGTTCAGGGCAGAGGTGCGGGCCTGGCTGGAGGGCAACCTGTCGGGCGAGTTCGCCGGCGCCCGGGGGCTGGGCGGGCCCGGCCGCGAGCACGAGGCGTTCGACGTGCGGCTGGCCTGGGAGCGGCACATGGCCGAGGCCGGCTGGACCTGTCTGGGCTGGCCCGAGCAGTACGGCGGGCGGGGCGCGAGCGTCGAGGAACAGGTCGTCTTCCACGAAGAGTACGCGCTGGCCGGCGCGCCCGCCCGGGTCGGCCACATCGGCGAGAACCTGCTCGGCCCGACGATCATCGCGTTCGGCACCGGCGAACAGCGCGCCCGCTTCCTGCCCCCGATCGTGGCCGCGCGGGAGCTGTGGTGCCAGGGCTACTCCGAGCCGAACGCCGGCTCCGACCTGGCCAACGTGCAGACCCGCGCAGAGCTGGACGGCGATCGCTGGCGGGTCACCGGCCAGAAGGTGTGGACTTCCCTGGCCATGGAGGCCGACTGGTGCTTCGTGGTCTGCCGCACCGAGCCGGGCTCGGCGCGTCACCGCGGCCTGTCCTACCTGCTCGTGCCCATGCGGCAGGACGGGGTGGAGATCCGGCCCATCGTCCAGATGACCGGGACGAGCGAGTTCAACGAGGTGTTCTTCGACGGCGCGGTGACGGACGCCGCGAACATCGTGGGCGCGCCCGGCGACGGCTGGAAGATCGCCATGGCGACGCTCGGCTTCGAGCGCGGCGTGGCCACGCTCGGCCAGCAGGTGGGCTTCCGCCGCGAACTGGAGGCGATCATCGCGCTGGCCCGCAGGACGGGCGCGGTCGACGACCCCCTGCTGCGCGACCGGCTCGTCCGCTCCTGGATCGGGCTGGAGGTCATGCGGCTCAACGCCGTCCGCACGATGGCCGGCATCGCGGCGGGCGCGCCGGGCCCGGAGTCGTCCATCTCCAAGCTGGTGTGGGGCGTGTGGCACCGCGAGCTCGGCGAGCTGGCCATGGACGTGCTCGGCGCGGCCGGCATGGTCGCCGACGGCCCGCCGTACGACCTGAGCGACGAGCAGCGGCTCTACCTGTTCTCCCGGTCCGACACCATCTACGCGGGCTCGAACGAGATCCAGCGCACCGTCATCGGCGAGCGCGTGCTGGGCCTGCCCCGCGAACCCCGGTAGCGGATACGTATTCCTGCCGATGTGCCGGACGGGCCGCGGTCTCTACCGTCGAGGGCGCCGACGAGACCCCGAGGTGAGCCATGCGCGTGCTGACCGCGTTCCTGTCCGCCCTTCTGATGACCTCCTCCCTCACTGTGACCTCCACGGCCGCCGAGGCCGTCACCAAACCCCCGCCGTCCGCCGTCGACGTCGTCTACCAGCGGGCCCACTTCGGCCCTGGCGTGCGGGAGGGCGTCAAGGCGGGCAACACCCTGTCCTTCGCCGCCCCCGTGGGCACGATCTCCTACAGCGACGCACTCGGCACCAAGACCTGGGAGTACGCCCGGTGGACCGCCCCCGAGCGGCCCATCGGATTCGCCGCCACCGAGCTGGTGGCCTCCTGGAACGCCGACGTGCCCGCCGGCAGCTGGCTGCAGGTCGAGATGCGCGGCCGCCACGCCGCCGGGCAGACGAAGTGGTACGTGCTCGGCCGCTGGGCGTACGGCGACGAGGACATCCGCCGCACGTCGCTGTCCGGGCAGCGGGACGCCGACGGCACCGTCTCGGTCGACACGTTCGTGGCCGCGGCGGGCAAGGCGATCACCTCCTACCAGCTGCGCGTCACGCTGTACCGCGCGCCGGGCTCGGCTGTGAAGCCGGTCGTGCGCGAGCTCGGCGCGATGGCCTCCGCCGTGCCCGACCGGGCGACCGTCCCGGTCAGCCCCGGCGGCATCGCCTGGGGCGTCGAGCTGCCGGTGCCCCGCCGCTCGCAGAACGTCCACGAGGGCCACTACCCCGAGTGGGACGGCGGGGGAGAGGCGTGGTGCAGCCCGACCTCGACCACGATGGTCCTCGGCTACTGGGGCAAGTGGCCCAGCAAGCAGGACACCGCCTGGGTGGACCCCTCCGACCCCAACCCCGAGGTCGACTACGCCGCCCGGTACACCTACGACTACGCGTACGAGGGGGCGGGCAACTGGCCGTTCAACGCGGCCTACGCGGGACGGTACGGGCTGGAGGGATTCGTCACCCGGCTCCGCTCGCTGACCGAGCTCGAGCGGCTGATCCGGGCCGGCATCCCGGTCGTCACCTCGCAGTCGTTCAAGGCCGAGGAACTGCCGGGCGCGGGATACAGCACCAACGGCCACCTCATGGTCATCATCGGCTTCACCGCCGACGGCGACGTGATCGCCAACGACCCCGCCTCGCCGGACAACGACGCGGTGCGCCACGTCTACCCGCGGGCCAACTTCGAGAACGTCTGGCTGCGCAGCACCGGCAGCGGCGGGATCGTGTACGTCGTCCACCCGAAGAACCACCCCCTGCCGCCCACCACGCAGGGGCTGCCGGCCAACTGGTAAAGGTCACGCCGGGCCCGGCGGTGTACGGCCGCGGGCCCGGCCCTCCTATAGTCAGTCAGGTGACTGACTCGACCAGTGCCCGGGTGAGGGCCGCGAGCGCCAAGCGGCAGCGGCTCATGGCCGCCGCCGCGCAGGTGGTGCACCGGCAGGGCGCAGAACGCACCACCATCGCCGACATCGCCCGCGCCGCCGACGTCCCGGTCGGCAACGTGTACTACTACTTCAAGACCAAGGACGAGCTCGTCGCCGCCGCGCTGGCCGAGCACGCCCGCTACCTGCGGGATCTCACCGAACGGCTGGAGCGCCTGCCGGACCCCCGGGAGCGGCTCAAGGGACTCGTGGAGATGTGGGTCGGTCAGCGCGACCTCGCGGCCCGGTACGGCTGCCCGACCGGCACGCTCGCCGCCGAGCTGGACAAGCGAGACGAGGGCGGCCTGGACACGGAGGCGGGCAGGGTCATCCGGCTGCTGCTCGACTGGGTCGAGGGACAGTTCCGCGAGCTCGGCCTGCCCGAGCCCGACGGCCTCGCCCTGACCCTGGTGGGCGCCTACCAGGGCATGTCGCTGCTGGCCAACGCCCTGCGCGACCCCGAGATCATGACGCGCGAGGGGGCCCGGCTGATCGGCTGGCTCGACTCACTGCCCGCCTGACCCTGCCACATGTTTCGCGAGCAGGATGGTCAGCGCCGCGGTCCGCGCGTCGTCCCACCCGTCCGGCGGTGCGATCCGCGCCCAGGCGGCGATCACCTCGCCGTCGTAGTCGTGCCCGTGCCCCGGCGGCGCGTCGAGGGAGAACACCAGATCGGCGGTGATCTGCCAGAACGTCACAAACGGATACCACCGGATCCAGGGCAGGACGTCGTCGCCGCGCCGCTCCTCCAGCCAGTCGGGACGGCCGAGGACGAGCCGGGGCGTCCACCACACGATCGGGTCGGAAGGATGCTGGAGGTAGACGACCCGCGGCGCGTTCCACGGTGACGCGGGGAAATCCAGGTCCGAGGGGCGGTTGGCGAAGCGCACGGTCTCGCCGTCCCGGTAGACGGGAAGCGCCTCCCTGCTGCCCGGGTCGCGGCCGTCGACGAGCCGCCGCCACAGCGCGCTGCTGTCCGGAGGCCCGACGAACAGCGCGCCGTCGGTGCGCTCACGCAGGTCCCGGTCGCCGCCGAACGCCGATTCCGCGCCGAACGCCCCCAGGCTCTCCCCGAAGACCAGCAGCTTGGGCCGGTGGCCGGCGGGCAGCACCGACCAGCGGGCGTACACCTGGTCGAAGAGCTCGCGCCCGGCCGCCCTGGCCCGCTCCCGGTCCGCCAGGAACGACAACCAGCTCGGCAGGTAGGAGTACTGCATGGAGACCAGGGCGGTGTCGCCGCCGTACATGAACTCCAGGGCGGTGGCGGCCTGCGGGTCCACCCAGCCGGTGCCGGTCGTCGTGATCACGCAGAGCACCTTGCGGCCGAACGCGCCGGTCCGCTCCAGTTCCCGTACGGCCAGGGCGGCCCTTTCGCGTGTGGTCTCGGCGGAGTCGAGCCCCGCGTAGACCCGGATCGGGGAGACGGCGGGCCGCCCGCTGAAGCGGCTCAGCTCGCCCACCGTCGGCGCGTCCGCGGCGAAGGCGCGGCCCTCCAGGCCGAGGGACGCCCAGGAGACGAGCGAGGAGGGGCTGCCCGACAGCGTGGCGGCCACCGGCGGGGTGACGCCGGGGGCGGTCTCGGTGTTGATCGCGGCGAAGCTGTGGTCGGCCCCCTTGAGCAGGGCCTCGGTGAGGATCCCGTCGGTCAGGAAGACGGCCAGCACGCCCACCCCGAGCCCCGCGGCGAACTGCGCGGCCGTCGCGGGGAACCACCGCCCCAGGAGGCGGCCCAGCGCCCGCGCCGCGATCCGTAGCGCCCGGGCGGCGGCCAGCAGGGCGAGGAACAGGGCCGCCGCGATCAGCGGGACGCCGAGATAGTTGAGCCGCTCCGGCGGGTCCAGCCCCATCAGCACGTAGATGTCCCGCTGCGCGCGCACACCCAGGACCAGCGAGGCGGCGCCGAGACCGCAGCCGAACGTCGCGACCAGGCGCCGGACCCGCCGCCGTCCCTTGCGGTTCCATGCCGCGCGCCACTTCGCCGGGAGCCGTGCCGCGGCCGGGCGTACGAGTGCGCCGGCGAACACCCCCGCGAGGTATCCGGTGGCGGTGAGCACGCCCGCGATGATCCCCTGCAGCGTCCAGGGCCGGGGCAGCAACGACGGCGTGAGGGACAGGGAGAAGAAGGTGGCGGCGAGGACGATCCCGGCCGTGTCCAGCGGCGCGTTGAGACGCAGCCGCCGTCTTTCCCCCATCAGGTCCCCGATCCCCGCACCGTTCGCTGGCCTATGGAGCAGGCAGGCTATCAAGGTCACGAACGGGTCACGGCGCGGGTGTGGGGCACGTCCCGGTCATCGGGAGCGGTCCGATCCGGCCCCGGGCCGCGCCGATAGCGTCCCCGCGTGAGCGGAGCGATGAAATACGCCGTGCTGGCCCCCGTGGCGGCGAATACGACCGCCGACCCCGAGTGGATCGCCGGCTTTGCCCGGCATGCCGAGGCATGCGGGTTCGAGTCCGTCGTGGTGGTCGAGCACACGGTCGTGATGAGCCGCTACGCCAGCGTCTATCCCTATGACGACTCGGGCCGGATGGAGCTGCCGGACGACTGCGACATCCCCGATCCGCTCGACCTGCTCGCCTTCCTGGCCGGCCGTACGAGCGAGATCGGGCTGGCCACCGGCGTCCTGGTGCTGCCCAACCATCATCCGGTCGTGCTGGCCAAGCGCCTGGCGACCGTGGACGCGCTGTCCGGAGGCCGCCTGCGGGTGTGCGTGGGCATGGGATGGATGAAGGAGGAGATCGAGGCCTGCGGCACCGACTTCGCCACTCGTGGCCGCCGGGCCGACGAGCAGATCCGCGTGATGCGCGCGCTGTGGGCTGGCGGCGGCCCGGACGGAGCCGGCCATCACGGCGAGTTCTTCGACTTCGACGGCGCGATGACCTACCCCAAGCCGGTCCGCGGCGCGGTGCCCCTCCACATCGGCGGGCACAGCGTCGCCGCGGCCCGCCGCGCCGGACGCCTGGGCGACGGCTTCCAGCCGCTGGGCGTCGTGGGCGACGACCTGCGCCGGCTGCTCGGCGTGATGCGCGCCGAGGCGGAGGCGGGCGGCCGCGACCCCGGGGCGCTGGAGCTCACCCTCGGCCACATGGTCTCCCGCATCACCCCGGAGAAGGCCGCCTCGCTGGCCTCGCTGGGCGCGAACCGCATCCTGCTGTCGCCCACGCCGACGGCCGACCTCGGGGCGGCGACGGACGAGCTGTCGGCCTGCGCCGCCCGCCTCGGGCTGACGCCGCGATGAACGTGGATATGGCCGATGCCGTCCTGCTGGCCGACCTCGTGGCGCGGTACGCGTTGTATGCCGACGAACGCGACATCCCGCGTCTGACCGGCCTGTTCACCCCGGACGGCGTGCTCGTGCTGCCGGACCTGCCGCGAGCTCTCGGCCCGGTTCTCACGCGTACCGGCCACGAGGAGATCGCCGCCGCGATGACCGCGCTGGAAAGCCTCACCATGACCTTCCACACGCTCGCCGGGCAGGTCGTCGACCCAGGGCCGGAGCCCGGCACCGCCACGGGCGCGGTGGCCTGCGTGGCCCACCACCTGTCCGTACGCGACTCCGTACGCGACTCCGTACGCGACGACGGGCCGTCCGACCTGGTCTGGCACCTGCGGTACGCCGACACCTACCGGCGGCACGACGGCCCGGCGATCCAGGCGCGCTCCTCGGCGCCGCGCGCGCCGTAGGAGGCGGCGAACGCGTCGGGAACGTCGACGCGGGGTGAGGTGGTCATCGATTCTCCTTCGAAGTCAACCGTGGATGAGCGAAGGAGAACCGAGGAGGAGCCCGATCATCGGGCAGGCGTCAAAGCATGCCTCCACCCTATCGAGCGACGGGGGTTCAGCCGGGCTGGAGAACCCCGAAGTCGCCGACCGCCATCGTCATGTCGAACACCCGGGACGCGAGCAGCCAGCCCTCGGGCGTTCGTTCCCAGTGGTCGTCGTATTCCCCGAAGCACTCGTAGAAGCGGCCCTCGTGCGCCCCGGCGCCCTGGTGGTACACCCGCGCGTACGTCAACGACCTGGCGCGGTCGCCGTCGATCTCGACGCGGTGGTTGCCCAGCAGGTGCTGGGAGGGGCCGCGCCGCCGGTCGTCGTCCGTCATGCCCGCTCTTCGTTCGGTACAGGAGTGGAGACGCCGCTCGCGAGCAGGGCGGGGGACTCGGGGCGGCCGTCCAGCACCCGGGCGGTGCGGTTGACGATCCGCCATCCGGTGTCCGCGCGGCGCAGCGTCCAGTGGTTGGCCGTCGCGCGGCGAAGCACGAACCCGCCGTCCTCGTGCGTGACCATCAGGGAGTAGGAGACCGCGGTCGCGTCGTCGCCCGCGACGGTCACACGCGGCGGACCGACGAAGTGCGCGCAGCCGCCCGCGATCCAGCGCTGGTGGGCGTCGGAGCGCACCATCGCCGCGATCTGATCCTGCCCGCGCATGAGCAGTTCGTCCACGTCGTACACGCCGTCCGTGTCCCACAGGCCGGCGACGGCGTCCGCGCTGCCGCTGTCCACCAGCGGGCCGTAGGAGAGGATGAGCCGGGTCACCTCCCGCTCGTCCTCCAGGGCGCGGGTGCGCTCCTCCAGGCGGGCCAGCCGCCGTCCGAGGTCGGTCCCGGTCGTCGTGTCAGCCATCGGTCCTCCCGAAGTCGGCGCCCATCGCGGTGGCGAGGTCGTGCAGCGCCTCCAACTGCTCCCGGTAGTGGTCCGCGGAGGTCGCGGCGACGGTGACGCCGGCGACGGTCGCGCCCGCGTCGCGTACCCGCTCCAGCGCGCGGCGCGCGGTGTCCGGGGCCGCCTGGGGATCCACCGGCCGGCCCGCCGCCAGCACGATGTCGAAGGCGTCCGGCAGGTCCGCCTCGCGGACCATCGACGCGAGTGTCTCCAGGGGCAGTCCGAACGGCACCCACCCGTCGCCGTACGTCGCGGCGCGGCGCAACGAGCGCGGGGTGCGCCCGCCGATCCACAGCGGCACCCGGGGCTGCACGGCGTGCGGCTCCACCACGAACCCGGAGAAGTCGTAGAACTCGCCGTGGAACTCCGGCTCCCGCTGCGACAGCGCGGCGCGCAGCGCCGCGATCGCCTCGTCGGCCCGCGCCCCCCGGCCCTCGAACGGCACGCCGAGCAGGTCGAACTCCTCCTTGAGGCTGCCGACGCCGAGGCCCAATGTGAGCCGCCCGCCGCTGACGCGGTCGAGCGTGCCGTACCGCTTGGCGATCGCGAGGGGGTGGTGGTAGCCCAGCACCAGCACCTGCGTGACCAGCCGGATCCGCCGGGTGCGCGCCGCGAGGTAGCCGAAGATCGCCAGCGGATCCCAGTAGACGGCGCCGCGCTCGGCGGCGACGCCGGCCGGGACGGCCACGTGCTCGCTGCAGGTGAGGTGGTGGTAGCCCAGCCGGTCGGCGGTCTCCGCGATCCGGGCCAGGTCGTCCATGCCGGCCTCGCGTTCCCACTCGGAGTGGACTCCGGGCAGCCGGACCACGACTGGACTGACGATGCCGATCCACACCGGCGCACCTCCACATCAGCGACATGCTTCGCAGAAAACTTTCTAGTGGAGGCCGTTACCCGAGCCGCCGCTCGTCCCGCTGACCGGAACCGGACACAAGGGAGCAGACCGGGATGCCTCTTCCCCCCTTCCCAGGGGCGTGATGCGTTGCTACATTCCGAAGCAAGAATTCATTTCAGTTTCGGGAGGTGTGATGACCGCTCTCCGTGCCGAGCACGAGGCGACGGCGCCCGCTCGACGAGAGCTGCCGCCGTCGATGGTCGAACGGATGACGCTGATCATGGACGCGTTCACCGGTCGCTCCACCCGTCTCACGCTCGAGGACGTGGCCCGCTGCACACACCTTCCGCGCTCGACGGCTCATCGCATCCTCGACCAGCTCGTACGGCTGAACTGGCTGGACCACACGTCGTTCGGCTACAGCCTGGGCAAGCGGGCGCTCGGGCTCGGCGGCCGGGACGGCAGCCACGGCGAGATCCGGGAGGCCGCCGCGCCGCTGCTGCACAACCTGCAGATCAGGACCGGTATGGTCGTCCACCTCGCCGTGCTCGACGGCGCCGAGGTGTTCTACCTCGACAAGGTCGGCGGCCGGTTCGCCCTGTCGGTTCCGTCGCGCGTCGGCGGCCGGGCGCCGGCCCACTGCACCGCGCTCGGCAAGGCGATCCTCGCCTGGCTGGAGCCCGAGCAGGTCGAGGCGCTCATCGACGGGCACATCAGCCGTCTGACCAACCGGACGATCGGCGACATCGGCACGCTGCACCAGGAGCTCAACCGCATCCGGCAGCGCCGCGGGCTCGCCTTCGAGCGGGGGGAGTGCTTCCCCGACATCTCCTGCGTCGCCGCGGCCGTGCGCGGTCATGAGGGGCCAGTGGCCAGCATCTCCCTGGTGGGTGACGCCCGTACGCCGCTGGAGAAGGTGGCCCCGCTCGTGGTCGACGCCGCGCGGCAGGTCTCGCTCGCCCTCTTCCCCGATCTTGACTCCCAGCGCAGGTCCCGGGCCGTCCACCGCGTGCCGGACCGCACCTGGTCCCCGGAGACCATGAACCGCCTGCTCGCCGTCGGCCAGAACGGCGACTGGCTCTGAACCGGCCCACGGCATCCTCCCGTCGTGGCCGGAATGATCGGAGTGACTGACCGAATTCGGCTTGACCGCATCTAGATCCGCAGCCGTCTGGTGTGGGCCGGGTGGTAGGTGAAGGTCCAGCGGTCGGTGCCGATCTTGCGGCGGGTGTAGCGGTCGGGGTGGCGGTAGCGGTCGCGGTTGTGGAACTGGCAGGCGGGGCCGAGCAGTTTGAGGTCGGTGTGGCCGCCGGTGCTCCAGTTGTTGGCGTGGTCGATCTGGCACAGGGTGGCGGGGAGTGGGCAGCCGTCGATCCAGCAGGTGGCGTAGCGGGCGAACACGGCTCTACGTTGGGCGGGGGTGGCCAGGCGGACCTTGCGGCCCATGTCCAGCACCTGCCCCTCGGCGTCCATGACCAGGCGGACCAGGGTGCTGGTGCGGGCAAGGCGGTGCACGCTGGAGACCGGCAGCATCTGCCCGGTCGCCAGCAACACCCCCGGCGCCGCCCCCAACACCGCGCCCAGCAACGACCCCAGCGACGCTCCCGGTGATACTCCCTGCGCTGTCCTGAGCAGCGTCTCCGGCGCTGTTCCCGGTGGCGTCCCCGGCATTTCGCCCGAGGACCACCCTGGCTCGCCGCTACAGCCGCATGCGCCCTGGTCATCCGCCGCGTCCTCGGGCGTGGCCTGCGCATGCCGGCAGTCCCCCGCAGGCCGATGCCCGGCGTGGGCGTGATGCGCAGCGGCATCCTCGGGAGGAGGATCCGGCCGCGCTGCGTGCGGAGGCACCGTGTGGGGAGGCTCCGCGGCTTCATCGGAACCGGCATCGGCCTCTGCCTCCGCGTCTACCTCCGCGTCTGCTTCGGCCTCGGTAATACCAGGGTCGGTGTCTTCGAAGTCGCCGGGCTCGTCGGTGCTTCCGCTGTCGTTCACGTCGGCGGGGTGGTCGGTGCCGGGGGTGGCGGGCTGAGGATCAGCGGGTTGAGGGGTGGCGGATTCGGGGTCGGTCGGGAGGGATTCGGCGGTGACCAGGACCAGGAGCTCACCGGCGATCTTCTGCTCCAGCAACGCGATGAACGCATCCGCCTGCCGGACCCGCAATGGCCGATCATCTCCCTCCGCGCGCGGTTTGGCGTAGGCGTCCAGCAACGCCCGCAGCCGGGCGGCCGCCTCACGGGGCAGGTAGAACTCCCCCTCCAGCCCGCCACCCCTGGTGGGGCGGACCCTCAGGAACCGCCGCCCGAAGTCGGCTCGCTCGTCGCGTTCTTCCGCGTCGGGGTCCAGCACCGCCCGCAGATAGCGCCCGGCTTTGGCCACCTCCGCCGCGCCCGCCCTACCCGCCAACTCCAGCAAAATCGGCTCAGCCAGGCCGGCGTGCTCATCGCTCAACTGCGCGGTGGCCATGCAGATCGCCTCCACCACCCCCGCCGCCAACCCACCCTCAGCGAACCGCTCCCGCACCCGCGGCAGACGCGCCAACTCCACCGCCAGCGTGAGCAGACGGCCGGCACCGGGCACGCTCATGCCTCCGGCGGCGCGTAGCCAGCTGCGGGTCGAGGCATGCCCATGCCGCCTGGCCTGCCCCGCACCATGCACCCGCCCCACCCGATCCGCCAACGCGCACGTGATCCGATCCCGCGCGAACACCTACTCCTCAGCCTCGGCAAGACAGACATCCACATCGTCCGGAAGCGCCGCCAACGCCAACGCCTGCGCCGACTCACGCAACGACGCCACCAACAGCCAGGACGAGCGACGCCGCTCACCATCCGCCCGGCGATCACCTGTGGCTTCGTCCGAGGCGCTATCGGTATCCGAGCCCGAGGCGCGGCCACCGGCAGGGCCGTCGTTTGCTTCGGAGGGGTCGTCTGGGGCCCACAGAGGGGAGTCCGCGGTCAGCCGGTCACGCCAATTCTCTGAAGAGGTTTCCGAATCAGGGAGGGATTCGGCATGGGCTGCAGACAGGTCCACCATCACTCCCTCCATCAATTCGAAAACCTGTATGAATTTTCTCATCGCGCAGGTCGTCGAGCAACCGCACGGAGCGATTAGCTGGAGTTACAGGCGGGGAGGCGAGGGTGAGGTCAGGGCCAGGTCCTGGCGGTTGCGGCGAAGACAGCCGGGTCGCTCGCCACGGGAAGGACGCAGACCAGTTGGCCGCCGGGGACACGCAGCACATGGCAATCCAGCCAACGCGCCACCTGCATGGCGCCGAGAGCGGCCAGCCGCGCGGTCTCGGCCTCGACGTCGTCGGTCTCGATGTCCAGGTGATATCGGGGTGCGCCGTCGATCGCCTGTACGGCGGCGGGGAGGCCGGTGCTCAGCCCCAGTGGTCGCCCCAGCCCCACAGATTGGGACCGAGGGCGGTGGCCTGGTCGTCCTGCTCCACGCCGAACCGGCCGCGGAAGAACAGCATCGGGCGCTGCTCGATGTCGACGGTTTCGAGCTCGCGCACGTGGCCGATGATCACGTCGTGGTCGCCGGCGACGTGCACGTCGCGCACCTCGCCGTGGACGCGCAGCAGCACCTGCCGCAACGCCGGAGTGCCCCATCGCGACAGGTCCCAGTCGAGTCCCGCGAACTTGGCGCCATTACTGGAGCCGAACCGGCCGCAAAGGTCGACCTGGTCCTCGCCGAGGACGTTCACGCAGAAGCGGCCCGACCTCCTGATCCGCGGCCAGGCGCGGCCCTTGTGGTCGGCGCAGAAGAGGATCAGCGGCGGTTCGAGGGACACCGACGCGAACGACTGGCAGGCGAAGCCCACCGGTTCGCCGTCGTCGAGGCCCGTGACCACGGTCACGCCGGTCGCGAACATGCCCAGCGCGCGCCGGAACTCGGCCGGCGTCGGCGGCGCCACCTCGGTGAACTCGGGGTCGGCGGGTGCAGCGGTCATTGACTCACCTCGCGTGCGTGTCGGTGCCTCAGGTAACGAACTTACAAACCCCCTCGTGGGCGGATCGCACGGGGATCCCGGTCAATGGAAGCCGCGTACGGGCGGGTCACGGTCCGAGCAGGTCACCGGGGCCGCCCGCCCCGGTCTCGCTCATCGGGATGATCGCCCTGTTCGCGGCGTCTGTCCAGTTAGCGTCGCGGAATCCGACACTCCTGCGATTCGGGACGGACGATGACGGAGCTGACCTACGAGTCGACCCTGCGGGAACTCGCGACCGATCAGGGCGTGCTGCGCTACCACGAGGCCGGACAGGGCCCGCCGCTGCTGCTTCTGCACGGCTCGGGCCCCGGGGTCACCGGCTGGCGCAACTACCGCGGCAACCTGGCGACGTTCGCCGAGCACTTCCGCTGCCTGGTGCTGGAATTCCCCGGATTCGGGGTCAGCGACCCGACCGACCAGCATCCGATGGCGGCCGCGAACGGCGCGGTGATCCGCTTCCTCGACGGGCTCGGGCTCCAGCAGGTCGACGTGATCGGGAACTCGATGGGCGGGATCGTGGGCACGCAGGTGGCGCTCGCCCACCCCGACCGGATCCGCCGCCTCGTGACCATCGGCGGCATGGGCCGCAACATCTTCAGCCCCTCGCCGGGCGAGGGCATCAAGCTCCTGATGGAGTTCACCGAGGAGCCCACCCGCGAGCGGCTCATCCAGTGGCTGCACTCCATGGTGTACGACCCGGCCCTCGTCACCGAGGAGCTGATCGAGGAGCGCTGGGCGCCGGCCACCGAGCCGGAGACGCTCGCCGCCGCGCGGCGGATGTACGGCAAGGCCGCCTTCGCCGCCGGTCAGAAGGCCGCCGCGAAGTCGGACGCCCCGCCCTACTGGGCCATGCTGCACAAGCTGAAGGCCAGGACGCTGATCACCTGGGGCCGCGACGACCGGGTCAGCCCCGTCGACATGGCGCTCCTGCCGATGCGGACGATCCCGGACGTCGAGGTCCATGTGTTCCCCAACTGCGGCCACTGGGTGATGATCGAGCAGAAAGCCGCATGGGAGAGCGTCGTGCTGGCCTTCCTCACCAGGAAGGACGAGCGGTGACCAGCTGGGATGAGGAGTTCGACCTCGTCGTCGTCGGCAGCGGCGGCGGAGGCATGGCCGCCGCGCTGACCGCGCACGACAGCGGGCTGTCGTGCGTCGTGGTCGAGAAGGGTGCCAAGTTCGGCGGCAGCACCGGCATCTCCGGCGGCGGGATCTGGATCCCCAACAACCCGACCCTGCGGGCCAGGGGGCACGACGACAGCCGCGAGTCGATCCGCCGCTACCTCGACCTGCTGACCGGGGGCCGTGTCCCGGCCGCCCGGCTCGACGCGTACGTCGACAACGGCCCGGCGGCGATGGAACTGCTCGGAAAGAGCAGGTGGATGCGGTTCTTCTGGGTGAAGGGCTACGCCGACTACCACCCGGAGTACGAGGGAGGCCGGCCACTCGGCCGGTCGATCGAGGCCCTGCCGTTCGACACCCGCAAGCTCGGCGAGGACGAGAAGTATCAGCGGCCGAACAACATGAAGGGCCCGCTCGGCCTGTGGATCACCGCGAAGGACTATCACGACCTGGCCATGGTCAAGCGCACCTGGCGTGGCCGCTGGGCCTCGGTCGTCGCGGCCTGGCGGGTGTCGTCGAACGTGATCCGCCGCCGTCACATGGCCACCGGCGGGCGCGCCCTGGTCGCGCGGCTGCGGATGGCGCTCAAGGACGCGGGCGTTCCACTCTGGCTGAAGACGCCGATGACCGATCTCGTCACCGACGACAACGGTGTGGTCACCGGCATCGTGGCCCGGCGCGAGGGCAGGACGATCCGCGTCCGCGGCCGGTACGGCGTGCTGCTGGCGACCGGCGGCTTCGACCACAACGCGCAGTTGCGTGAGAGGTATCTGCCGGAGGGCGCCAAGCCCGACTTCGGCATGGGCGCCAAGGAGAACACCGGTGACGGCATCCTGGCCGGTGAGCGCGTCGGCGCCGCCCTCGACCTGATGGACGACGCCTGGTGGATGCCGGCCGTACGGCATCCAGCGGGGGCGACGATCCCGCTGGTGTCCGAGCGGGCCATCCCGCCGTCGGTCATCGTGTCGGGGGACGGGCGGCGGTTCACCAACGAGTCCGCGCCGTACGTGAACTTCGTGCACGAGCAACTGGCCGGCGGACACGTCCCGGCCTGGTTCGTGATGGACGCCAAGGCGCGGGCGCGCTATCCGTTCGCGCAGATCCTGCCGGGCATGCCGATTCCGCAGGAGTTCTACGACCAGGGCATCGCGTGCCGCGCCGGCACGATCGCGCAACTGGCGGAGAGGATCGGCGTCCCGGCGGACGCGCTGGCCGAGACCGTCGAGCGGTTCAACGGCTTCGCCCGCACGGGCAAGGACCTGGACTTCGGCCGCGGCGACAGCGCCTACGACCGCTACTACGGCGACCCCACGCTGAAGAACCCCAACATCGACGTGCTCGACATGGCGCCCTACTACGCGTTCCGCCTCGAGGTCGGCGACCTCGGCACCAAGGGCGGCCTGGTGTGCGACGAGCACAGCCGGGTGCTGCGGCCCGACGGCGCGCCCATCGAGGGCCTGTACGCCACGGGCAACACCTCGGCGTCGGTGATGGGCAACGAGTACGCCGGCCCGGGGGCCACGATCGGCCCGTCCATCGTCTTCGGCTACATCGCCGCGCGGCAGGCGGCCCTGCGGGCGCGTACGACGAGCACGGCCAGGACGTGACCGCAGTGGCAGAGGCGACCGCGGCCGAGACGACGCAGCCGGGACCGCTCAGGGTGCGGGTGGTGGAGGTGATCCGCGAGACCGCCGACGCCCACTCGCTCGTGCTGGAACCCGCCGGGGGAGACGCGGCCAGGCTCGCCTACAAACCCGGCCAGTTCCTGACCATCCGGGTGCCCACCACGCGGCCCGAGGGTGCGGCGCGCTGCTACTCGCTCAGCAGTTCACCGGTGTGCGACGACAAGCTCAAGGTGACGGTGAAGCGCACGCGGGGCGGCTACGGGTCCAACTGGATCTGCGACAACGTCGCGGAGGGCGACGTGCTTGAGGTGCTGCGGCCCTCGGGGTTGTTCACCCCCGCCTCGCTCGACGAGGACCTGCTGCTGCTCGCGGGCGGCAGCGGCGTCACGCCGGTGATGTCGATACTCAAGTCGTGCCTGCGCGGCGGGACCGGCGCGGTCGTGCTCGTCTACGCCAATCGGGACGAGAGCTCGGTGATCTTCCGGGACGAGCTGGTCGCGCTGGCCGCCGAGCACGGCGACCGGCTGACGGTCGTCCACTGGCTGGAGTCGGTGCAGGGCCTGCCGACCGCGGCGGGCCTGGCCGGCCTGACCCGGCCGTACGCCGGCCGGGAGGCGTTCGTCTGCGGCCCCGGGCCGTTCATGGACCTGGCCGTCGACGTCCTGACCCGGCACGGGACGCCGCCGGAGCGCGTCCACGTCGAGAAGTTCGAGTCGCTGGCCACCGACCCGTTCGCGGAGACCGAGGTGGTGCTCGACTCGGCGGGCCCCACCAGCACGGTCGAGGTCGAACTCGACGGCGAGACGCGGACCCTGGCCTGGCCGCGAGGCAACAAGCTGCTCGACGTGCTGCTGCGGGCCGGCCTGGACGCGCCGTTCTCCTGCCGCGAGGGCTCGTGCAGCGCGTGCGCCTGTGTGCTGCTGGAGGGTGAGGTCGAGCTGGAGCACAACACGGTGCTCGACAGGCAGGACCTCGCCGACGGCCTGATCCTGGCCTGCCAGGCGATCCCGCTGAGCGACCGGCTCAAGGTCACCTACGACGGCTGAGCCATGTCGGCTTCGGCGCCTCCGGCACCGGTGCCGGGCCGCCCCGCTCCCACTCAGCGGGAGACGGGCGGGCGGCGCGGCGGCCGTGACGCGACCCTTTGACCATCAGTAGGACACGAGGGAGGACCCGATGCTGGACGAGGCGCTGCGAGCGGGCGCGGCCGGGCGGCTGCGGGCGGCCGAGCGGGACCGGGCGCCGATCGAGCCTCTGACCGACACCTACCCGGACATCGACGTCGTGGACGCCTACGAGATCCAGCTCGCGAACATCCGCAGGCGTCTGGCCGCCGGGGCCCGCGTGTACGGGCACAAGGTGGGCCTGTCCTCCCCGGTCATGCAGCGGATGATGGGCGTGGACGAGCCCGACTACGGCCACCTGCTCGACGACATGGTGCTGTCGCAGGACGAGCCGATCGAGGCGGGGCGATACTGCTACCCCCGCGTCGAGGTCGAGATCGGCTACGTCCTCGGAGCGAGCCTGCCCGGCGCGGGCTGCACCGAGGAGGACGTGCTCGCCGCGACCGAGTACGTCGTGCCGAGCATCGAGCTGATCGACAGCCGCATCACGGACTGGCGGATCCGGCTGGCCGACACGATCGCCGACAACGCGTCCTCGGCCGGGGTGATCCTCGGCGCCGCCCGGGTGAGCCCGAGAGGCCTCGATCTCGCCGACATCGAGGCCGTGCTCTACTCCGGTGACGGCCCCTTCGACGACAGCACCGAGATCACCCGGGGTAACACGAGCGCGGTGCTCGGGAACCCCACCACCGCAGTGGCCTGGCTGGCCAGGAAGGTCGCCTCGTTCGGGGTCAAGCTCGAGGCCGGGCACGTCGTCCTCCCCGGGTCCTGCACCAGGGCCGTGGACGTGCGCCCCGGCGACGTCTTCCGCGCCGAGTTCGCCGGGCTCGGCTCCGTGTCCGCTCGCTTCGAATAAGAGGACTTCCATGGGTAAGGCGACCGCCGCGATCGTCGGCTCGGGCAACATCGGGACCGACCTGATGTACAAGCTGCTGCGCTCGGCGCACATCGAGCCGCGCTGGATGATCGGCGTGGACCCCGGCAGCCCCGGGCTGAAGCGGGCCGCCGACAAGGGGCTGATCACCTCGGCCGAGGGCGTGGACTGGCTCCTGGCGCAGGACGAGCGGCCCGACATCGTCTTCGAGGCGACCTCGGCGTACGTGCACAGGGAGAACGCGCCGAAATATCGCGAGCTGGGCATCCAGGCGGTCGACCTGACCCCGGCCGCGCTCGGGCCCGCCGTGGTGCCCGCGGTCAACCTCGGCGCCCACCTCGACGCCCCGAACGTCAGCCTGATCACCTGCGGCGGCCAGGCGACGATCCCGATCGTCCACGCCGTCTCGCGGGTCGCCGAGGTCGCGTACGCGGAGATCGTGGCCAGCGTGGCCTCTCCGTCGGCCGGTCCCGGCACCCGCGCCAACATCGACGAGTTCACCAAGACGACCGCGCGCGGTATCGAGACGATCGGCGGCGCCGCGAAGGGCAAGGCCATCATCATCCTCAACCCGGCCGAGCCGCCGATGCTCATGCAGGACACGATCTTCTGCGCGATCCCCGTCGACGCCGACCGGGACGCCGTCGCGGCCTCGATCAAGGAGATCGCCGCCGAGGTCGCGTCGTACGTGCCCGGATACCGGCTGCGGACCGAGCCCCAATTCGACGACCCGACGGCGGTCAGCGGCGGGCTCGCCCGCGTCGCGGTGTTCGTCGAGGTCGAGGGCGCGGGCGACTTCCTGCCGCCCTACTCCGGCAACCTCGACATCATGACGGCCGCCGCCACCAAGGTCGGCGAGGGCTTCGCGCAGCGCATCCACGCATAAGGAGATCGACCATGCCCTACAGCGCCGACCTCGACATCAGGGTCACCGACTCGTGTCTGCGGGACGGCTCGCACGCCAAGCAGCACCAGTTCACCGTCGAGCACGTACGGTTGATCGTGGCCGCGCTGGACGACGCGGGCGTGCCGGTCATCGAGGTGACGCACGGCGACGGGCTCGGCGGCTCGTCGTTCAACTACGGATTCAGCCACACTCCCGAGCAGGAGCTGATCAAGGCGGCGGTGGCCACGGCCAGGCGCGCGAAGATCGCGTTCCTGATGCTGCCCGGTGTCGGCGTCAAGGACGACATCCGCGAGGCCGCCGACAACGGCGCGAGTATCTGCAGGATCGCCACCCACTGCACCGAGGCCGACGTCTCGATCCAGCACTTCGGGCTGGCCAGGGAGCTCGGCCTGGAGACGGTCGGGTTCCTGATGATGTCGCACAGCCGGCCGCCTGAGGTCCTGGCCGAGCAGGCCCGGATCATGGCCGACGCCGGCTGCCAGTGCGTGTACGTCGTCGACTCGGCCGGCGCGCTGATCATGGAGCAGACGAGCGACAGGATCGCCGCGCTCGTGGCCGAGCTGGGGGACGACGCCCATGTCGGCTTCCACGGCCACGAGAACCTCGGGCTCGGGGTGGCCAACTCGATCCTCGCCGTACGGGCCGGGGCGAAGCAGATCGACGGCTCGGTGCGGCGGTTCGGCGCCGGCGCCGGCAACACGCCGCTGGAGGCCTTCGCCGCCGTCACCGACAAGCTCGGCATCCGCACCGGCATCGACACCCTCAAGATCATCGACGCCGCCGAGGACGTGGTCCGCCCGATCATGGACGGCGAGTGCCTGCTCGACCGGCTGACCCTGACGATGGGCTACGCGGGCGTCTACTCCAGCTTCCTCAAGCACGCCGACCGTCAGGCGAGGAAGTACGGCGTGTCCGGCGCCGAGATCCTCATGGAGGCCGGACGCCGCAAGCTCATCGGCGGACAGGAAGACCAGCTCATCGAAATCGCAGTCGCCCTCGCGGCGAAGAAGTGAGAAAAGCAATGGCCAACCCGGTACTCGAAGCGATCACACAGCGGGCCGACGAGATCAGCGCGCTCGGCCCCTCGAACGAGGCGCTGTGCCGGCTGGACGACCACGCGGCCAAGGTGCTGCGGGAGGCGGGCGTGATCCGGATGCTCCAGCCGAAGATCCACGGCGGCTTCGAGTTCCACCCGCGTGACTACGCCGAGACGATCATGAAGATCGCCGGCCTCGACGGATCGACCGGCTGGGTGGCGGGCGTCGTGGGCGTGCATCCCTGGGAGATGGCGTTCGCCGACCCCCGCGTCCAGCAGGAGATCTGGGGCGAGAACCAGGACACCTGGATCGCCTCGCCGTACGCGCCGATGGGCATCGCCCGGCCGGTCGACGGAGGCTACGTCTTCAACGGCCGCTGGCAGTTCTCCTCGGGCACCGACCACTGCGACTGGATCTTCCTCGGCGGCATGCTCGGCGACGCCGAGGGCAAGATGGCCCAGCCTCCGGTCTCGCTGCACCTCATCCTGCCCAGGTCCGACTACGAGATCGTCGAGGACTCCTGGAACGTCGTCGGCCTGCGCGGCACCGGCAGCAAGGACATCATCGTCAAGGACGCGTTCGTCCCCGACTACCGGGTCATCCCGTACAACAAGGTCGTGGACGGCAGCCAGGCCAAGGAGGCCGGGCTGACCAACCCGCTCTACCACCTGCCGTTCTCCGCGGCGTTCCCGCTCGGCATCACCGCCTCGGTCATCGGGATCGCCGAGGGCGCGCTCGCGCACCACATGGCGTACCAGAAGGGCCGCGTGCAGATCACCGGCACCAGGATCAAGGACGACCCGTACGTCCTGTACGCGATCAGCGAGGCGGCGGCCGAGATCGCGGCGGCGCGGGCGGCCCTGCTCGACAACGCCTCGCGGATGTACGACATCGTGGCCTCCGGCCGCGAGGTGACCTTCGACGAGCGGGCCGTGGGCCGCCGCACCCAGGTCCAGGCGGCCTGGCGCGCGGTGCGCGCGATGGATGAGATCGTGGCGCGGTCGGGCGGCAACGCGATGCGCGTGGACAACCCGATCCAGCGCTTCTGGCGGGACGCCCACGTCGGGCTGGCCCACGCGATCCACGTGCCCGGCTCGGTCTTCCACGTCTCCGCGCTGACGCAGATCGGCATCGAGCCGCCGCACGGGCCGATGCGCTCGATGATCTGACGTCGGTCGCGCTTCGCGCCGGCCGGCGCGCCGGAGGCGATGCCGTCAGGACTGGGCGAACATCTGGTCGTAGACGCCTGAGTGCCGGCGGCCCGCCATGAAGCCCAGGAACCGGCGGACGAACTCGCCCCGGGTCAGTCGCTCGCCGGCGTCGCCGCCCGGATCGTGGTCGAACGCCGTGCGGAAGAGCGCCCGGTGCTCCGCCGCGTCGATGACCTGGTCGTCGTCGGTGTCGGTGACGTCGAACAGGACCTCGGCGATCCTGATGAGGGCGGAGCCGGCCATGGCGGCGGTGGCCGCGGCGTATTCGTGGCCGGTGATGCGTCCGTCGCCGTCGGTGTCCAGCTCTTTCTGCAGCTCGCGCCACCAGCCGGCGAAGGCGGCGAACAGCCGGTCCTCGTCCTGGGTGTCCAGGTCGAGGCGGGTGGCGATCTCCCGGGCCATCGCGGCGAGGTCGGGCCAGTCGAGGTGGCCGTCGCCGGTCTGGTCCAGGACCTCGGAGAAGAACCGCGAGGCGGAGCGCACCGTCGAGTCGCCGGCGGTCGCCGTCTCCGGATCGGGCGTGAGGAGGCGCAGGAGCGCCCCCGCCTTCGACACACCACGGCGAAGCCCTTCCAGCACGGGCGGCCCGGCCGGCGCGTCGCCGTTCCGCTGCGGGGCGTACGCCGGGTCGAGCATGGTCATGACCGTGTCGAGCCGCGTCCACGCCTCCGGCAGCAGGCGCGTCGCGAGCCTGGTGGACAGGTAGGCGGCGTGCATCAGCGTGCGCGTGCCCGGCAACTCGGCGAGCCCCAGTCGCGCGCGGAGCGACTCGGGCAGCGACGCCACGACGATCGCGGTGGCCGCGGGACCGGCGAGCGCCCTGCCCGCCGCCCACACGGCCGGTCGGTCGCGGAGCAGCGGGGGAGCGGGCACCTGCGCGAACAGGCGGTCGAGGATGACGTGGACCGCCTCGGTGTTCTCCAGCCGCTCCTCGACGACGGACGCGTAGTAGCGCCAGAACTCGCGCAGCGTGGGCGGAAGCTTGCCGCCGTAGGGGTCCATCAGGGCGAGGAACGACTGGAACTCGGCGTACAGCCGGTCCAAGGCGGGGCCGTCGAGGGACTCGCCGCTCAACCGGCACATCGTGACCGCGGACTCGAACAGCGTCGCCACCACCCAGGCGCGCGCCTCGGAATCCGCGGCGTTGAACGGGCGGCCCTCGGCGTCGGTGCCGGTGATGCGCGCGTGCAGGCGGTTGAGCCGGGCCGCCTCCCGCTGCCGCACGCGTATGTCGGGGTCGACCATCCGCTGTGCGCTGAGCACGGTGTTGCGCAGCCGACGCCACGGGTGCGCGACGAAGGTCGAGTTGGTGATCAGCGCGGCGCCGATCTGCGGGTGCGCGGCCTCCAGGACGATGGCCCGGGTCGCCACCAGCCCCCAGCGCGTCTGGCGGGTCAACTGGTAGAGCATCGATCCCGGGCCGAGCGGATCGGCGTCGGTTCCGGCGGCTGCGGCGTCGCTCATTGACATCCCTTTCCTCTCGGGGCCGGTGCCTGTACGGCGCCGAACCGGCGGTCGCGCCGTCGGTAGACCTCCAGGCATTCCCAGAAGTGCCCGGCCCGGAAGTCCGGCCACAGCACCCGGGGGAAGACCCATTCGGCGTACGCCACCTGCCAGAGCATGAAGTTGGAGATCCGCTGTTCTCCGGAGGTGCGGATGACGAGGTCCACCTCGGGCATGTCGGGGTGGGGCAGACGGCGGGCGAAACTCTCCTCGGTGACCTGCTCGGCCGGCACCCCGTCGCGGATCAGCGACCGGGCGGCCTCGACGATGTCGCGGCGGCCGCCGTGGTCGAAGGCGACCGTCAACGTCATCCGGCGGTTGTCGCGGGTCAGCGCCATCAGGTCGGCGATGTCCCGGGCCAGCGCGGGCGGGATCCGCGGGTCGGTGACCCCGAGGAACCGGCAGCGGATCCCGCGTGTGTGCAGTGACAGGGCGTGTTTGCGGATGGCGCGCCGCACCAGCCGCAGCAGGATGTCGACCTCGGCGGCCGGGCGCCGCCAGTTCTCGGTGGAGAAGGCGTACAGGCTCAACCACTCGACGCCGGCCGTGTGCGCCGCCTCGATGACATCGATCACCGCGGTCTCGGCCGCCCGATGCCCCTCGGTGCGGGGCAGCGACCGCTGCGCGGCCCACCGGCCGTTCCCGTCCATGACGCACGCCACGTGACGAGGGATGCCTCTCACCCGGCCGTGAGAGCTGCTGCGCGGGCGGCGAGGACGCGGCGGAAGACTCCCATGCAAACCCTTTCCGAGACCGTCGCGGGGTCTCCGGACCCCCTCGGCGACGACCCTTTCACACTGCGTAAGAGAGTGACTACTTACCGTTGGTAATCACAGCCCTTACTTCGTGGGGATTCGGTCGCGCGCCGCCGTCCCGGGCGGCGGGGCGGCCCGAGGCGGCAACGGCCCAGGTAAAGACGCGTTTTGTCCTGTTTACACCATTCTGGTGGTGTGTGTACCTTTAGGGCACACGGCATGGGTACCGGCCATACTTCCACCGCCATTTCCCTTGCCGTGTCGTTGCCCGGACCGCGCGGTGATCGCGCGGCCGCCGAATCCACGTCATGTGGAGCCGGGGACCCACTCTCTCTTCGGGGTGAATCGGTGCGCAGCCCCCAGATGCGCCCGTAGGGCACTTCCTGCCCGAACCCGTCAGCTAACCCGGTAGGCGGCATGGAAGCAAGGAGTCAACCCCGTCATGTCCACCCATCGGCTCTCCCTCGGGAGCCGGCCCTCCCGCCGGCGCCTGCGCTCCGCCCTCGCGGCGGCGACCCTCGCGGTCTCGGCCGCCACCGCCACCGTCACGGCGGCCGTCGTCCTGCCCGCCCCGGCCTACGCGAACCCGCACACGTACGGCCAGGACGTCTCCGGCTACGAGGCCGACCACGACTGGATGAACAGCCGCGCGCAGTTCGGCTTCATCAAGGCCACCGAGGGGACCTCCTGGGTCGACTCGTCCTTCCCCCGCCACTGGCGGGAACTGGCCAAGAAGGGCATCGTCCGCGGCGTCTACCACTTCGGCCATCCCTCCAACGACCCCATCGCCGAGGCGGACCACTTCCTCGAGGTGGTGAACTCGCAGCCGAGCAAGCCCGGCGACATCCTGGTCCTCGACCTGGAGGCCACCGACGGCGAGTCCGTCGAGCAGGTCAACAAGTGGGCCAAGACCTGGCTGGAGTACGTGACGGCCAAGACCGGCACCAGGCCGATGTTCTACAGCGGCTGGAACTTCGCCGAGAAGTACGGCAGCGGCCTCGGCCAGTACCCCCTGTGGGTGGCCCACTACAGCAAGGCCCCGGGCGACATCACGCCGCCCGCCGACTGGAAGTCCTGGGCGATCCACCAGTACACCGACTCGCCCATCGACCAGAACGTCTCCGCGCTGACGCCCGCCCAGTTGCGCGCGCTCGGACGGCCGTGACCGCGCGGGCCCAGGGGCGGGACGTCCCGCCCCTGGGCCCATGGCGGCCGACCGGATCGGTCAGACCACCGCGCCGGAGCCGTCGCGCCGCGCGGGCCTGGCACGCGGGGCGGCGGGGACCGGGGGCGGCTGGGAGTTGCGCCTCTCCAGCGCGATCGCCGCCGGCCCGGCCACGAACGACGACGACAGCGTCCCCACGATGATGCCGATCAGCAGGGCGACCGCGAAGTCGCGCAGCGAGTCGCCGCCGAACACCGCCAGCGCCGCCAGGATGAACAGCGCACCGAGCCCGGTGTTGACGGTGCGCGGCACGGTCTGCAGGATCGCGGTGTTCACCACCCGGCCGAACGGCTCCCCGCGCCGCACCGGCCACAGCTCGCGCACCCGGTCGAAGAGCACGACCTTGTCGTTGACCGAATAGCCGATGATCGTGAGCATCGCGGCCAGGAACACTCCGTCGATCGGCTTGCCCATCCAGGCGAACGCTCCGACGACGACGGCCGCGTCCACGAACAGCGCCGCCACCGCCGCCGTGCCGAACGTCCACCGGAACCGGAACGCCAGGTAGACGAGCTGCGCGGCGAGCGCGACGCCGAGCGCGATGAGTGCGTTGCGGCGCAGTTCCTCGCCGAGGCTCGGCCCGATGAGCTCGTCACGCTGCTTGGCGACCTCGCCCACGCGCCGGTCGAGCGCCTCCTCCATACGGACCACGTCGTCGGCGCTGATCTGCCCGGTGCGCACCGAGATCGCGTCGTCCGACCGCTGCACGACGGCCGAGGGGAACCCGGCGTCCGCCACCGCCTGCCTCGCCGTGGCGACGTCGACCGGCCTGCTCGTGCCGAACTCCACGATCCGGCCGCCGGTGAACTCGACGCCGTAGTCGAGCCCGCGGGTGACCAGTCCGGCGCCCGCCAGCACGAGCAGCCCGGCCGCGACGGCGAGCCACAGCCGCCTGCCGCGCATCAGGTCCGGGTCGCGCCGGGTCAGCCAGGTCCTGACCCGGCCGACAGAGCCGATGCCGGACGCCCGGGGGCCGATCCTGTCGATCAGGGCGGCGGTGAGCACCCGGGTGATCAGCATCGCCGAGACCAGCGAGGCGAGCACGCCGATCGCCAGTGTCACGCCGAAGCCCTTCACCGGCCCGGAGGCGAGCCAGAACAGCAGCCCCGCGGCGAGCAGGGTGGTGATGTTGGAGTCGGCGATCGCGCTCCAGGCGTTCTTGAAGCCCCGGTCGAGGGCCGCCTTGAGGCCCCGGCGGGGCGCCTCGCCGTACTCCTCCCTGGCCCGTTCGAAAACCAGCACGTTGGCGTCCACCGCCATGCCGATCGCCAGGACGAACCCGGCCAGGCCGGGCAGTGTGAGCGTTGCTCCCATGGCCACGAGCCCGGCGTACGAGATCAGGCCGTAGCAGGCGAGCGCGACCGCGGCGAGCACGCCCACCAGCCGGTAGACGACGCCGATGAACACCGCGGTCAGGATCACCCCGACGAGGCCGGCCTTGGCGCTCGCCGCGATGGCGTCGGCGCCGAGGGTCGGGCCGACCGTCCGCTGCTCGACCAGATCCAGCGGCACCGGAAGCGAGCCGCCCTTGATCAGCACCGCCAGGTTCTGCGCCTCCTGCGGGGTGAACGACCCGGTGATCTGCGTGGTGCCGCCGGGGATCCCCGCGTCGCAGGCCACCGAGTCGGCCACCTGCGGCGAGGAGATGATCTCGTCGTCGAGGACGATGGCGACGCGGCGCTTGTGGTCGCCGACCGGCGCGCAGGCCGCCTTCCCGGTCAGCTCCCGCCAGGGGCCGGGCTCCTTGAAATCGATCGTGACGAACCAGCCGGGACCCATCTGGGGGTCGCTGCGCGCGGCGGCGTCGGTGACGCCGGCCCCGCTGAGGGCGACCGGGCCGAGCTTCAGCTTCTGGCCGCTCTCGTCGGCGACCGCGTCCTTGTCGCCGTCCTCGGCGGGACCGAGCACCGGGTGGAAGTTGAGCTGAGCGGTCTTGCCGATGACCGCGGCGGCCTCGCGCGGATCGAGCACGCCGGGCAGTTCGACGATGATCCGCCTTTCGCCGGAGCGGACCAGGGTGGGATCGACGACTCCGAGGGCGTCCGCCCTGCGCCGGAGCACGTCGAGGGCACGGTCGGTGGCGTCGGCGTCCGCCTTGACCGTGGGGGAGTCCTTCGTCTCGAAGACGAGCTGGGTGCCGCCGCGCAGGTCGAGGCCGAGGCGCGGGGCCATGGTGAGGGCGAGCAGAAGTGAGGTCGCGATGACGGCGAGCGCCGCCACCGCACGCCACAGGGGCGCACGGGACATGAAGCCTCCACAGGCGTACGAGCGGGAAAGGTCTCAGTACGCGGTGGAGGGAGGAGCGCGGGCGGTGGCGGCCCGGCGCGGGCACTGGGCGGGCGGGCCGTCGTGGTGCGGCCCGGCCCGGGTGACCCGGGTGCCGCCGCGCGGCGCCGCCGGGTTGGGCAGCACGACCGGCCCGCCGGACACGCCGGGGCCGCTCGCGCCCGCCTGAACCCGGGGCGGGTCGCCCTGGGCCGGCCGCGTCGCGTGCGCGGGAGGGCAGATCCGCGGGTCCGTGAGCCTGGCGCCGTCGCGCGCCGGAGACCAGGCGCGGGCCGCCTGCCGTAGGCCGCCCGCCTCCGCCGCCGGGCGGTCCGCGGCGTGGTGAGGGCCGGCGTCGGCATGGGCGATGTGGAGGCGGGCGGCGCGATACGGCGTCCCCAGCGCGGACGCGGACGCCGGCACGCCGCCGGAGGTCAGGAAGATCGCGTGCAGCAGGAGCAGCACCGCGGCGGTCAGCCTGCGTCGCACGTCATCCCTCCCTCCCACGAACCCGGGTCTTGCGGCCACCGTAGCGAGTTCCGCGCGCGGGCGCCGCGTGCCCTACCCGGCGAAAGGGGGAACGGAAAACGCACCCGGGCGGACGGGAACGTCTCCGGGATGCGGGTACGCACAACAAATGGCGGAAATCGGGCAGGGACCGATAGGGAGAAACGGGCAACGGGAAACGCGGATGACCGTTTCGCGAAGGTGGGTTATGGTCGGTCTCATGGCGACCTCACGACGTGGCACGTGCGGGTCCACCGCCTTCACGTTGGTGGTGGGCCTGCTGATGCTTGGCCTCGCGCTGGTCGCCTCCACGCCCGCCTGGTATGGCGGCGATCCCGCCCAGCGCACGCCGCAGGCCGCCGCCGAGGTGTGGACGCCGGGGGCGTGGACGCCGCAGTCGGCGACTCTGCCCACGGGCGCCGCCGGTCCCGAGCATCTGCCGTTCCCGTCCCGGCCGCGCAACGCGGCGGTGGCGCCGGCGGCTCCTGTCTCCGCACCGGTGCACGCCCGGCATCACGAGGACATCGTCCTCAGCCCGCAACAGACCGGGCATCGCACCGCCGGCTCGCGCAGCCCGCCACAGGCCCGGTGACCCGAGCTCGTTCGGAGCGCGCCGGAACCGCGACACCGTCCCGGTCCTCGTCGTCGCGCGCCTGACCCGTCCCCGGCCACGCCGGCCCGGCGCGTCAGGCGACCGGCGACGTGACCGGTGACGCGGTGACCGCTTTCGCGCACCCGCACCCTGCCGTCCCGCCCCAGCCGCCCGGGCCGGCGGTCGTCGCGTGCCCCGGCTTCGCGGGGCCGCCTTCCGAGCCTTCGACCACCATCACGCGGGCCCGCCCGCGTACTCGTCTCTCGCACCGGCATCGGTGCGTCGGTGGCGCGCGTGCTCGCGCGCCGACCTCATCCCTCACCTGGAGTGATGCCGCTTATGGCAGAGATCAGGTCGCCGCGACTCCTCATGGAGGAGTGCCGGCGGTACACGGCGCAGCTGTCCGAGCTGCGCATGCTGCTCGAGGAGCGGCTCCACGCCGCCCGGACCGAGCTGGCCCGGACCCGTCCGTCCGCCGCGCGCGTACGGCAGGCGCGTCTCGACGTCGCCGCGATCGAGGCGGCGCTGGAGCGGATGGATCGGGGCCTCTACGGCACCTGCACCCGATGTGAGGCGTTCCTGCCGCTCGACCGGCTCCGGCTCGCGCCGCACGTGCAGCAGTGCGCCTCCTGCGCCGGTGAGACCCGGTTGACGGCATGACGGTCATGGCCGGCATGACCGGTGCCGGCGGGAGGAGAGGCGGGGGAACGGCCCTGGCCCTCGACCTCGGCACCGCGCGGACCCGGCTGCTGCTGTCCGGCAGCACGGCGATCAAGGAGCGGCCGTCGGCGTGCGGCGATCCGGGGGCGCGCCGTTGGCCGGTGCGGCACGGCATGGTCGCCGACATGCCGGGTTGCGCCCGGCTGGTCCGCACGGCGCTGGGCGACGCCGTGTCCGAGCGGCACCCGCCGCTGGAACGCGTCCTGGTCGGCGTGCCCGTCGCGGCCTCGCGACTCGACCGGCGGGCCGCGTACGCGGCGGTCAGCAGCGCCGCCCGCTGCCGGGTGACGATCGTCGAGGAGCCGCTGGCCGCGGCGGTCGGCTGCGGCGTGGACATCGCCGACCCGAGGCCCCGGCTCCTGCTCGACGCGGGGGCGGGGATCGCCGAGGCCGTCGTCATCCGCGCCGGCGAGATCGCCGACGCGGGCGCCGTACAGGTCGCGATGGGCGACCCGGCGGAGGGCACCGGCTGCCCGCCGTACGCGCGGGAACGCGTCGTGGCGATGGTCGCCGACCTGATCGCGCGCGTTCCCGCCGCCCTGCGGGCGACCGCCCGGCAGCAGGGCCTGGTGATCACGGGCGGCGGCGCCCGCGACCCGGAGCTGGCCCGCAAGCTCTGCGCGGAGCTGCGGATCACCGTCAGCCCCGCGGCCGATCCCGCCAACGCGACCGTCAGAGGACTGGCCTGCCTGCTGCCCACGGTCGAGCACCGCACTTCCGGCACCTCTGCCATCGGACGAAAGGACGTCGACGATGACCACCAGTGACGAGTTCACCGCCATCAGCGAGCCGCAGACGCAGGCGATGCGCGCCGACCTGGAGGAGCAGCTCCAGTGGCGTGAGGTGCAGCTGCGCGACCTGCGGGCCGCCGTCGACGGCGGCAACGACGACACCGCCAGGCTCGCCCTGCTGGCCGACGTCGCCGCCACCGAGCGGGCGGTCGCCGAGCTGCGCAAGGTGCTGGAGCGGATCGAGGAGGGAAGCTACGGCCGGTGCGCCGACTGCACCGCGGCCATCCCGTTCGGCCGCCTGAAGATCCGGCCCATGGCCCGTTACTGCATCGCCTGCCAGCGGCGGCACGAGGCCCGCTGACGCCCGGTGCGCCCGCTCCGCCACCGCCCGCAGGGAGCGGAGCGGGTGCAGGGGAGCGGAGCGGGCGCGCCCGCGCGCCGTCGCCCGGCCGATGCCCCGGCTCGCTCCCGTCCCAGGGCGACCTGCCGTACGACCGTGCGGCCGGCCTGGGACTCTCACTCAGCGGGAGGGGCGGGGCGGCGGGGCGTGGGGTCTGTCACGGTGGGATCGACGCTCGGCCCCCCGACCGGCAGATTGGATTGAGCACAAGTGACGCAGATCCGAGGACTCGGCTACCTCAAGGTCCAGACGCGTGACATCGGGCGCTGGCGCGAACTCCTCATCGACGGGCTCGGCTTCGCCGAGGGGTCCGGTGCGGACCCGGACGGTCTGTACCTGCGCATGGACGAGCGCCGTGCGCGCCTCGTCGTGCTGCCCGGCGACAGCGACCGGGTGCTCGCGGTCGGCTGGGAGGTGCGCGACCAGTTCGCGCTCGCCGCCGTCGGCCGTGCCGTCGAGGCGTCCGGCACACCGGTGAAGGTGCTGGCGGAGGAGGAGTCCGCCGAGCGCGACGCCGAGGCGGTCATCGCCTTCACCGACCCCGCGGGCGTTCCCGTCGAGGTTTTCTTCGGTCCCGTGCTCGACCACAGCCCGGTCGTGACCGGACTGGGCCAGCGCTTCGTGACCGGCGCGCAGGGGATGGGCCACGTCGTGGTGCCGACCACCGCGATGGACGAGACGGTCTCCTTCTACACCGAGGTGCTCGGCTTCCTGCCCCGGGGCGCCATCAAGATGGGCGGCGGGAAGCCGCCGTACCGCCGGGTGCGCTTCATGGGCGTCAACCAGCGCCACCACAGCCTCGCGGTCTGTCCCGCCGGGTACGCCGGCGACCCTGGTCTGGTGCACCTGATGGTCGAGGTGGACAGCCTGGACGCGGTGGGCATGGCGCTCGACCGGGTGCGCGGGTCGGGCTTCTCGATCTCCTCCACCCTCGGCCGGCACACCAACGACAAGATGGTCTCCTTCTACGTCCGCGCTCCCGGCGGCTGGGACATCGAGTACGGCACCGAGGGCATGCTCGTCGACGAGACGTACTACACGGCCGAGGAGATCACCGCCGACAGCTACTGGGGTCACGACTGGTCGGGCTCGGAGCCGCTGGCCACCTTCGTGCCGAAGAAGTGAGCGGGCAGCCGATGACTCCCCGGCCGTCGGTCGAGCCCGTGCCCGCGGCCTCCGTCGCCGCGTTCGACCACGAGTGCGACGTGCTCGTCGTCGGTTTCGGCTGCGCCGGCGCGGCCGCCGCGTACGAGGCCGCCACGGCCGGCGCGGACGTGCTGGTGCTGGAGCGCGCGGGCGGGCCGGGCGGCTCGTCCGCGATGTCCGGCGGCGAGCTGTACCTCGGCGGCGGCACCGCGATCCAGCGGGCCTGCGGGTTCGAGGACGACCCGGGCAACATGTTCGCCTACCTCACGGCGGCGCTCGGCCCGCACGCCGACGAGGAGAAGCTGCGGCTCTACTGCGAGGGCGGCGTCGAGCACTTCGAGTGGTTCCGGGCCAGGGGCGTGCCGTTCAACGAGTCGTTCTTCGACGCGCCGAGCTGGATGCCCCCGACGACCGACGGCCTGATGTGGCTGGGGGAGAACGCCTGGCCGTACACCACCGTGGCGCGGCCGGTGCCGCGCGGCCACCGCCCGGCCGTCGAGAGCTGGGGCGGCCGGCTGCTGATGGAGAAGCTGGTGGAGGCGGCGCGGGCGGCCGGAGCCGCCTGCCACGCCGACACCCGCGCCACCAACCTCGTGGTCGACGGCGACGGCCGGGTCGCCGGGGTGGTGGCCCGCCGGTACGGCGAGCAGGTGACCTACCGCGCCCGCAGGGGAGTGGTGCTGACGACCGGCGGGTTCGTCGACAACGAGGAGATGCTCGCCGACCACGCCCCCGTGCTGCTCGGGCACGGCAAGGTCAGCGACGGCCTGGACGACGGCGGCGGCATCCGCATGGCCACCGCGCTCGGCGCGGCCACCCGCCGCATGGGAGAGGTCGAGATCGCGATGACCGCGCTGCCCGCGATGCTGGTGCGCGGCATGCTCGTCAACGGGCTCGGCCGGCGCTTCATCAACGAGGACGTCTACCCCGGCCTGTTCAGCGTCGCCGCCGTACGGCACCAGCCCGGGCCGTACTGGGCGATCGTCGACGAGGAGGGCTACGAGGACATCCCCGCGCGGGACCTGTGGGGCGTGCGCCCGGTCTTCGTGGCCGAGACCCTCGCCGAGCTGGAGGAGTCGCTCGGCGTGCCGCCGGGCGCGCTGGAGGACACCGTCGCGGTGTACAACCGGCACGCCGAGCGCGGCGAGGACCCCTACTTCCACAAGGACCCGAAGTGGCTGCGCCCGCTGAAGGGCCCGTTCGCCGCCGCCGATCCGCGCATGGGATTCGGCATGGGCGACCGCGACAGCGCGGGCAAGGGGACCGGCGCCGCCGGCTTCACGCTCGGAGGCCTGCGCACGACCGTGGACGGCGAGGTGCTGAACCAGTCCGGCCGGCCGATCCCCGGCCTGTACGCCGCGGGACGCGCCTCCTCCGGCATCCACGGCGAGGGATACGTCAGCGGCACCTCTCTCGGCGACGGCACCTTCTTCGGCCGCCGCGCCGGCCGCGCAGTCGCCAAGGAGGCGTGATGAACCGGTTCGACGGCAAGAACGTGCTGCTCACCGGGGCGGCGTCGGGCATCGGGCGGGCGACCGCCGTACGGCTGCTGGCCGAGGGCGCCACGGTGTTCGCGGTGGACCGGGACGAGGACGGGCTCGAGGAGACCGGAAAACTGGCGGGCACGGACCGGTTCGTCCCCTATCAGGCGGATCTGGCGAGGGAGGAGGCGGTGGTGCCGGCCGCCGCCGCGGCCGTCGCCCGCCTCGGCCGGGTGGACGTGCTCGCCAACGTCGCCGGAGTGCTGCGGGTCACCCCGATGGAGTCGGTGCGGCTGGACGACTACCGGGACATCTTCGCGGTCAACGTGTTCGCCCCGGTCATGCTCTGCAGGGAGGTGCTGCCGCACATCCCGGACCGCACCGGGGTCATCGTGAACGTCACCTCGACCGCGGCGACGAAGGCGCACCCGTGGATGACCGGCTACGCCGCGTCGAAGGGGGCGCTGCTGTCGTTCTCGATCAGCCTCGCCGCCGAGCTGGCGTCGCGGCGGATCCGCGTCGTCCCGGTCTCGCCCGGCGGGGTCGCCACGCCGCTGACGGCCAACCGGGAGACGTTCGCCGGCGTGGACACGTCCTGGTACGCGCGCACCTATCCCCTCTGGGGCAGGCCGGGCCGCCCGGAGGACGTCGCCGGGACGATCGCGTACGTGGCCTCGGCGGACGGCGCCTACCTCAACGGCGTCGAGGTCCGCGTGGACGGCGGCTCGCACAGCTGACCGCCGTCCCGTCCTGTCGTGCCTGGTCAGGGCTGGGCCCCGGTGAGTTGGGCCCCGGAGAGTTGCGCACGGTACAAGCGGGCGTAGGCGCCTTCCGCCGCCAGCAGCTCGTCGTGCGTGCCCTGCTCGACGATCCGCCCGTCGTCCATCACGAGGATCAGGTCGGCGTTCCTGATGGTCGACAGCCGGTGCGCGATGACGAACCCGGTGCGCCCGTCCCGCAGCGAGGTCATGGCCCGCTGCACCAGCACCTCCGTACGGGTGTCGAGCGCGCTGGTGGCCTCGTCGAGCACCAGGATCGGGGGATCGGCCAGGAACGCGCGGGCGATGGTGACGAGCTGGCGCTCGCCCGCGCTCAGCCCCTCGCCGTCGTCGTCGACCACCGTGTCGTACCCGTCGGGCAGCGTGCGCACGAGGTGGTCGACGCCGGTGGCCCTGGACACCTCGACGATCCGCTCGCGCGGCACGTCGCCGGCGCCGTAGGCGATGTTGTCGGCGATCGTGCCGTGCCGCAGCCAGGTGTCCTGCAGCACCATGCCGATCCTGGCGCGCAGCTCCTGCCTGGGCACCCGGGCGATGTCCACCCCGTCCACCGTGATCCGCCCACCTGTGACGTCGTAGAAGCGCATGAGCAGGTTGATCAGCGTGGTCTTGCCCGCGCCGGTCGGGCCCACGATCGCGACGGTCTGCCCCGGCTCCGCGACCAGGGACAGGTCCTCGATGAGGGGACGATCCGGCGCGTACCGGAACGAGACGTTCTCGAACGTCACCCGCCCTGTGGCCGTGGCCGGAAGGCGGACGGGGTCGGCGACGGGCTCCTCCTCGTCCTCGTCGAGCAGCTCGAAGATCCGCCCGGCCGAGGCGAGCACCGACTGCAGGAGGGTGGACATCGACGTGACCTGGTTGACCGGCTGCCCGAACTGCAGGCAGTACTGGATGAACGCCTGCACGTCGCCGACCGACAGCGCGCCGGCCGCCACCCGCAGGCCGCCGATCACCGCGACGAGCACATAGTTGAGGTTCATGACGAGCGACATCGACGGGCCGATCAGGCTGGACAGCAGCTGCGCCCGGAACCCCGCGCGGAACACGGCGTCGTTGCGCTCGCCGAACTCCCGTACGGCCTGGCGCCGCCGGCCGAAGACCCTGATCAGGGCGTGCCCGGTGTAGGTCTCCTCGACGTGGGCGTTGAGCCGGCCCGTGGCGGCGAACTGCTCGGCGAATCTCGGCTGCGCCCGCCTGCCGACCGCCCTGGCGGCCACGACGGACAGCGGCACCATGACCACCGAGACCAGGGCGAGCAGCGGCGAGGTCCACACCATCATCACCAGCACGCCGACGAGCGAGAGCAGCGCGGTGACCGCCACGCTGAGCACCTGCTGCAGCGTCTGGCCGACGTTGTCGACGTCGTTGGTGGCGCGTGAGAGCACATCGCCCCGCTGCCGCCCGTCGAAGTAGGCCAGCGGCAGCCGCGCGAGCTTGGCCTGGGTCCGCTCCCGCAGCCGGAAGACCAGCCGCTGCGCGATGGTCGCGGTCGTCCGCTGCTGGGCGAAGGAGAGGAGGAACGCGGCCAGATAGCAGGCGAGGGCGCCCAGCAGGACCCGGCCGGTCGCGGCGAAGTCCACCCGGCGGTGCCCGGACACGGCCGACAGCACCAGGTCGGTGGCCGCGCCGAGCAGCCGGGGGACCGCCACGGTCAGGGCCACGGCCGCCGCCGCGCAGGCCAGGGCGGCCACAGCGAGCGGGAGTTCGGGGCGGGCCGTCTCCATCAGACGCCGGACGGCGCCTCGTTTACGGGCTGTCATGCGGCCACCTCCTGGCCTGTCTGGGAGAACACGATCTCTCGGTAGGCGGGGCACGAGGCCATCAGCTCCTCGTGGGTTCCGGATCCGGCGACGCGGCCCTCGTCGAGCACCACCAGCCGGTCGGCGTGCCGCGTCGAGGAGATCCGCTGCGCGACCAGGACGACGGCGACGTCGCGGGTCTCCCGCGCCAGCGCGTCGGCGAGCCCCCGCTCGGTGACCGGGTCGAGCGCGGAGAACGGGTCGTCCAGCAGCAGCACCCGGGGACGGGCGACCAGGGCCCGCGCCACCGTCAGGCGCTGCCGCTGGCCGCCGGACAGCGCCGCGCCCCCCTGCCCGAGCGGCGTGTCCAGGCCCTCCGGCAGCGCCTCCACGAAGTCGCGCGCCTGTGCGACCTCCAGTGCGTGCCACAACTCGGCGTCCGTCGCCTCGGGCCTGCCGTACCGGAGGTTGCCGGCGATGGTGCCGGAGAACAGGTAGGGCCGTTGCGGCACCAGCCCGACGACTCCGGCCGTCTCCTCCGGGGGCAGCGACGCGACGTCCGTCCCGTCGAGGAGCACCCGCCCGCCGGTCGGATCGAGCAGCCGGGCCACGAGGGTGAGCAGGGTCGTCTTGCCCGAGCCGGTGGAGCCGACGACCGCGACGGTCTCGCCCGGGCGGACGAGGAGGTTCACCCCCCGCAGCACCGGCTCTTCGGCCCCCGGATAGCGCATGTGCGCGTCGCGGACCTCGACCTCGCCCTTCCACATCCGGCCCCGCCAGGTCGGATCGATGCCGGCCGGCGACGCGTCCGGTTCCGTCCCGGTCTCCAGCACCTCGCGCACCCGGAGGGCGGAGACCCGGGCGCGCGGCGCGGCCAGGACGGTGAAGGTAGCGAGCAGGGCGGAGCCCAGGATCACGGCGAGGTAGTTGAGGAACGCCACCAGCGAGCCCACCTGCGTGACGCCGTCGTCGACGAGGTGCCCGCCGTACCAGACCACCGCCACGCCGCACAGGTTGCCGATCAGCATCCCGGCGGGATACATCACGGTCGTCAGCCGCGCGGCGCGTACGGCGAAGCCCATCAGCGCGCCGTTGGCCTCGGCGAACCTGGCGCGTTCACGATCCTCGGCGGCGAACGCCCGGACGACCCGGACTCCGGCGATCTGCTCGCGCACCAGCCGGTTGACCTGGTCGACGCCGCGCTGCGTCGCCTGCGACAGCGGGGTGAGCCGGTGCAGGATCACCCACAGGACGGCCGACAGCGCGGGCAGCGCGACCAGCAGCAGCGTGGACAGGCGCAGGTCCTGCCGCAGCGCCATGACCACCCCGCCGAGGAAGATCATGGGCGTGGCGGCCAGGCCGGTCAGCCCCATGAAGACCAGCGTCTGCACCTGCTGCACGTCGCCGACCGTGCGGGTGATCAGGGACGGCACCCCGAAGCGGCCCACCTCGCGAGAGGAGAACGACTGGACCTTCGCGTAGACGGCCGCGCGCAGGTCGTGACCGACGGCGGCGGCGGTCCTGGCGGCGAGGGCTCCCACCACGGCCGAGCACAGGACCTGTGCCAGCGTCCCGGCCACCATGACGCCGCCCAGACGCAGGATCAGCCCGGTGTCGCCGCGCAGCACGCCGTCGTCGATGAGCGTGGCGTTGAACGTGGGCAGCAGGAGGGCGGCGAGCGCCTGCGTGATCTGGAGCACGGCGATCAGGGAGACGGTGCCGCGACGGGAACGCAGGCTGGAGCGGAGCAGGGAGCCCATCTCAGCCCCCGTACGGACGTGCCGCCCGCGCGTCGCGCAGGGCCCGGCCGAACCAGACGAGCTCGTCGAGCATGACCTTGGCGGCGCCCTCCGGGCCCGCGGGGTCCTTCGGCCAGTTCCCCTCCGCGTCGAACAGCGTCCAGGGGCTCTGGAAGGCGACGGAGTCGCGGATCGTCACCGCGTGCAGCTCGGCGAAGACCAGCCGGAGCTGCTCGACGGCCCGCAGGCCGCTGGACATGCCGCCGTAGCAGACGAACCCGACGGGCTTGGCCGCCCACTCCCGGTGGTAGCTGTCGATCATCAGTTTGAGCGCGGCGGGGAAGCTGCGGTTGTACTCCGGGGTCACGACGACGAAGGCGTCCGCCGCCTCCACCCGGGGCCGCAGCCCGGCCACCTCCTCGGGCTTGTCGCCGCCGAAGTGCCCGCGCAGCCCGTCGGGGAGCCGGGTCTCGGCCAGGTCGATCACGTCGAGCGCGACGTCGTCGCGCCGCTCCGCCTGACCGGCGAACCAGTTCGCGACGAGGGGCGCCACCCTCCCGTCCCGGACGCTACCGATGATCATCGCCACATTGAGCCGGTTTTCCCCGGACATGGTTCCTCCACGAGGTGAGTACGCCGTACGCAACGAGTACACCGTACGCGCAGAGGCGTACGATGTACAAGTCCGAGTACGATGTACACACCGAACTGGGAGGAGCACCACGATGGCCGGGAAGAAAGCGGACGACCCCGCCGACGACACAGGGGACGGCGTCCAGGAATCCATCTGGCAGCGGATGCAGCGCCCCGCCCGGCCTCCCCGCGCGGCGCTGACCCACGCGCAGATCGGCGCGGCGGCCGTGGAGATCGCCGACGCCGAGGGGCTCGACGCGGTCTCGATGCGCCGGCTGGCCGAGCGGCTCGGCGTCGCCACCATGGGCCTCTACCGCTACGTGCGCGGCAAGGACGACGTGATCGAGCTGATGGTGGACGCGGTCTACGCCGAGGAGGCGCGGGCCGGAGAGGGCAGCGACTGGCGGGAGGTCCTGCGCGTGTCCGCCATGCGGCTGCGCGCCCTCACCCTGCGCCATCCCTGGCTGGTCGAGACCACGGCCCATTCCGGGCCGCTGACCCCCAATTTCGTCGCGCGCACCGACCGGCTCCTCGCGTCGCTGGACGGCCTCGGCCTCGACGCCGACACGGCGATGACCGTCATCGGAACGGTCACCGCGTTCGTCACTGGAGCGACCACCGCCCGGATCAGGATGGCCAGGCTGATGCGCAAGGAGGGCGCGGAGAAGATGGACGACCTGCGCAGCCTCTACTCGTCGCGGATGAGGTGGCTGCTGGAGTCGGGCCGCTATCCCGCGTTCGAGCGCTACATCCGCCAGGGCGTCAGGAAGGACGACGACGACTGGCAGTTCGAGCTGGGGCTGGACAGCGTCCTCGACGGCATCGCGGCCCGGCTGAAGATCTGACACGAGAAAGGCGGTCACCCGGAAGGGTGACCGCCTGTCGTCGCGGAGCGCTCAGGAGCTGGGCGGGGGGATCATCCGCTTCGTCGCCTGGTGGGCCCTGCGCACCATCTCGGCCCGGGGGAAGCCGCTCCGCTTGCGGGCCGTCTCCTCGTTGCCGCCCGCGATCCAGACCGGGCCGTCGGCGAGGTGCTCCAGGCCCTCGCGCGCCACGTCGGCGGGCTCGGCCACGTTGAGCCCGGGCAGGTCCATCCGCAGCCCCGCCCGCTCCATCGCCGGAGTGCGGGTGACGCCGAGGACGAGTTCGAGCACGTGCACGCCGTGCTCGCCCAGCTCCAGCCAGAGACCTTCGGCGAAGACGCGGCTGAACGCCTTGACCGCCGAGTAGACGCTGATCTGCGCCTGGCCCATGTATCCGGCGAGCGAGCCGACCAGGATGATGCCGCCGCGGCGCCGCTCCCGCATCAGCGCGCCGAAGTGATGGGTGAGCGCGAGCTGGGCGGTGATGTTGAGGTCGACGACTCCCCGCACCCGGTCGAGGTCGCCGGTCACGAACTCGTGGCCGTAGCTGTTGGCGCCCGCGTTGAAGATCAGCAGGCCCACCTCGACGTCGTCGGTCACCGAGCGGACGGCCTTGACCGCGCCCGGGTCGGTCAGGTCGAGCTCCAGCGTACGCACCTCGACGCCCTTGGCCCTGACCTGCTCGGCCGTCTCGGCCAGCGGCCCGGGCTTGCGGGCGACGAGCACGAGGTTGAGCCCGGCGTCGGCGAGCCGATGGGCGAACGACGCGCCCACTCCCTCGGATCCGCCCGCGACGACGGCCCAGGGGCCGTACACATTCTTGTCGATCACGGTTCCTCCGGTACGGCGATCTCGCCGTCGAGGGCGGCCTGGACGATGGAGTCCCGCAGCGCCGCGCAGCCGGGGAAGATCCCTGGTCCGGCGGTGCGGCGCTCCTGGCAGGTGCCGGCCGCGTCGGCGTTCCACTGGACGCTGGTCTGGTGCCAGCTCGCCTTGCGCACCTCCACGCCGGCGCCGCACCGCCTGCAGGTCAGCGGCTGCATGGGCGCGTCGAGCAGCCGGTTGTCGGGGCGGATCGTCATGCGGGCCGGCCCGTGCTCGCCGGAAGCTCCGCGGCCTTGCGGGCGAGGTTCTCCTCGACCTCCTTCTTCCACGCCTCGACCGGGCGGGTGGTGTCGAGCTCGAACTCGAAGCGCTCCACCATCTCCGGCCTCACGTCGGCGACGTCCACGTAGAACTGCTCGTACCAGCGGCGCAGCTGGTAGACCGGCCCGTCCTCCTCGCACAGCAGCGGGTTGTCGATGCGGGCCTTGTTCTTCCAGATCTGCACGTCCTGGTCGAAGCCCTTGAGGATGAAGGAGCTCATCCTCCTGGCCATCTCGTCGGCCGCGGGCCCGGAGAGCTTGTCGGTGCGCTGCACGATGATCCCCGAGTGCAGCACGAACGAGGTCGCGTCGATGGGGTAGTGGGCGTTGATCAGGACCGAGTTGATGTCCATGGTGTCGTAGTGGTACGTCAGATCGTCGATCATGAAGGACGGCCCGTGGTACGACGCCACCGAGTCGTTGCCGAGCAGCCTCGGCTCGCCGTCCTTGGCGGGCGGGCGGGTGTCCTGGCGGCCGCTGCCCTTCATGATCTGCGTGGCGACGTGGCCCTCGAAGATGTTCTTGAAGTACGTCGGGAACGAGTAGTGGACGTAGAAGAAGTGCGCCATGTCGACGACGTTGTCCACGACCTCGCGGCAGTTGGTGTTCACGATGGTCTCGGTCCAGACCCAGTCGGTCCAGTCGTCCCGCGTCGCGCCCTCGATCCTGGGGATCGTGACCTCCGGCGGCGGCGGGTTGCCCTCCGGGTCGTTCCACACGAACAACAGGCCGTCCTGGTCCATGGTGATCCAGGCCGCGGTGCGGGCGCGCAGCGGGACCCGGCGCGAGTAGGGGATCTTCTTGCAGCGGCCGTCGCCGCCCCAGCGCCAGTCGTGGAACGGGCAGGCGATCTCGTCGCCCTTGATCGTGCCCTGCGACAGATCCCCGCCCATGTGCCGGCAGTAGGCGTCGAGCACGTTGATCCTGCCGTCGCCGCTCTGGAAGACCACGAGCTTCTGGCCGAAGGCGTCGACCGTGTGCGGCTTGCCGTCCTTGAACTTCTCCGACAGCCCCAGGCAGTGCCAGCCCCGGGCGAACCGAGTGGGCACCGCCTCCGCCTCGATTCTGCGGATGTCGTCGTTCCCGGCTTCTACTGCAGTCACCTTGATCCGACCCTTCAGGACACACGTTCTCTCAGTCCGCCAACGTAGGAGCTGTGGCGGCCCGCCGGATGGCGAGTCCCATTGGCCGGGAGTGTCCTGACATGCGGTCATCGGCTCCACGCACCATCATGGACGGCATCTGACCGACGAGCGTGACACGGAGGACTCCCAGATGAGCAACGAGGTCCTGGACGCGGTTCGGGCGCTGCTGCCGAAGATCGCCGAACGGGCCCGGTCCACCGACGAGGACCGGCGGGTCCCTGCGGAGTCGATCAGGGAGCTGGTCCAGGCCGGAGTCTTCCGGATGCTGCAGCCCAAGAGGTACGGCGGCATCGAAGGTGATCCGGTGGGCTTCTACGAGGTGGTCCGGGAGATCTCGGCGGTGTGCGGGTCCACCGGCTGGACCGTCGCCGTGCTCGGCGTGCACCCCTGGCAGCTCGCCCTGTTCGAGGAGGCCGCCCAGGACGAGGTGTGGGGGAGCGACCCGGACGCGCTGATCTCCTCGTCGTACGCGCCGGTCGGACGGCTCATTCCCGTCGAGGGCGGCTATCGGCTGTCCGGCCGGTGGCGGTTCTCCTCGGGCTGCGAGCACGCGTCGTGGGCGATGGTGGGCGGCCTGGTCCTCGGCGATCAGGGCAGGCCGGTGGACTTCATGACCGTGCTGGTGCCCCGCTCCGACTACCTCATCGCGGACGTGTGGGACGTCATCGGGCTGCGCGGCACGGGCAGCAATGACCTCATCGTCGAGGACGCCTTCGTGCCCGCGCACCGCGTGATGCGCAACTACGAGATGGCGCAGCTGCGCGGCCCCGGCCAGAAGGTGAACACCGGCCCGCTCTTCCGCATCCCGTTCGGCACCGTGTTCACCACCACGATCACCGCCCCGGTCATCGGGATGGCCGCCGGCTGCTACCGGTCGTACGTGACCGCGATGCGCGACCGCGTACGGCTCAGCCTGGGCGGTGGCCGGTTCGCGGAGGACCAGTTCGCGCAGGTCGCCGTCGCCCGGGCGGCGTCGGAGATCGACGCGGCGATCCTGCAGACCGACCGCAACGTGCGGGAGGTGTACGAGCACGCGGTGCGGGGCGAGACGATCCCGGCCGAGCTGCGGCTGCGGGTGCGCAGGGACCAGGTGCGCGCCACCGAGCGGGCGCTGGAGGCGATCGACATCCTGTTCAAGACCGCCGGGGGCAACTCCCTCAGCCGGGGCAACCCGATCGAGCGAGCCTGGCGCGACGCCCACGCGGGCAGCGTCCACGTGGCCAACGACGTCGAGCGGGCCCTCGCGATGTACGGCAAGGGCGAGTTCGGCCTGGCCGTCGAGGACAACCTGATCTGACGGACGGGTGAGGGGCCCGGACGCGCCGCGTCCGGGCCCCTTTCACAACCGTCAGCAGGTGGACGCGGGTGTTCCCCCGGCGAGGATCTTCCTGGGCCAACTCAGCGGGCCAGGTCCTTCACGGCCCGGTAGGCGAAGACCATGGCCGAGCCGATCGGGACACCGGGGCCGGGATAACGGCGCCCGGAGAACGAGGCGCTGGTGTTGCCCGCGGCGTACAGGCCGGGGATCGGTCGCCCGGCCCCGTCGAGCACCCGTCCGTCGGGGTCGGTGCGCAGGCCGCCCTTGGTTCCCAGGTCGCTGAGCACCACCCGGGCGGCGTAGTAGGGCGGCGTGTCCACCGGGACCAGGCACGGGTTCGGCCGGTCCCCCGGCCTGCCCGCGAAGAACAGGTCGTAGGGGTCCTCGCCGCGGTGGAAGTCCTCGTCCACGCCGGTCGCGGCGAAGCCGTTGAACCGCTCGACGGTGCCCGCGAGCGCCTCCTCCGGCACGCCGATCAGTTCCGCCAGCTCGGGCAGGCTCTCCGCGCGCACCCAGGTGCCGGCATCGAGATGCTCGTCGGCGGGGCGTCCCGGCAGCGAGATCGCCGGGAGCCGACCGCCGAAGCGGGAGTCGAAGATCAGATGGGCCGGCACGCGGCCCGGCGCCGCCGTCATCTCGCGGCCCATGCGGTCGTAGGGCAGCGACTCGTTGGCGAACCTGCGGCCCGACGCGTCGACCATGAGCCCGCCGCGGAAGCCCAGCGTGAACGCGGCCCGGCCGTCCGGCAGCGCCAGGCCCGGGCACCACCACGCCTCGTCCATGAGACCGGTGGCCGCGCCGATCGCGGCGGCGGCCCTGATCGGGTCGCCGGTGTTCGCGCCCGCCGGGGCCATCGACCACTCGGCGGTCCCCGGGACGCCGTGCTCGGCGCGCATCGCGGCGTCGCCCTCGAACCCGCCGGCGGCCAGCAGGACGCCCCTCGCGGCGCGCAGCCGTACGGTTCCGCCGGCGGTCGCGGCCTCCACACCGGTCACCCGGCCGTCCTCGACCACGAGCCGGGTGAGCGCGGTGCCGGTGCGCACGGTGCCGTTGCCGGTGTTCGTCAGAGCGAGCAGCAGGCGGCCGATCAGCGCCCGCCCGGCCGACAGCGGTCCCTCGGCGTGGCCCAGGCCCGCGCGGTCGCGGTCCACCGGCGGCCGGACGAGGGCGGCGAGGTCGCCGAGCCGTTCGGCCGGCAGATCAAGCGGGACGAACGAGCGACCCCCGTCGAGCCGCCCCGGCGCCGGGAAGTAGTCGGGAAAGGCCCGCCACTCGAACTCGACCGACGGGTCGCGCTCCAGGAACTCGGCCACCTCGGGCGCGGTCGCGAGGAACGCCTCCCGCCGGTCGGACTCCGCCTCGCCCAGCAGCGCGACGAGGTAGGCGCGGGCGGACTCCGCCGAATCGCCGATCCCCGCGCGGCGCTGCACCTGGGTGCCGGGCAGCCAGACGGCCGCGCCGGAGTAGGCGGACGTGCCGCCGAGCAGCGCCGTCTTCTCCAGCACGACCGTGCGCAGCCCGCCCGCCGCCGCCGTCAGCGCGCCGGTCATGGCTCCCGCGCCGGAACCGGCCACCACCACGTCGTACTCGTCGTCCCACGGCTGCTGTGTTTCCCGCTTCGCCATCGAGGCGCTCATATCCGCCCTCTTCCCTCGTCGCGCTCTGGTCGCTCCGCTCCCGCGCGCTCCTCAGTCCAGAGGCCGGCGCGCCTCTCCGGCTCGCTCGGTGCGACCGCCATGCCCGTCCTCCCGTCGTCCCTGACAGTGGTGGCGTACAGGCAAGCGCAGCAGGAGGCGCGCCAGGCCGGCTATCCCACTCAGTGGTATGGACCAGTGGCAGGCAGGCCCACACCGCTGTGTATCGTCGTTGCGACACACGAACGGTCAGGGGGAGACGTGCCGAGGATCGCCGAGGTCAGGGCGCCGGCGGAGCCCAACTCGCCGGAGCAGCGGGCCCGGCACCTGCGCATCCTGCGCGCCGCCGCCCGGATGGGCGCGGAGAAGGGCCTCGAGCGCGTCCAGATGCACGAGGTGGCCAAGGAGGCCGGGGTGGCGATCGCCACGCTGTACCGGTACTTCCCCTCGAAGACCCACCTGTTCACCGCCGTGATGGCCGAGCAGATCGACCGGTTCGACGAGAGCGTCCCGCAGCCGAAGCCGGGCACCGCGCCTGAGGACGCCGTCGCCGACGTGCTCGTGCTGGCCAGCAGGCAGTTGCTGCGCCGCCCCGCGCTCGCCACCGCGATGCTGCAGTCGGCGAACTCCGCCAACGCCGCCGCGGTGGCCGACGCCGGCCGGATCGACATGACGTTCCGGCAGATCGTCCTGCGCACGCTCGGCATCCAGGAGCCGACCGTCATGGACGTCACGCTGATCCGGCTGCTCATGCAGTGCTGGTATGGCGTGCTGCAGTCGAGCCTGAACGGCCGGGCGTCGGTCCCCGACACCGAAAGCGACATCCGGATCGCCTGCCGGCTGCTGCTCGCGCCCCGCTCCAACGCCGCCTCCCGCTGACCGGGACGCCACCCGGCCGTCTCGTCCCACCCGTCGGTAGGGTGCGGCGCCATGAACCGCTTCGAGGACGTGAGAGTCCTGCTCACGGGTGCCGCTTCGGGGATCGGGCGGGCCACCGCGGTCCGGCTCGCGGCCGAGGGAGCCCACGTCTTCGGCGTGGACCGGGACGAGCGGGGCCTGGTGGAAACGGGCGAGCTGGTGAAGGGCCCGTACGTCCCGCACGTGGCCGACGTGACGGACGAGCGGGCCGTGGTCGCGGCCGTGGACGCGGCGGCCGCCGCGCTCGGCGGCATCGACGTGCTGGTCAACGTCGCGGGAATCCAGCGGACGACGCCGATCGCGTCGCTGACCGTGGCCGACCTCAACCTGCTGTTCTCGGTCAACCTGGTCGGCACCGCGCTGTTCTGCCGGGAGGCGCTGCGCCACCTGCCCGACCGGACCGGTGTGATCGTGAACGTCGCGTCGATCGCGGCCACCCAGGGCAACCCGTACATGACGGCCTACGCCGCGTCGAAGGGGGCGGTGCTGGCCTTCTCGCTGAGCCTGGCCGCCGAGGTGGTGGGGCGCGGCATCCGGGTGGTGCCGATCTCCCCGGGCACGGTGGCGACCCCGCTGACGCGCGACATCGAGTTTCCCGAGGGGGTGGACCTGAGGTACTTCGGGCGGATCCGCTCGCTGCTCGGCAGCGCCGCCCCTGAGCAGATCGCGGCCGCGATCGCGTTCGCGGCCTCCTCGGACGGCGGATATCTCACGGGTGCGAACGTCCGGGTCGACGGCGGCTCCGGAACCTGACGCCCCCCTTCGACGACGCCCCCCTCGACAAGGAGCGACGACGTGACACGGAAGATCGCGGTGACCGGGTCGGCCTCGGGCATCGGCAGGGCCCTCGCGGCCTCGCTGCGAGCGGGCGGCGACGAGGTGATCGGCGTCGATCTCAAGGACGCCGACGTGTGCGCCGACCTGTCCACGCCGGATGGGCGGGCGCTCGCGGTGGAGTCGGTGCTCGACAGTGCGGACGGCGCGCTGGACGGCGTCGTGGCCTGCGCCGGCGTCTCAGGGGTGACCGTGAGCACGGTCACCGTCAACTTCTTCGGCGCGACCGCGGTCCTGGAGGGGCTGCGCCCGGCGCTCGCCCGGGCGGAGCGGCCGCGCGCCGCCGTGGTGGCCTCGATCTCCGCCACCCAGCCCGCCGACCCCGAGGTGGTTCGCGCCTGCCTCGACGGCGACGAGCCGCGGGCGGTCGCCCTGGCAGGGGAGGCGGTCGAGCGCGGCGAGGGCCGGCTGCTCTACCCCGCCTCGAAGTCCGCCCTGGTCCGCTGGCTGCGCGCACGGGCCGTGTCGCCGGAGTGGGCCCGATGCGGCATCCCGCTCAACGCGGTGGCGCCGGGCGTCGTGCTGACCCCGATGTCGGCGCCCCTGTTCGAGGACGAGACGATGCGGAAGATCATGGACAGGGCGGTGCCGATGCCGTTGAACGGCTACGCCGAGCCCGAGGTGGTGGCCGACGCGCTGCGCTGGCTGGTGAGCCCGGAGAACTCCCACATGGCCGGGCAGATCATCTTCGTGGACGGCGGCGCCGAGGCCACCCTGCGCGGCCCCGAGGTGTACTGATCACTTCTGCGTGAGGGGCCGCCGCGGACGTCCGCGGCGGCCCCCGCGTCCGTCACTTCGCGGCCGCGTTGTTCTCCACGCCCGTGGTGTCGAGCTGCGCCACCGAGTAGGCCGCGAAGGTCCGGTACGGGTCCCGCCCGTGGAAGTGCGCGGTGACCTGCGCGTCCAGCTCCTCGACGGAGAACACGCCGTCGGCGGCGGTGAACTTGCGCTCCACGGTCGGGGCCGCCATGAGGGCCACCATGTCGCCGTACACCACGAACACCTGGCCGGTGATCTCCTCCGACGCGGGGGAGGCGAGGTAGGCGACGAACGTGGCCACCCGCTCGGGGGCGAGGGTGTCCAGCCCGCCCATCTCGCCGCCGTCACCGAACACGTGCGCGGTCATGCCCGTACGGGCCCTGGGGCAGATCGCGTTGGCCCGCACGCCGTAGCGCGACAGGCCCTGGGCGGTCGACAGGGTCAGCGCGACGATGCCGGCTTTGGCGGCGGAGTAGTTCGGCTGACCGGCCGATCCGAACAGGAACGCCTCGGACGAGGTGTTGATCACGCGGCCGTAGACGGGGCCGCCGGCGGCCTTGCTCGCCGCCCGCCAGTGGACCGCGGCGGCGCGCGACAGCACGGCGTGTCCCTTGAGGTGGACGCGGATGACGTCGTCCCAGTCGGACTCGGTCAGGTTGAACAGCATCTTGTCGCGCAGCACGCCGGCGTTGTTCACCACGATGTCCAGACCGCCGAAGGTGCCCACGGCCGTCTGGACGAGCCGGTCGCCCATGGACCAGTCGCCGACGTCGCCCGTCACAGCGACGGCCTTGCGGCCGAGCGCCCTGATCTCGGCCGCGACGTCCTCGGCGGCCGGGCCGACGTCGTTGACGACGACGTTCGCGCCGCCTTCGGCGAGGGCGAGGGCCTCGCTGCGGCCCAGCCCCGCTCCCGCGCCGGTGACGACGGCGGTCCTGTTCTCCAGGCTCGTGTTCGAGCTCATCTGCGCGCTCCTGCTCACTCGGTGATCGTCCCAATAACTAGTATGTATTCTAGTTTCCCCTCGTCGGGATGTCCGCGGTCGTGCGCATCCCGCCCAGCGACACAAGGATGGGCTCCATGCTGTGCGGTAAGCGATCGGCGGCACCACTGAGCGGGACTGGGCCGTTGCCCGGAACAGAAATGATTTCTAGCCTCCTCCCATGACCCTGAACGTGGCATCCCTGTTCGAGGCCGCGCCGCGGCGGTCCCCGAACGCCGCGCCCTGGTCTGCGACGCCCGGCGGCTCCACTTCGGGGAGCTCGACGCCAGGGCGAACGCTCTGGCGAACCACCTGCGCGCGGCCGGTGTCCGGCCGCACGCAGATCGCCGGATACAAGGTGCCCGCGTCGATCGTCGTCGTGGACGTCGTCGAGCGCTCGCCCAGCGGCAAGGCCGACTACCGCTGGGCCGAGTCTGTGCTTTCAACGAACACGGGCCTGTCAACGCATACCAGGAGGAACGATGGCTGAGACCGTCACTGAGGCCGTCATCGTCGACGCGGTGCGCACACCGGTCGGCAAGCGCTACGGCGTCCTGTCCGGGCTGCACCCGGCCGAGCTGCTCGGCGTGGTGCACCGGGGCCTGATCGAGCGCAGCGGCCTCGCACCCGAGGCGGTCGAGCAGGTGATCGGCGGCTGCGTCACCCAGGCAGGGGAGCAGGCCAACAACGTCACCCGCCAGGCGTGGCTGCACGCCGGCCTGCCGTACGGCACGGCCTGCACGTCGATCGACTGCGCGTGCGGGTCCGGCCAGCAGGCGGTCCACCTGGTGGCCGGGTTGATCGCGGCCGGCGCCGTCGACGTCGGCATCGGCTGCGGCGTCGAGGTGATGAGCCGGGTCTTCCTCGGCGCGGCGGTCACCCCCGAGGCCGGCAGCCCGTTCCCGCCGTCGTGGTCGCTGGACATGCCCGACCAGTTCACCGCGGCCGAGCGGATCGCGCGGCGGCGCGGCATCACCCGCGAGGACGCCGACGCGTTCGGCCTGCGCTCCCAGCAGCGCGCGGCGCGGGCGTGGGCGGAAGGCAGGTTCGACGGGCAGGTACTCGCGGTCGAGGCGCCCGTGATGGGGCCCGAGGGCCCGACAGGAGAGACCGCCGTCGTCACCAGCGACCAGGGGCTGCGCGACACCGGCATGGAGGCCCTGGGGAGGTTGCAGCCGGTGATGCCGGAGGGCATCCACACCGCGGGCAACTCCTCGCAGATCAGCGACGGCGCGGCCGGCGTGCTGCTGATGAGCGCCGGCCGGGCCCGCGATCTCGGCCTGCGCCCGCGGGCGCGCATCGTCGCCTCCGGCATGGTCGGCTCCGACCCCTACTACCACCTCGACGGTCCGATCGACGCGACCCGGCACGTGCTGAAGAAGGCGGGCATGAAGCTGTCCGATCTCGACCTCGTCGAGATCAACGAGGCGTTCGCCTCGGTCGTGCTCTCCTGGGCGCGGGAGCTCGACGCCGACATGGACAAGGTCAACGTGAACGGCGGCGCGATCGCGCTCGGCCACGCCGTCGGCTCCACCGGCTCCCGCCTGATCACCCAGGCGGTGTACGAGCTGGAGCGCACCGGCGGCTCGACGGCCCTGGTCACCATGTGCGCGGGCGGCGCCCACGCCACGGCCACCATCATCGAACGGATCTGAGGAAGCATGTCGATCGGACTGACCGACGAGCAGCGCGACCTGCGCGACGCCGTACGCGCCTTCGCGGCCCGGCACGTGACGCCGGCCGTGGTGCGGCAGGCGGTGGACGCCGAGCACGAGGAGCTGCCGAAGTTCTGGCCGCTGCTGGCCGAGCAGGGCCTGCTCGGGCTGCACCTGCCCGAGGAGGCCGGTGGAGCGGGCTCCGGCCTGCTCGAACTCGCCGTCGTGGTGGAGGAGCTGGGCCGGGCCATGGTCCCCGGGCCGTTCTTGCCCACGGTGCTCGCGGGCGCCGTGCTGGCCCGCGCCGGGCACACGGCCCACCTGGCGGCGCTGGCCGGCGGGGAGAAGACCGCCGCGGTCGGCCTCCGGCCCGGCGGGCTCACCCTCACCCGCGGCGAGGGCGGGGAGGCCGTGGTCTCCGGGGTCTCGGAGCCGGTCCTGGGCGGCCACGTCGCCGACCTGTTCGTGCTGCCCGCCGCCGACGGGACCGGCACGGCCTGGGTCGTGCTGCCGCGCGAGGCGGTGGAGACCGAGGACCTGCCCGGCCACGACCTGACCCGCCGCCCGTCGCGGGTGCGCGCCGCCGGCGTCGCCGTCCCCGCGGCCGGCGTGCTGGACGGCCTCGCCCACAGCGCCGTGCTTGCCGACAACCCCGTGTTTGCCGACAACCCCGTGCTCGACCTGGCCGCCACGCTGTTCGCGGCCGAGGCGTCCGGCCTGGCCGACTGGGCCACCGCCACCGCCGCCGAGTACGCGAAGGTGCGCCACCAGTTCGGCCGTCCGATCGGCCGGTTCCAGGGCGTCAAGCACCGCTGCGCCCGCATGCTGACCCGGGCCGAGCAGGCGCGGGTTTGTGCCTGGGACGCGGCCCGGGCTCTCGACGAGACCGACGCTTCTGCCGGGGAGGCGGCGCTGGCCGCGGCGGTCGCCGGGGCGACCAGCGTGGAGGCCGCTTTCTCCGTCACCAAGGACTGCATCCAGACGCTCGGCGGCATCGGCTTCACCTGGGAGCACGACGCCGGCCTGTACCTGCGCCGGGCGCAGACGCTGCGCATCACGCTCGGCCCGGTCTCGTGGTGGCGCCGCAGGGTGGCCCGGCTCACCCTGGACGGCGTGCGCCGCGAGCTCGGCGTCGAGCTGCCGCCGGAGGCCGAACGGGTCCGCGCGGAGGCGCGCGCCGAGCTGAGGCCGGCTCTCGACCTCGACGGCCGCGACCGGCTGAGGTACCTGGCCGAGCACGGCTACACCGCGCCACACCTGCCCGAGCCCTGGGGGAAGGGCGCGGACGCGGTCACCCAGCTCGTGATGGCCGAGGAGATGCGGGCCGCCGGGCTGCGCGCGGCCGACATGGTCATCGGCGCCTGGGTGGTGCCGACCCTGATCGCGCACGGCAGCCCCGAGCAGCAGGGGCGGTTCCTGCCGCGGACGCTGTGCGGCGACCTGGTGTGGTGCCAGCTGTTCAGCGAGCCGGGCGCGGGCTCCGACCTCGCGGCCCTGACCACCCGGGCCGAGAAGGTCGAGGGCGGCTGGAAGATCAACGGCCAGAAGGTCTGGACGTCGATGGCCCGCCAGGCGCAGTGGGGCATCCTGCTGGCCCGCACCGACCCGGAGGCGCCCAAGCACAAGGGCCTGTCGTACTTCCTGCTCGACATGTCCAGCCCCGGCATCGACATCCGGCCGCTGCGCGAGCTGACCGGCGAGGCGCTGTTCAACGAGGTGTTCTTCGACGACGTGTTCATCCCCGACGAGATGCTCGTCGCGCAGCCGGGCGACGGCTGGAAGCTGGCCCGCACGACGCTGGCCAACGAGCGGGTCTCGCTGTCGCACGATTCCTCCTTGGGCAGCGGTGGCGAGGCGCTGCTGCACATCGCCGCGGAACGGCCGGACGAGACGGACGACGAGCGGCTGACCCGGCTCGGCGGCATCCTCTGCGACGCCCAGTCAGGGGCGCTGTTCGCGCTGCGGACCACACTGCGGTCGCTGACCGGGCAGCAGCCCGGCGCGGAGTCCAGTGTGGCCAAGCTGATCGGCGTCGAGCACGTGCAGGAGGTCTGGGAGACCGCCATGGACTGGATCGGCCCGGACTCCCTGACCGGCGAGGGGATGGGCCGGCGGTCCGACCCCACGCTGCGCTTCCTCAGCTCCCGCTGCATGTCCATCGCCGGGGGCACCACCGACGTGCAGCTCAACATCATCGGCGAGCGTCTGCTCGGACTGCCCCGCGACCCGGAGGTCAAGGCGTGATCGGCAGGGGCCGCCGAGACGACGAGGAGGAGGACTGAGGCATGCCCATCGACGCCGACAAGGCCATGGGCGCGCCGCCGGCCGCCCGGGAGATCTCCTGGACCAGCCGCGACGTGCTGCTCTATCACCTCAGCCTGGGCGCGGGGAGGGACGCGGGCGCCGATCCCGAGCTGTCCTACACCTACGAGCGCGGGCTTCGGGTGCTGCCCACCTTCGCCATGGTCGCCGGGCAGGGGATCTCGGCGGGTGAGCGCCCGCCGACCGCGATGAGCATGCCCGGCATCGACATCGACCTGCGCAGGATCCTGCACGCCGGGCAGGTGCTCACCGTGCACCGGCCGCTGCCCGCGGCCGGTGAGGCCGTCGTGTCCTCCCGGGTCGCGAACATCTGGGACAAGGGCAAGGCCGCGGTGATCGAGATGGAGCAGGCGGCGGCCGATCCCGCGGGCGACCCGCTGTGGACCACGACCATGCTGATCTGGGCGCGCGGCGAGGGCGGCTTCGGCGGCGAGCCGGGCCCGGAGACCCCCTGGACGGAGCCGGACCGGGAGCCCGACCACGTGCTCGACTCGCCGACCACCCCCGGGCAGGCCCTGCTCTACCGGCTCAACGGCGACCTCAACCCGCTGCACGCCGACCCCGCATTCGCACGGGCGGCCGGCTTCGACCACCCGATCCTGCACGGCCTCGCGTCGTACGGCATAGTGGCGAAGGCGCTGGCGGACGGCGTCCTCGGCGGTGACGTGACCAGGCTGACCGGGCTGTCGGTGCGTTTCGCCGGGGTGCTGTTCCCCGGCGAGACGATCCGGACCACCGTGTGGCGCGAGGCCGACCGGCTGGTGTTCCGGTCCACCTGCCCGGAGCGCGGCGACGCCGCAGTGCTCACCCACGCGACAGCGGAGATCTCATGACGGAGACGCGGATCGACCGTACGGAGCTGACGGCGACCCCGAACAACGAGGGCGTGGACGCGGCGGTCGCCGCGGCCCGCCGCGTGATCGACGCGCTGCTGCACTCGGGCGACATGTCGGCGGTCGAGATGACCCAGGTCGCCGAGCAGCTGAACGCCGTGGCCGATCACCTGGAGGCGCACGCCCCCACGGTGGGCGAGCGCATGGTCGACATGTGGCGGGGGGAGGGGGTGACCCGGCACGACCCGGTGACCGGGCCGGAGAACGCGATCGCCCCGCCGCTGCGCCTGTACGGCAGGGACGACGGGTCCATCGAGGGCGAGGTCGTGCTGGGCATGCCCTACCAGGGGCCTCCCGGGTGCGTGCACGGCGGCGTGTCGGCGCTGCTGCTCGACCACACGCTGGGCGTCGCGAACGCCTGGGCGGGGACCTCGGGGATGACGGGCACGCTGACCCTGCGCTACCACCGGCCCACCCCGCTGTTCGAGCGGCTGACCGTGACCGGCCGGCAGACCTCCGTGGACGGGCGCAAGATCTACACCACCGGGACGATCACCGCGGGCGGACAGGTGTGCGTCACGGCCGAGGGCCTGTTCATCGACAAGCAGCTCGACCGGCCTCGCTGACCCTCGAAAGGAGTAAGCGCTCTCACGGGACAGGTGGCTACGGCTCTTCGCGGGGAAACGCGGCGTAGACGGCTATTGACGAGCGGTCAGTTAACAGTAAAGTTACTTTACTGAGAGCGCTCTCAGAGCTTGTCTCCGCACCCCCCAGAGGAGCCGAGAGATGCACGTGTCGTTCCGGCGATGGCGGCGGGCTCTGCTCGCCGCCGTGTTGCTGGCCCAGGCGGTCGTCCTCGCCGCCGGGCAGCAGGCGGCGAACGCCGCCGTCACGCAGTTGCCCTTCAAGATCACCAATAACTCCGGCCGGGCCGACGCGACGTACGTGTACGTCGTCGCCCGCTCGGCCGGACGGCAGGGATACGTGGACGCCTCGGGGACGTGGCGCGCGTACAGTTTCCCCTCGTCGATCCCCAACGGCCCCGTCCCGGCGCCGGACATCGCGATCCCCGGGCCGGGCAACGGCGCCACCACGACCATCACGCTGCCGCCGAGCCTGTCCGGCGGCCGCGTCTATGTGTCCATGGGCGCGAAGCTGCAGTTCTTCCTGACCACGAACGGCCTGGTCGAGCCGGCGCCCTGGGTCGACAGCGACCCGAACGCCGGCATCCTCTACGACTGGACGGAGTTCGCCCGGGACAGCAACGGCGGCACGGGCATCTTCATCAACTCGACCACGGTCGACATGTTCAGCATCCCGATGACGGTCAGCGTCACCGACTCCTCCGGCACCACCCAGACACAGGGCATCCCCGGCAACCGCACCGGCATCCTCAACGCGTTCGCAGGGCTGGGGTCGCCGTGGTCGGGCCTGACGACGACCCGGGCCTCCGACGGCCTCCCGGTGCGCGTGCTCGCGCCCGTGCACGCCATCGCCAAGGGCCTGTTCCCCTCGACGTACCTCGACTCCTACGTGAACGGGGTGTGGTCCTACTACGCCACGCACCCGTTGACCGTCCAGACGTCGCTGGGCACCTTCACCGGCACGACCAGCGGCACGAACTGGACGTTCAGGAACGCGTCTGGCGCCGTCATCGGCACGCTCACCAGACCGGCCACGGGCGACGTCTTCGCATGCTCCGGCGGCATGCAACCGCCGAACCAGCCCGACCAGGCGGCCATCCTCGCGGTCGGCGCGCGGGTGTGCGCCGCCCTCAACCGTGCGACGCTGTCGACGGCCGGCCGGGTCATGTACGACACCCAGCCGACGACGGACGCGACGAAGTTCTACGGGCAGTCCGCGTCGAATCTGTTCAGCAAGACGATGCACGCCAACTCGCTGAACGGCCTGGCCTACGGCTTCTCCTACGACGACGTCGGCGGGTTCGCCCCGACGATCGACCAGCCCAACCCGTCGTCGGCCGGGATGACGATCGGAAGCTTCGGCACCGGCGGCGGCCCCGGCGGCCCCGGCGGCACGGTGGCCGGTCAGCCGATCACCGGCCCCGGCGGCAAGTGCGTCGACGTGGCGGGCGACGACACGGGCGGCAACGGCGCGCCGGTGCAGCTGTGGGACTGCCAGTCCTACGCCGTCGACCAGCACTACACGATGGTCGGCGACACCCTGCGCACGTTCAACGGCGGCAAGTGCCTCGACGTCGTCGACAACGGCACCGCCAACGGGTCGAAGGTGCAGATCTGGGACTGCTTCGGCGGCGGCAACCAGCAGTGGGTGCTGCAGTCCGACGGCTCCATCAAGAACATCGGGTCGGGCCGGTGCCTCGACTCGCCCAGCGGCGCGACCGGCAACGGCACCCGCCTGCAGATCTACGACTGCAACGGCAGCGCCGCCCAGCGCTGGTCTTTCGCCGGCGGGGCGAACATCGCCGGCCCCGGCGGCAAGTGCGTCGACGTCGCCGGTGACGACACCGGAGGCAACAACACGGCGGTGCAGCTGTGGGACTGCCAGTCCTACGCGAAGGACCAGTTCTGGACCTGGAGCGGGCAGACGCTGCGCACCCTCGGCCGCTGCCTCGACGTGCAGTCGGGCGGCACCGCCAACGGCACGCCGTTGCAGCTGTACGACTGCAACAACACAGGCGCGCAGAACTGGGTGCAGCTGTCCAACGGGTCGATCCAGAACCCCCAGTCGGGCCGGTGCGTCGACGCCCCCGGCGGCGCGACCGGCAACGGCACCCGCCTGCAGATCTACGACTGCAACGGCAGCGCCGCCCAGCGCTTCGCCGTGCAGTGAGGAACCGGCCCGGCGGTGCACCCCCTCGCACCGCCGGGCCGGATCACCCGCCTCAGGAGTCGCGGGCGGAACGGGTGGTGGCGAAGGTGCCGCTCGCGAGGATCACGGCGCAGCCCGCCAGCTGGAGAGGGGAGGGGTGCTCGCCGAGGACGGCCCAGCCGAGGACGAGGGCCCCGACGGGCGTGAGCAGCAGCAGGATGGCCCCGACGTGGCTGGCGAGACGGGGCGCGGCCACGGCGACGAGGAGCCAGCCGAGCACCTGCCCGAAGAGCGCGACCAGGGCCAGCCATCCGACGGCCGTCCAGCCCGGAGCCGGATCGACGCCCTGCCAGAGGGCGCCCGCGGCCAGTGCGGCGCCGGCGGCGGCGACGGTCACCCACAGATAAGACTGCACCGCCTGCCCCTGCTGTCCTCCCCGCCGCAGCAGGAACAGGAAGCCCGAGTAGCACACGGCCGCAAGCACGGCGTGGACGGTCCCGAGGAGCGGCCGGCTCCCGCCGGCGCCGCCCTCGGCCACACCGCTCGCCAGGACCACGCCGAGCAGGAGGAAGGGCAGGGACACGACGAAGCGGCGGGGCGGCGGCTCGCGGTCCACCAGCAGGGCGAGCAGCGGCACGATCACCACCTGGACGTTGACGAGCACGGTGGACAGCCCGGCGCCGACCTCGTCGATCGCCGCCGTCCACAGCAGCATGTCGCCGGCGAACAGGGCGCCCGCGGCGAGGGTGACGGCCCGCCGGCGCGCCGGCACCGTGCTTTCCCGCCTGCTCTCCCGCCTGCCCTCGCGCCCGCGCTCCAGCAGCGCGAGCGGAACCAGCACGGGAAGGGCCAGCAGGCAGCGGTAGAACGAGGCGGTGCCCGGTGAGGCGCCCGACAGGTGGATCAGGACGGCCGAGGCCGACACGAACAGCGCCCCCAGCGCCATCGACACGGACGGATGGCCCGCGGCCGAGTCGGTGACCTTCGCGGTACGGCTTTCACTCACACGAGTCATGCGCGCCCCCGGCGGTCCGGTGTGATCCGTTCCGGCTACCCGGCGGTGCCGGGTTCACGCCTGACGATCGGACGGCGTACGGGCGTATCAGGAGTCGGCGATGCCGAGCTCGCGCTTGACCTCCTGGCGGATCACCTTGCCGGTGGCGTTGCGCGGCAGCGCCTCGGTCGTGATCCGCCACCGCGACGGCACCTTGAAGTAGGCGAGCCGGTCGCGCAGGTGCGCCCGCAGGTCGTCCTCGTCCACGTCGTGCCCCGACGCCGTCCCGGCCGCCGTGACGACAACGGCGACGACCTCCTGGCCGAGGTCGGGATGCGGGGCGCCGAGCACGACGCACTCCACCACCGCCGGGTGCTCGGCCAGCGTGTTCTCGATCTCGGCGGGATAGACGTTCTCCCCGCCCCGGATGATCAAGTCGGAACGGCGGGTGCTGAGGCGCAGCCGCCCGTTCTCGATCAGCCCGATGTCGCCGGTGTGCAGCCACCGGTCCTTCCGTATGGCCTGTGCGGTCGCCTGCGGATCCCGCCAGTAGCCGAGCATGTTGAACGGGCTGCGGACGCAGACCTCGCCCTCCTCTCCCTCCGGCAACGGCTTGCCCTCGGGGTCGCGGATCTCCAGCCGCACGGTGGCGATCGGACGGCCCAGCGTCCCCGGGGCCTCCTCCAGGTCGGCCGGGGTGGCGACGGCGATCGCGGTGGACGACTCGGTCAGGCCGTAGCTGTCCACCAGGGACTGCCGGGCGACCGGGAACGCCTCGCGCAGCCGCTGCTTGAACGCGGGGGAGGACGGCGCCGAGGCCAGCGCGAAGGCGGTCAGCGACGACAGGTCGTAGCCCGACAGGTCGCCGTGCTCGATCAGGCGGTTCGCCATCGTCGGCACCGCGCCCCAGTTGGTGACCCGCTCCCGCTCGACGAGCCGCAGCACGCGGTCCACGTCGAAGGCGCCCAGGTGCATCACGACGGCGCTGCCGGTCGCGAGGCGGGGCACCGCGAGATTGTGCAGGCTCGCGATGTGGAACAGCGGCAGCGCCAGCAGGTAGCGCCGGTCCGCGGGGTTCGTCGGGTCGCCGAACGCCTGGGCCAGCGCGTCGTTCATCCGGTGGTATTCGACCACGGAGGTGAGGTTGCGATGCGTGTGGACCGCCCCCTTGGGACGGCCCGAGGTGCCGCTGGTGTAGATGATCACCGCCGGGTCGTCCTCGGCGGCGGCGTGCGGGGCCAGCGGAGCGCCCGCGTGCCGCTCGATCAGCCGGGGGAGGTCCTCCTCAAGGGTCACGACCGTGGTCCCCGCGGGGGCGAGCGCGGCCCGCTTGGCGTCCGCGATCAGCACCTTCGGCTCCGTGTGACCGAGGGCGTACTCGACCTCCCCGCGTGACCACCACGCGTTGTACGCGACCGCGATGGCGCCGGCGGCCACCGTCGCCCAGAACGAGACGATCCAGCCCGGGTGGTTGGCCGCGTTGATCGCGACGCGGTCGCCGGAGCGCACACCGTGTTCCTCGCGCAGTGCGGTGGCCAGCGCGGCCGCCTGGCGCGCGTGCTCGGCGAAGGTCAGCCGCTCGTGCGCCGTCACGATGTAGTCGCGGTCGCCGTACGCGGCCGAGGCGGTGAGCACCTCGCCGAGGTCGCGATGCCGGTTCTTGAAGACCGTCATGCGCGCGCCGAGGACCTCCTCCTCGGCGAGCTCGAACGCCCCGCCGGGACCGGTGAGCCCGGCCAGCACCGCCGCCGCCGCGAGCCTCGGATCTGTCGACATGCCTATCAGTTCCCCTTCATGCCGGGATGAGCCGCGAGCCGGAGTCCGTCCGTGCCCGAAATTGTCGGCAAAGGCCGGGCGCGGGATGCCGGAACTCCCGGTCACCGGGACGGCGGGGCGAGTCCCTCTATGTTGTCGCCGGACAGGAAGGACTCCAACGACCGCCCCTCCTTGGCCACGGCGTCGCGGTCGGATCGGGAGAGGCGGCGCAGCGGGGTGACGATCACGCTGCCGGCCGAGACGTCCCAGGTCGCGGCGACCCGGCCGTCCACCAGGACGACGCGGGCGCCGGCGACCGACAGGCCGCGGTGGGCGTCGTCGACGATGCGGCTGCGGTCATGGTAGCCGAGGAGCGCGTTGTCGAACGCAGGCAGGAACCGCACAGGCGCGGGGGTGTCCGGGTCGGGGCGCGGCGCGCCGGGCAGGTCGAGCAGTTGCCGGCCCCGTTCGTCGCGGAAGGCGACGAGTTCCTCGCGTACGGCGTCGACCGCGGCGGGCAGCCCGGCCAGACCGCACCAGGCGCGCAGGTCCGCGGACGCGGCGGGCCCGCACGCGGCGAGATATCGGCGGACCAGAGCCCGGCCGACCTCGTCGGGGCCGTCCGGACGGAGCGGGGTGACATCGCGTCCCAGCCATATGGCGAGGGGAACGTTGCGTACCCCTGCTTTGGTACGCCACAATCCGCGCGGGGGCAGCTGGGCCATCGGGATGAGCGCGGCGACGAGCAGCTCACCCAGAGCCCGGCGCGGCGGTGCGGGCCAGCGGCCGGCAAGCGCGTCGACGAGTTCGGCCATCGTGCGGGGCAGGCCGTCGGCCATGACCTCCCTGCCGGCCGCCGCCACCTCGTCCGGATCGAGTCCGGCGAGTTCGCGGCGGTAGGTGGTGAGCACCCGTTGGCGCAGCATGGTGTCGTGCCGGGCACGCCAGGCCAGCGCGTCGTCCGCGGTGACGAGGTGGACGGTGCGGCGCATCAGATGGGTGCGCACCACGGCCCGTCCGGTCAGCAGACCGTCCAGGGCCGCGGGCCGGAAGGCTCGCACCCGCGACCACAGGCCGAAGAACGGCTCCTGCGGTTCCTGTGCCTGCATGCCGCACAGGTGCGCGATGACGTCGAGCACCGGTGCGTCAGTGCGGTCGAGCAGGAACTGCCGAGCCAGTGTGGCGCGGTTGAGTGCGCGGCTGCCGAGGACCGTCATGGTGTCAGGCCGCGGCCCGGTCGCCGGCCGGGCGCCTGCGCAGCGCCGGGAGCGTGACGGCCGGCGGATCGTAGGAGATGTCCAGGGGGCCGATGTCGGTCCCCGGCGGGACGATCTCGTCGATCTTGTCGAGGATGTCGTCGCCGAGGGTGATGGTGGCCCCCGCCAGCAGATCCTCGAGCTGTTCCATGGTGCGGGGGCCGATGATGGCGGCGCGCGTCCAGCGCCCGGTGGGTCATGCGGACGCACTCGTCGTGGTCGGGATTGCCCACCGGGCCGAACATCATGGTGCCGAGGCAGTAGGCGCTGACCTCGATGCCCGTCTGCCCCAGCTCGCGCATTTTCACAGTGATCTGATTCCTCTTCCGCTCTGCCGGGGAGGTCAGCCGTTATAGGGGGCCGCGACGTCCAGGACCCAGACGACGCCGAAGCGGTCCTTGAGCATTCCGTAGAGGGGCGCCCACTGCGCGGGCTCCAGCGGCCGTACGACGGTCGCGCCGACGACCAGCTTGTCCCAGAGGCTGGTGATCTCGTCGGTGTCGTCGCCGCGTACGGAGACGAAGACGGCGTTCTCCCCCGGGTGCCACGGCGTCTGCGACGGCACGTCGTAGGCCATGACCTGGAAGCCGTTGTCCGCGGTGACCTGGCCCCACATCACCCAGTCCGCCTCGTCGGGGTTCTGCACGGCGCCCGCGTCCTTGTAGCTGACGGCGACGACGTTTCCGCCGAAGACGGAGTGATAGAAGTCGAGCGCCGCCCGGGCGTCGCCGCGGAAGTTCAGGTGAGTCGTGGTGGTGATGGACATGATGGCTCCTAGCCCTCGATCACTGGGTGACCTCACACTCCCAGGGGTAGAGGACAGGATGTGTCCTCTACTGGACGCACAATTAATCTCGTGCCGAAGACATCCGCGCGACTGCTCGCGATCCTCTCGCTGCTGCAGACCCGCCGTGACTGGTCGGGAGGGGACCTGGCGGCGCGGCTGAACGTCAGCGCGCGCACGGTCCGCCGTGACGTGGACCGTCTCCGCGAGCTCGGCTACCCGATCACCACCTTCAAGGGGCCCGACGGCGGATACCGGCTCGATGCCGGTTCGCAGATGCCCCCGCTGCTGTTCGACGACGACCAGGCCGTCGCCCTCGCCGTGGCCCTTCAGACAGCCACCGCGAGCGGCGCCGGCATCGGGGACGCCGCGGCGCGCGCGCTGACCACCGTGCGGCAGGTCATGCCCGCGCGGCTGCGCCACCGGATCGACGCCCTCCAGGTCACCGCCGTCGAGAGGTCCGCGATCCCGGCCGGTCCGCGAGTCGACATCGGCGTGCTCACGGCGCTCGGCGCCGTCGTCCATGCCCGTGAGGTGCTGCGCTTCGACTACGCGGCCGCGTCTCCTCCGGAAGCGGACGACGACGGCGCGCCGGCGCCGCCGCGCCGGGCGGAGCCTCATCACCTGGTCACCTGGGGCGGGCGCTGGTATCTGGTCGCCTGGGACCTCGATCGTGAGGACTGGCGTACCTTCCGCGCCGACCGAATCACCCCGCGCACCCCCACGGGGCCGCGTTTCACCCCGCGCGAGCTGCCGGGAGGTGATGTGGCCGCCTTCGTGGCCGGCCGGTTCCGAGGCTCAGGCTCCGGCGGCTCGGGCGACTGGCTCTGTCGCGGCGAGGTGATCCTCGGCCTGCCCGCCGCCGCCGTGTCCCCCTACATCCGCGACGCGGTCGTCGAGGCACTGGGCCCGGACCGCTGCCGGCTCGTCCTGGGTTCGTGGTCATGGGTCGGCCTGGCCGCCGACGTCGGCAGGTTCGACGCCGACATCGAGGTCGTCGGCCCGGCCGAGCTCAAAGCCGCCTTCGCCCACCTGGCACGCCGCTACGCCGACGCCGCCGAGGCGTGACATACCTCGACACACGCGCGGGACTCACTCGAGAAGTTCGACCGCGTGCGCGAACTGCTCCACGGGTCTCCAGAACGGCAGCCGCAGCCGGGAGCGCTGCGCGTTCGAGGGGGAGAAGGCCGGGCCGGCGGTGACCAGCACGCCCCTCCTCCGTGCGCGTTCTGCCAGGGCGACGGCGTTGGTTCCGGTGTCGATCCACAGCGCCGTGCCGCCGTGCGGCGGCGTCCACCGCCACGCGGGGCGCCGTTCCGCCAGGACCGCCGCCGCCTCGGCGAGATGGGCCCGCAGGCGCCGGGTGCGCTCCTGCCGGGCCCGATCGGCCTGCGTAAGGAGCTCGGCGGTCACCATCTGGTCGATCACCGGAGCCGCCAGGTCCAGTGCCGCCTTGGCCTGCGTCAACCGCACGATCATCGGCCGCTCCGCGCGGATCCACCCGACGCGCAGGCCGCCCCAGAGCAGCTTGGACGCGGTGCCGATCCGGATCACCGAGCCGGGATTCGCGGAGCCGGGACGAGCAGGGTCGGGCAGCGGGGGCCGGACGCCGCGGTCGTCGAGGACGAGATCGGCACAGGATCGGTCCTCGATCGTCAGCACGCCGTGCCTGCCGACGATCTCGCTGAGCCGCTCCCTGCTCGCCGCCGGCCAGCTGATCCCGGTGGGGTTGTGCGCCGCGGGCTGGCAGTAGAGGAGGGCGGCCCGATGCGCGACCCGTTCGAGGTGGTCGAGGTCGAGACCGTCCTGCCGTACGGGCACCCCCGTCAGCCGCGCCCCGGCCGTACGGAACGCCTCGATCGCACCCCGGTAGCTCGGCTCCTCGACCAGCACTTCGTCTCCCGGCGCGACCAGGGACGACGCGCACAACCAGACGGCCTGCTGGGAGCCGGACGTGACGAGGATCTGGTCGGGCCCGGTCGGCAGCCCCTGCACGGTGTACTGCTCGGCCACGATCGCGCGAAGACGAGGCAACCCCGCGGCGTAGTAGCCGTCATCCGCGAGATAGACGTCGAGCTCGCGCAGGTCGACCGCCGAGACGACGTCCCGCACCAGCGACAGGGCGGGCAGCGCGCCGCTGGACAGGTCCAGCTCGACGGGGCGGCGGGTGCGGCCGAAGGACGCCAGCCGTCCCTCGACGACATGATCCCCTCCCGCGCTCCGGCCACGCCGGATGCGCGAGCCCGACCCCTGCCGGGACCTCAGCTGTCCCCGCGCGGCCAGCTCGGCGTACGCCTCGGCGACGGTTCCGCGGGACACGCCCAGCGCGGCGGCCAGCGCGCGTTGCGGCGGCAGCGCGGCCCCGTCGACCAGCACGTTGCCGGCGATCAGCTCGGCGAGCGCGCCGGCGAGCGCGTGCGGCAGCGGCACGTCCTCCGCACGCCACCCCCCGAGCAAGCGGGCCAGCGCGGCACTGTCGACATGGTCCGCACCTGCCATGGACCAATTCTGCGTGATTGGCCTGGCCGATACGGCAGCGGCCGGACATCCTCGACCGTACGCGCAGGCCGATGACGACAGGGGAGGTCGCGGTGGCGACGGTGGTGCTGCTGGGAACGCTGGACACGAAGACCGAGGAGTATCGCTGGGTCCGCGACCGGCTGCGCGACGCGGGCTGCGACGTGCTCCTGGTCAACGTCGGCACCTTCGCCCACGGGGCGGAACTGGCCGACATCGGCGCGGACGAGGTGGCACGGGCGGCCGGCACCGAGCTCGACCGGCTCCGCGACGCCCGCGACCGCGGCGCGGCGATGGACGCGATGGCGACCGGCGCCGCCGTGATCGTCCGGCGGCTGTTCGACGAGGGGCGCCTCGACGGCATGCTCGCGATCGGCGGCTCCAGCGGCTCGTCCGTCGCCGCCCGTGCGCTTCAGGCCCTGCCCGTCGGAGTGCCCAAGCTGCTGGTCTCGACCATGGCCTCGGGTGACGTCGGCCCCTACGTCGGAGACGTCGACGTCACCCTCATGTACTCCGTCGTGGACATCTCCGGCATCAACCGGCTCTCGCGCGCGGTTCTCGGCAACGCCGCCGCCGCGGCGGCCGGGATGGCTCAGCGGTACGCCCGGGTCCGGGACGAGACCGGCGACGAACGCAAGCTCGTCGGCGCCACGATGTTCGGGCTCACCACGCCCGCCGTCGACGAAGCCCGTGACTACCTGACGAGCGCCGGATACGAAGTGCTGGTCTTCCACGCCACCGGTTCCGGCGGGCGGGCGATGGAGGCCCTCGCCGCCTCCGGCATGCTCGACGGCGTCCTCGACCTGACCACCACCGAACTGGCCGACGACCTCGTCGGCGGGGTCCTCACCGCCGGCCCCCACCGGCTGGAGGCGGCGGGGCGAGCCGGCATCCCGCAGGTGGTCAGCGTCGGCGCGGTCGACATGGTCAACTTCGGGCCCAGGGACACCGTCCCGGAGAAGTTCGCGGACCGGAAGTTCCTGGTGCACAACCCCACGGTCACCCTCATGCGGACGACCCGCGACGAGATGGCCGAGCTGGGGGCGAGGATCGGCGACAAGCTCAGCCGCGCCATCGGGCCTGTGGAGGTCTACCTGCCGCTGAAGGGGGTCTCCGGGATCGACGTCGAAGGAGGGCCGTTCGCCGACCCCGACGCCGACGCCGCCTGCTTCGCCGCGCTCAGGGACGGCCTGAAGGACACCGGCGTCCCCGTCCACGACGTGGACGCCGCCATCAACGATCCGGGCTTCGGCCGGGCCGCGGCCGAAGCCCTGCACCGCCTCATCCGCGCACGTCGAACCGGAGAATGAGATGAACCGCGAGACAGCTCTCGAACGCCTGCGCGCCACCGCCGGGTCCGGCCGGCCCATCATCGGAGCGGGCGCCGGCACCGGCCTGTCGGCCAAGGCCGCCGAGGCCGGCGGTGTCGACCTGCTGATCATCTACAACTCGGGCCGCTACCGCATGGCCGGACGAGGGTCGCTCGCCGGGTTGCTTCCGTACGGCGACGCCAACGCGATCGTCGTCGACATGGCCAGGGAAGTCCTCCCGGTCGTGCGCGACACCCCCGTGCTGGCCGGGGTCTGCGGCACGGATCCCTTCCGTCTGATGGGCCCGTTCCTCGACCAGCTGAAGGCGATGGGCTTCTCCGGTGTGCAGAACTTCCCCACCGTGGGCCTGTACGACGGCAAGTTCCGGCAGAACCTCGAAGAGACCGGGATGGGCTACCGGCTCGAGGTGGACATGATCAGGGAAGCGCGGCGGCGTGACCTGCTCACCGCCCCCTACGTCTTCGACGCCGAGCAGGCCGCGGCGATGGCCGAGGCCGGAGCCGACGTTCTCGTGCCCCACGTCGGATTGACCACGAGCGGCAGCATCGGCGCGGAGACCGCCCTCACCCTCGAAGAGGCGGCCGCCGCGGTGCAGGAGATGCGCGACGCCGCCGTCGCGGTGAACCCCGACGTCATCGTGCTCTGCCACGGCGGCCCCATCGCCGAACCGGAGGACGCCCAGTTCGTCCTCGACCACACGAACGGGATCGCGGGCTTCTTCGGGGCGTCGTCGATGGAACGCCTCCCCACGGAGAAAGCGATCGCCGCCCAGGCGACCGAATTCAAGCGCCTGCGGCTCCGCCCTGCTTGACGCTCAACCCACACGTCGCCCGAGCTGTCCCACTCAACCTCACGCCGGCCTGCGCGACAGTGGGCCTCCCGGTGACCGGGACGGGCCCCCGGCGCCGTCACAGCGACAGGCAGCCTGTTCCCGGTGAGCGGGACTGGTCGCTTTCCGTGTGCCGCGTCACACCACTATTTCGGCCCAACACACGGCGGACGGAAGACCTATGGGAACTCTGGACGGAAAAGTCGCGATTGTTACGGGAGCGGGACAAGGCGTCGGCCAGGGCATCGCGCTCGCCCTCGCCTCGGAGGGCGCGGCCGTGGCGGTGCTCGGCCGTACGACGGCGAAGCTGGAGACGACCTGCGAGCTGATCAGCGAACGCGGCGGGACGGCGGAGCCGTTCCGGTGCGAGGTGACCGAGACCGACGCGATCCCCGCGGTGGTCGAGGCCGTCGTGGCCCAATTCGGCGGCGTGGACATCCTCGTCAACAACGCCTACACCGGCGCGTACGGCCCGCTGCTGTCGATGAGCGACGCCGACTTCCAGAAGGGCTTCCGCAGCGGCCCGTTCGCCGCGTTCGCGTTCATGAAGGCCTGTCACCCCCACATGAAGGCCCGCGGTGGCGGCAGCATCGTCAACCTCGTCACCTCGGCCATGGTCCGCTGGGACCCTGCCACCTACGGCGCGTACGCCGCGGCCAAGCAGGCGCTGCGCTCGCTCACGCGTACGGCGGCCACCGAGTGGGGCCCGGACGGCATCCGCGCCAACAACATCGCCCCGCACGCACTGTCCCCGGGGCTGAAGCGGTGGACGGAGGCCTTCCCTGAGGAGGCGGAGGCGTTCCGCAAGACCATCCCCCTCGGCTACATCGGCGACTGCGAGCAGGACATCGGCCGCGCCGTGGTCGCGCTCGTGGGCCCGGACCTGCGCTACCTGACCGGCGCGACCGTGCCCCTCGACGGCGGGCAGGCCTTCTTCGGCTGAGCCGCCGCACCCCCGCACCACCTGCCGCCGCCTGGCGGTCAGTGAAAGACATCCCAGGAGCTTGAGTGTCAAGCAGCGAGAGATCCGGAGTGTTGCGACCAAGCGGTCGCCTCGTCGTAGAGGGTGCCGGTCTTGAGGCAGCCGTGCAGGATGCCGACGAGGCGGTTGGC
>NZ_JABBWX010000022.1:0-117922 GCF_014161375.1 Microbispora sp. H10830
GTTGTTCCGCCAGGAGCACGGCTGGTTGGCTACGTTCGGTAGGGATAACCGCTGAAAGCATCTAAGCGGGAAGCTCGCCTCAAGATGAGGTCTCCCACCACCTTGTGTGGGTAAGGCCCCCTAGAGATGATGGGGTTGATAGGCCGGAAGTGGAAGCGCAGTAATGTGTGGAGCTGACCGGTACTAATAGGCCGAGGACTTGACCATAATTTGCTCGCGTTCACTATGTGATCTCAGAGACAGCAACCGTGTGGTTGTGTGTTTCATGGGGTTACGGCGGTCATAGCGGCAGGGAAACACCCGGTTACATTCCGAACCCGGAAGTTAAGCCTGTCAGCGCCGATGGTACTGCACCGGGGACGGTGTGGGAGAGTAGGACACCGCCGGACAATCTTTGTGGAGGGCCACCCTGTTTGGGGTGGCCTTTCCGCATTTCCCGGGGGGATTCCCCCCCGCCCCCCGTGCCCTGCGTCGGCTCGTGCGGGTGTCGCGGACAGCATGTGCTGGCGCGTGCGGGTGTGTTGGTGGTGTGGGGGTGCCCCGGCTGTGGTTGGCCGGGGCTTTCGCATGTCCAGGGGCCGACCGCGGGGGATCACCACTGCGGGGGCGCGGGGGGTGTTCCCTGACCGTGGCGTGGCGTGGCGTGGCGTGCTGGCGCCCTGGACTGCGCGGCCTACTGGCCTGAGTGGTGTGCGGTTGGTGCTGTTCCCCGTGGGGTGCGACCGCGCCTTGCCAACGGGCTGGGCCCCGATACGGGTAGCCGGCCGGCCCAAAGACCGGGGAAGGGCGCGGGGCGAGAAGGAGCGAGAGGCCGCCCCCGGAGTGGGCGCGAGCAGCGGCCCGGAGGAGCGGAGCGGGCGGGAGGGAGGACCGCAGCGAAGGCCCAGCGGAGCGGGCTTCGCGAGGACCGGACCTTCCGACCGGCGCAGTGACGTCCCAACCCCACCGACCCCAACCCCACCGAGCCGAATCCCAACCTTCACCGACCCCAAGCTCTCACCACGCCCCACCACAAGTCCTCCCGCCTCGGGCGCGGGACGACCCAACCCGACCGAACACCCCCACCACGAGAGGCCCCGCCCCGGGTGCGGCGACCTTCCACCAGACCGTGATCGCGCCCCCACCGCGACGCCCTTCACGCTGACGCCGTGGCGCCACAACCTACGTCTGCCCCTCGCAGCGGGGCCCCAGCACGCGATCAACACGCTCTACGATGGCGCCTGAACAGACCAAAAGGGGCCTCTACCAAGACCCACAGGCGGTCCTCAACGGGTGGCCGGCGAGGCGCTGATACCGGTAGCCGAGTGCGCGCTCGCGTTCGGCAAGCGGAGACCGGCCTTCCTACGCCCGTAAGCAACCTGTCCGGTATCCCGATCAGGCGCCTGAGGGCCCTTCGGCCTTTCTACGCCCACAAGACGCCGTGCGCCGACGCGCCGTTGTCGTGCTCAGAAATTCAGGGGCGGGGGCCATCGACCGGGCCAGTGCACGCGCGAGAGAATCGGCGGGTGCTTCTGGAGAGATCACGGCTGTGGGTACGCCGCTCCCGGCCTGAGAACGTGCGGGTGACTGTCGCCTGCCGTTCTCGACCCCAGCTACCGCACTGGGTCGGACGGCGCTCCGTGTGGTCTGCTCGCCGAGAGCCGGCGTCGGCCACCAGCCCGCGGCGTCGCCCGTGTCTCCCATCGACCGCGAGCTTGGAGATGCGGCCCGGCTTCCCCGTTTCCACCGTCTTCACAACCTTCTCCGGCATCTCCCTGCTGCCCTCGTGGCAGGTCAGCAACATGCGAGTCTGCGTCGCTTCGAAAGTCGGAGGCTGGTCGAAATGGTGCTCGATATCGATCTCGCGGGAGGCGCTGCGGGGAAAGAGTTTCCCCTGGCCGTTCCCCCAATTGCGGCCACTTCCGTTCGTGGAGCAGTCATCCGAGAGCGATGATCAAGCACATGCCCCACTATCGAAAGTGTTTTCGAAATATGAATTTTGGGGCGTCTCGGCCCGTAATTCGATCTTCATTGCCGGCGCCTCGATTCGCGCCTCTCGATGGCGGCATACCGGGCCCTACCAGCAAGATCGTATTTCGGGAACCCGGCATCGGCGGCGTCCGTTGTGATCTACTGAAGGCGTGCCGTCGTTCGAGGTGACTGTGAGAAATGTTTGCGAAGGGTTCCATGGGGTAGACGGGTTCGCGAGTTACCCTGGAAGGGCTGACGGAATTGACGATGAAGACACACTTACCCGGCCTCCACATTATCCAGCCAACAACACTTAAACGGCCGGGCGTGTCGGCGGGGGTTCGCTGAATCGTCGATTACGGTCCCGTGTGTCGGGACGAGCCCGGAAAAGGACAAGCCGGAAAAGGACGAACCGATGGGGGCTGTGCGCAAGGTGGCGAGCTACCTTGGCCTGGGTGGGGCAGAGCAGTACGACGACGAGACCTACGCCGAGGACGAGTACGAGGACGACTGGATGCCGGCGGCCGAGCGTGCCGCCAAGCGCTGGCAGCCCAATGCCGACCCGGCCCGTATCGTCATGGTCCGCCCGCAGAAGTATGACGACGCCCTGACGATCGGCCGGCACTTCCGCGAGGGCCACACGGTGGTCATGGACGTGGCGAGCATGTCGACGGCGGAGGCCACGCGAATGGTGGACTTCGCCGCGGGCTTGGCCTACGGCTGTGAAGGACGTATCGAGCGGATCGCGGACAAGGTCTTTCTGATCACTCCGGCGACGGTGGAGGTCTCCACCGCCTGAACCGGCTGGTCCGACTCCGATCCTGTGCCCGCCGCCCACTCGGTCGGCGGGCACAGTCGTGCGCGGAGCCGCTCTTACGCAACCAGTCGGCTCTTACGCAACCAGCAGGTCCCGGGCGCAAGTGTCGACGTCCCTCATGTCTCGCGGCCACGGCGCAAGGCGCCGAGCGTCCCACGCGGGCCACGGCGCAAGGCGCCGAGCGTCTCACGTGGTCCGCAGGCCTGGCGCAGGCGTTCCTATGCGGCCCGCGGGCCCCGGCGCAGGAGAGTGGACACCTCAGCCAGGTCCCGGGCGGCGTCAGAGGCGCGCTCCTCCGACTCCCTGGCGTACTCATGCAGGGCCCAGACGGCCTTGTCGGCGAGGTCGGAGAGCTTGCCCGCCCGTGTCTGGACGTAGCGCACGTCGGAGTGTTCCCGGACGCGGTGCCGCCACAGCAGATGCCCGCCCACGGCGGCGACCAACAGGCCGACGAGGGCGAGCGGTGGCGAGACCACGAACCCCGCGGCCAGGACGACGACGGCGAGGACCAGGAGGACGTATCCGGGCCAGGGCCGGGTGCGCTTCGGCACGCACTCGGTGACGAGCCGCTGCTCGGCGGCCGCCATCGACTCCTGCTCGGGGCCCTCGGGTCTGAGCGTGATCGGATAGCCGAGGATCGGCACGTCCAGAGTGTCGGGCGGCGGCTCGCGCACCACCTCGACGAGGGATTCCGCCGCCGTCCTGACCGCCGGCGCCGCCACGTGCAGGGCGAGCGCGGCCATGTGAGGATCGGCGTCGGGGGCCAGGTCCTGCAGCAGATGCCCGGTGAGCGAGCTCAGCGGCCCTTCCTGGCCGCCCTGGCCTGCCAGGGCGCGGAGCACGGCCAGCGGCTCGTCCTCGGCCCATACGGTGCCGCGTACGACCTTGGTGACCTCGCCGGCCTGCCGGATGGAGGTGATCTCGGTGCAGCGCTCGCGCAGACGGCGCAGGGTGACCGACGCCCGCAGCGACCGCTCGATCTCGGCGACCTTCGCCAGTTCCGGGAACGCCTCAAGAGAGGCGGGCACGGACGTCTCCGGCAGAGTGGGCACGAGGGTCTTCAACCACCGGTCGTCGGTGGCCAGCACGTTCACCGCGTCGAGCTTGCGCAATACGAAGATCTTGCCGACCGGTCCGTACGCCCCGCGGGCGGCGGCGAGCCACAGCGCCCGCTGGCCGGACGTCACCGGACGGTCCTCGGACAGGTCGCCGAAGGCGGTGCCCAGCCAGGAGGCGTGGATGCGGTCGCCGTGGCCGCATACGGCGAGGGCCAGGCACAGGAACAGGGCGGTGCGCCGCTCGTCCAACTGATTGGCCAGGGCCAGCGGCTCCAAGGCGTCCTTGCCGGACATGATGAGGACGAGGGCCTCGACGGCGGGCCCCAGCCAGTAGCCCGGCACGTCGGTGATCGCCGGCGGCAGGTCGGGCGCGGTGCCGTCGGCCGCCAGGCTGACGATCAGCGCCTCGGCGTAGCGGTGCAGCTCTGTGGCCTCGGCCAGGTTTCCAGGGTCCGGACTCGTGGTCAGGTCCATGCTCACGCGGAACGCTCCCCGAGGGGTCGGCTGGCACTCCCTTGACCGCGCCAGACTAGACGCTTGGTGCGACAGTCACGGGCGAGGCGCGCCGTGGACGCGCCTGACCCGCGGAAACCGAAAGGCCGGGCCGCCCTGGATCGGAGAGCGACGGTATGGGCGGCCCGCCGCGCTCGGACGGGGGAGCCGTCCCCGGCCTTGGGGACGCGGCCCCCGGCCTCGGGGACGGCGTCGCCGGAGTCGGGGACGTCTCCCGTGTCCGCCGAAGCGGAATCCGGCACCTCGCTCACATTCGCTCGGGGACTTCGATGCCGAGCAGGTCGAGCCCGCGCAGCAGCACACGCAGGGTGAGCGCCGACAGAGCCAGACGCGACTGCCGTACGGACTCCTCCTCGGCCTTGAGGACCGGGCAGCTCTCGTAGAACGAGGTGAACGCCTGGGCCAGGTCGAACAGGTAGTTGCACAGCCGGTGGGGCTCGGACAGCTGGGCGACGGCGGCGACGACCGAGCCGAAACCGAGCAGCTCCAGCGCGAGCGCCCGCTCGGCCGGATGGCCCAGCGTGATCGGGCCGGTGACCGACTGCGGGTCGATCGCGCCGTTGCGGAAGATCGACCGGATGCGGGCGGTGGCGTACTGGAGGTACGGCCCGGTGTTGCCGGTCAGGGCGAGCATGCGGTCGAAGTCGAACACGTACTCGCTGTCGTGGCTGACCGACAGGTCCGCGTACTTCACGGCGCCCATGCCGACCTGGCGCGCGATCTGCCGGCGGGCCTCCGTGTCGTACCCGCGGTCGGCGATGACGGCCTCGGCCCGCACGACGGCCTCGTCCAGCAGCTCGGTGAGCTTGATCGAGGCGCCACTGCGGGTCTTGAACATCTTGCCGTCGCTGCCGAGCACACTGCCGATCTGGACGTGCTCCGCCTTGACGTCGTCGTGCAGCCAGCCGGCCGTCCGCGCCGCGGCGAAGACCATCTGGAAGTGGAGCGACTGGGTGGCGCCCACGACGTACAGGATGCGGTCGGCCTTCAGGTCGCGCACCCGGTAGCGGATCGCGGCGAGGTCGGTCGTGGCGTAGCCGTACCCGCCGTCGCTCTTGCGGACGATGAGCGGCAGCGGCTGGTCGTCGCGGCCCTTGAAGCCGGGCGGGAACACGCACAGCGCGCCCTCGCTGATCTCGGCCACGCCCGTGCGCTCCAGCTCGTCGCATACGTCCGGGAGCATGGGGTTGTACATGCTCTCGCCCGCGATGTCCTCGTCGGTGAGCGTGACGCCCAGCGTCCGGTACACCTTCCGGAAGTAGCGGTTGCTGTACTCGATGAACTCGCGCCACAGGCGCAGGGTCTCCGGGTCGCCGCCCTGCAGCAGCGGCACCCGGCGGCGGGACCGCTGCTGGAACTCGGGGTCGTTGTCGAACTTGTGCCGCGCCGCCTGGTAGAAGGCGTTGCCGTCGCCGGCGGCCAGCATGCCGAGCGCCTCCTCCTCGCCGATGTCGAGGAGGTGCTCGATGAGCATGCCGAACTGCGTGCCCCAGTCGCCGAGGTGGTTCTGCCGGATCACCTGGTTGCCCAGGTGTTCGTGGGTGCGCGCGAGGGTGTCGCCGACGATCGTGGTGCGCAGGTGGCCGACGTGCATCTCCTTCGCGGCGTTCGGCGCCGAGTAGTCGACGATCACGGTCTGCGGGGCCGGCTGCGGCACGCCGATGCGCTCGTCGAGCAGCCGCTCCGCGGCCCGCTCGGCGATCCAGCCGTCGCGCAGCGTCAGGTTGAGGAATCCGGGCCCGCTGACCTCCACGCTCACGTCGGCCGTGTCGAGGTGGCCGGCGATGGCCTGGGCGACCTCCCGCGGGGCACGTCGGAGCCGCTTGGCCAGGCTGAGCGCGACGTTCGCCTGGTAGTCGGCGAACTGGGAGGGCCTGATCAGCGGGTCTTCAGTGGCGTACTCCGGACCGAAGGCGGAACCCAGCGCCTGCTGGACCCGCTCGGTGAGCACGAGCTGCGGGTCGGTCATGCACCAAGCTTATCGGCGTGTGCCTTCCGCCCGCCGTTCCATATCCGGCGGTCACCAGCGGCGGTGCGACTTGTTGGTGGAGGCGATCCGCTCGCCGATCCTGGCGATGATGCCCTGGGCCGACAGGTGGGCCGCGAGCTCGCATGCGGCGCCCACGCCGCGCGCCCGCGACGAGCCGTGGGCGATCACCACCGTGCCGTTGAGGCCGAGCAGCACGGCCCCGCCGTGCGCCTCCGGATCGAGCCGGCCGGCCAGCTCCCGGAGCCGGGCCCGCTGCAGCATCCCGCCGAGCCTGGCCACCCGGCTCTCCGCGATCGTCTCCCTGAGCTGCTCGAAGGCGTACCGTACGGTGCCCTCGACGGTCTTGAGCGCCACGTTGCCGGTGAACCCGTCGGTGACGACCACGTCGACCTTCCGGGTGAGCAGGTCGTGCCCCTCGATGTTGCCGGTGAAATCGATGCCGGGCGTGGCGGCGAGCAGTTCGTGGGCCCGTTTGGCGAGCTTGTTGCCCTTCTCGACCTCGGCGCCGATCGTGAGCAGGCCGACACGGGGACGACGCATGCCGAGTGCCGTTTCGGCGTACGCCACGCCGAGGTGGGCGAACTGCACCAGCATCTCCGGCTTGGCGTCGGCCGTGGCGCCCGCGTCGAGCAGCACGGTCGGCTGGGGCAGGGTCGGCAGGCCGACCGCGATCGCGGGGCGTACGACTCCCTGCTGGGCCCGTAGCCGCAGCCGGCCGGTCGCGACGACGCCCGCTGTCGAGCCCGCGGACACCACGCCGCAGGCGTCGCCGCGCCGTACGAGATGACAGGCGATGGCGATGCTGGAACGGGGCCGTCTCAGGCTCGCCAGCGCGCCCTCGTCCATCGCCAGAGCCTCCTCGGCGCGCACGATGGGGATCTCGGTGACCGCGTCGTGCCGGGCGAGCTCCTGGTAGAGCACGCGGGGATGGCCGACGAGCACGACGGGCACGCCCCGCTCCCGCACGGCCTGTACGGCTCCCGCGACGATCTCCCCGGGCGCGTTGTCACCGCCCATGGCGTCGAGGGCCACGGGCAGCGCACGGCCGGTGGGCTGCATGGCCGCATCGTAGGCCGTCAGCGACTGGTCCCGCGGTAGACCACGATCTTGCCGAAGCGCGCGTTGCCGGTGACGCGGATCAGCGGGCCGTCGCCGTCGCCGTGCCCTCCGGTCACCGAGCGCTTCGAGAAGACCGCGCTGCCCTCGTCGACCACCCTGGCGTTGGCCGGCACGGTGACGATGAGCTTGCCGCAGAAGGAGTTCAGCTCCAGCGTCACCTCACGGCCGGGCAGGACCGCGTCGCTGAGATCCACGATCAGCGCGCCGAAGACCGAGCTCAGTTCGGTGTGCCGCCCGGCGACCCAGCGCCCGCGACGTATGATCTTGCTGAACACCGCGGAGACCCGGTGCCTCTCGGTGGAGAGCGCGGCCGGGGGGTGGGCCGCGTCGGGCAGGTCCCTGGTCAGGGGCGCGAGGTCGCCGATGGTCACGGCGCTGTAGGTGGCGTCGAGCCTGTCGGCGTGTTCGACACTCGTCAGGCGGCCGGTGGCCAGCGCCTCGCCGAGGACGGCCGCTACCCGGTCGCGGTCGAGGTCCGAAGCGCGCTGTGCGGGATCGTCGCCCGCGTACGGTGTGAGGGAGGTCACCTCGCCAGCGTAGCTCTTATCGAGATATGTCGCGATAGGGCGGGTTGGCGGGCGGCCCCGGCCCGGCCGAGTCGCGACGTCCGTCGGCGCGTCGCTAAAAGTGAGCGGAAAGATCTGCCGCCGGGCCTGGGCGCCGTGTTTACCGTCGCTTTCTCCGGAGGCGGGATTGGGGTGACCGCGAAGTGGTCGTCCGGTGCTCGATATACCGACTTTCCCGGCGGGGTGCCCGCCGGGCATCCCCTGGTCAGCGGGGCTTTCCACCGTGATCGGCAGTGATAGAAATGCCGACGTCTTTGTCGGCGTGCTCGCCGACGCACGGGGGTTCTTGGGTTCGTCATTCCCACTCTCGTGAAAAGGAATATGAACCGGGGGCAAGTCAATGAAACGAGTGGTTAGGACAGCCGTCGTCGCCGTCACGATCGGCATCGCCGGCATGCTGGCCGCGCCCGCGCAGGCCGACGTGTGCGCGCAGAAGTGCACGGAGCACCGGGTCACGACGCTGGCGAGGCTTCTGGCCGATCTGCAGGGCACGGCCGTCGCCGGGGCGACGGCAGGCGTCGTCGCGCAGGCCGACGCGGCCGCCGAGGTGGCGGTGAACCTGACCGCTGACATCAGGGCCGACCTCGTCGCGGTCGCGCGGCTCAGCGGCACCGTGACAGCCGGCCTGTCCGCCGAGGCGAACGCGCAGATCAGCGCGGCCGCCGACATCGCGGCCGACATCGTGGCCGACGCCGCCGTCACCGTCGAGGCCAACGTCGTCGCCCGGCTGGAGGCCCACCTGTCGGCCGCCCTGGTCGCGGTCGCGGACGTCAACGCGGCTCTCGTCGCCAAGGCGAACGTCGCCGCGGACGTCGTCGCCCAGGTCGGCAAGCCGGTCGTCGCCGTCTCCGGCCAGACCGCCGCCGCCGTGGACGCCTCGGCGTCGGCCGTCGCCACCGTGGGCGCCGCGGTCCGCGCCGGGCTCAACGTCACCGCCAGGCTCAACGCGCTGCTCAGCCTCAAGGGTGCCGTCGCGGCGACCGCCGGCAGCGCCGGCGGTCTGCTGGCGCTGGTGCCGTGCGACACTCCGGCGGACCGCGCCATGAGCAGCACCCAGACGACGGCCGCCGATGCCGCCGCCCAGGCCGACGCCAACGCCCACGCGGTCACCAGCACCGTCAGGAACACCACGGACACACCGGCGCAGGGAGCCGCAGCGACGACGGGGGCCGCGGCCGACCTCGCCACCTCCGCGTCGGCCACGGCCGACGCCGCGGCGTCGAGCGCGGTCTCGTCCGCCCCGGGCGCGGCGGCCGGCGTCGCGCCGACCGCGCGCCAGGGCGGGTACGGCAGGTGAGCCACGCCTGAGGGCCTCCGTCGCCGTCGTGACGACCTGCCGAGCGGCATCAGTCCACGTGTACGGCAGGACCATCGGAAAGACGTCGATGACGAAAACGGCCGGCGCCCCCGAGGGGCGCCGGCCGTCCGGCGTCGCACGAAGGTGCGCGTCGCAGAGCGTACGCGCCAGGGCGGCAGGCGCCCGGGCGCATGCGGCAGGGCTCAGCCGACCCCTAGTTGGGCGAGGCCGACGAGTCGAACCGGGTGCGCAGGTGGGTGCGCCTGGCGATCTGGGCCTGCAGGCGGGCCATCTGCCAGTGCAGCTCGATGAGCTGCTCGGCGATCAGCCCGACGGGAAGCTCCGAGGGATCTTCGGCGGCCAGATTGTCGATCGCCGTCGCCAGGTCGCTCATCCGCCCCTCCCCTATGTCGAATCTCCGTTCGAATCATAGTGGAACGAGCGGCCCTCCCGCATCAGGTTTCGTACACAGGTGCGATATAACCGCGGGCGAGGCTGTTGGCGGTGATGTTGAAGCCGACCACCGCCGGCGGCGTGTCGGTGTCCACGCCCAGGGACTCCACGCCCAGGGCGTGCACGGCGAACAGGTAGCGGTGGGGGTGGCCGGGGGGCGGCGCCGCCCCGCCGTACTCCTTGGTGCTGAAGTCGTTGCGCGCGTGCTTGGCGCCCTCCGGCAGCCCCTTGAAGTCGGGGCCGTTGCCCGCGCCGGCCGGCAGCTCGGTGACGGTGGCCGGGATGTCGTACAGCACCCAGTGCCAGAAACCGCTGCCCGTGGGCGCGTCGGGGTCGAAGCAGGTGACGGCGTAGCTCTTGGTGCCCTCGGGGGCGCCCGACCAGCGCAGATGCGGGGAGAGGTTCTGCCCGCCCATGCCCCAGTCGTTGAACACGTGGGCCTCGGGGAGCCGCTCGCCGTCGCGTACGTCGTCGCTCTCGACGGTCAGCGCGGGCACCTCGGGCAGATGGTCGTACGGGATCGGTGGCGACGTCGGCACGGTCACCCCTCCGTTTCTCTCAGGCCTTGTTGTACGCCTCCAGGACCTCCTGGGGGTCGCCTTCCATTCTGATCTTCCCCTTGTGCAACCAGATCACCCGGTTGCACGTCTCCTCGATCACGTCGAGGTTGTGGGCGACCAGGAAGACCGTGCCGGCGGAGTCGCGCATCTGCTTGATGCGCTGCTGGCTCTTCTTCTTGAACTCGCGGTCGCCGGTCGCGAGGGCCTCGTCGATGAGCAGCACGTCGTGCGTCTTGGCGGAGGAGATGGCGAAGCGCAGTCGGGCGCCCATGCCAGACGAGTACGTCGACATGGGGAACTGGACGAAGTCTCCGATGCCGGAGAAGTCGACGATCTCGTCGTACTTCTCGCGCACCTCGCTCGGCGACATGCCCATCGCGTAGCAGCCGAGGATGATGTTGCGCTCGCCCGTCAGCTCCTTCATGAGGGCCGCGTTGACGCCGAGGAGGGACGGCTGGCCGTTGGTGTAGACGGCGCCCTTGTGCGGGGGCAGGAGGCCGGCGATCGCGCGCAGCAGCGTCGACTTGCCCGAGCCGTTGCGGCCGATGATGCCGATGGCGTCGCCGTGGTGGGCGACGAAGCTCACGCCCTTGACGGCGTGGACCTCCTTCATCTGCGGCCGGCCCTGCCGCCGCAGGATGCGCATCAGCGCGTTGGCGGCGTTGCCCTTCTCGGACTCGCCGGCGGCGCCGTACACCTTGTAGACGATGTGGAGGTCGTCGACGATGACGGTCGGGCTTCCGGTCTTGGGATTCTGCGGGGTCTGCGTCTCTGGGGTCTGCGTCTCTGGGGTTTGCGGCGCCACCTGCGACAGCTCCTTGGTCAGCTCAGCCACGGCCGTACCTCTCCTCGGCCCGCCAGAAGTACCAGAAGCCGACGATCAGTGCGAACACTGCCCAGAATAGACAGGTAACCCACGCCCAGCGCTCGGGGAACCGCTGGTAGATCAGCAGGTCGCGCATGAACTCGATGTAGGCGGCGGCCGGGTTGAACTCCAGCGCCCACCTGAGGAAGTCCGGCAGATCCTTGGTGCGGTCGTCGATCGCGTAGAAGACGCCGGAGGCGTACAGCCAGGTGCGGGTGATGAACGGAAGCAGCTGGTTCATGTCCCGCATGAACGCGCCGAGGCGGGCCATGAACATGCCGGTGCCGATGTTGAAGACGAGCTGCATGAGCAGCACGACGGGGATCAGCAGCCAGAGCCAGCTCACCGGCTCTCCGGTGACGAGCACCAGGAGGACGAGCACGGCCATGGAGTAGCCGAGCTGCTGGAGCTCCTGGATCGTGTACGCCAGCGGAAGGGCGGCCCGGGGGAAGTGGAGCGCCCGGATGAGGGACAGGTTCGACGAGATGGACTTCGCCCCGCTGATCACCGTGCGCTGGGTGAAGGTGAACACCATGACCCCGGTGATGAGGAACGCCGGGTAGTTGTCGATCTTCTTGCTCTGCCCGAGGATGACGCCGAACATCAGCCAGTACACCGCGGCGTTCAGCAGCGGGGTCAGCACCTGCCAGAGCTGCCCGAGCATCGACTCGGAATACTTGGAGACGTTGCGCGAGGTGGCGTACGTGAGGATGAAGTGCCGCCGGTCCCACAGTTGGCGCAGGTAGGCGGGCATGCTGGGGCGTGCGATGGCGCGTCGTAGTCCGTGACGCTCGGCGAGCGCGGCCAGCGACTCCGGGGCTCGGCCGCCACCCTGGGCCTCCGCGAGCGCGGATTCCGGCTGGCTCATGGCATGGACTCTATTGGATGGAGGTCGGTGGGACGGCTGTCGCACCGAACGTGGCTGCGACTGGTCAAAGGTAGCCCAGGACATCCTGATCCGGGGACCTGGGCACGGGTGTCGCCTCCACGCTCGGCCAAAGGACTGACCGTCTGTCGGTATATGTACTCTAAAGGGGAGTTTGATGCCGTACTGGGCATTTAAGGTTGGGCTCACAGGAATGTGTGTGACGCCCGACTGACGCACGTGTGACCGAACTGCAACGTGCCGGAGACTCCTCTGGTGCGTCCGGTGAGGGATGCTCCGGACGACTGGCAGGACGTCAGCTGGTTTGACGATGCCCGGCAAACCGGGTGCTAACCAGCGCGAACGCCCATCCTTAGAGGGAGGACCAATCCACTATGCGCGTGACTAAGGGCGCGAAGATCGCCACCGGCACCGCGCTGCTTGCGCTCGGCGTCGCCGCGTGCGGCGGGGGCGGCGGATCCAGTAGCGGCGGCGGGGACAACCCCCGGGCCGCCACGGGAACCGTCTACATCCGTGGTTGTGAGCCGCAGACAGGCTTCGTCCCCGGAAACATCAACGAGACCTGCGGTGGCACGATCAACGAGTTCGTGTACAGCCGGCTCGTCAAGTACAACTCGGACACGGCCGCTCCCGAGCTCGACCAGGCGGAGTCGATCGAGACCACCGACAACAAGGTGTGGACGATCAAGCTCAAGCCCGGTCTGAAGTGGACCGACGGCACGCCGGTCACCGCGAAGAACTACGTCGACGCCTGGAACTACACCGCCTACTCGCCGAACGCCCAGCTCGGCAGCTTCTGGTTCGGTGACATCGTGGGCTTCGACAAGGTCAACACCGCCGACCCCGACGGCCCCGACGGGCCGAAGGAGGCGCCCAAGCCGGAGACCGACAAGCTTGAGGGCCTGGAGGTCGTCGACGACCTCACCTTCAAGGTCACGCTGTCCGCGCCCGTCGCCGTGTTCCGCACCAAGCTCGGCTACACGACCTTCGCGGCGCTCCCCGAGGCCTTCTTCAAGGACCCGAAGGGCTTCGCGCAGAAGCCGGTCACCAACGGTCCCTTCAAGTTCGTGCAGTGGGACCACAACTCGCAGATCATCGTCGAGGCGAACCCCGACTACCCCGGGCCGGAGAAGCCCAAGGTCAAGAAGATCGTCTACAAGATGTACAAGGACGACAACGCGGCGTACGCGGACCTGGTCTCCAACAACCTCGACTTCACCGAGCTGATCCCGCCGTCGGCCCTCGCCGGCGACAAGTGGAAGACCGACCTCGGCGACCGCGCGATCGACGGCCAGCAGGGCGTCATCCAGACGGTCACCTTCCCGCTGTACGACAAGGAGTTCGGCGGCAACGCGGACTTCCGCAAGGCCGTGTCGTACGCGATCGACCGGAAGACGATCACCGACAAGATCTTCAACAAGGGCCGTGTGCCCATCAACGGCTGGGTCTCCCCGATCGTCGAGGGCTTCAAGGACGGGGCCTGCGGTGACCTGTGCACCTACAACCCCGCCAAGGCCAAGGAGTACCTCGCCAAGGCCAAGGCCGAGGGCTACACCCCGCCGGCCGAGTTCCCGATCTGGTCCAACGCCGACGGCACTCACAAGGAGTGGATCGAGGCCACGGTCAACAGCATCAACCAGGCCTTCGGTGCCGACGCCGGCGTGAAGTTCGTGCACAAGGACATGCCCACCTTCGCCGAGCTGCGTGACACCATCACCCAGCACAAGATCAAGGGCGCGTTCCGCACCGGCTGGCAGATGGACTACCCGCACATCGAGAACTTCCTCAACCCGCTGTACAAGACCGGCGCCTCCTCCAACGACGGTCTCTACAGCAACAAGGACCTCGACAAGAAGCTCCACGAGGCCGACACCGCCACCGACCCCGCGCAGGCCAACGCCCTCTACCAGGAGGCCGAGGCTATGCTGCAGCAGGACATGCCCGCGATTCCGCTGTGGTCGTACGGTCTGCAGGCCGGCACCTCCAAGTGGGTGACCGGCGTGAAGGTCACCCCCTTCGGCGTGCTCGACCCGCTGTCGATCGCGATCAAGGAAGCGTAGGGACAGCTCGTAGGTGAACCCCCCGAGGCCGGTTCCCCACCGGGGCCGGCCTCGTGGGCTGTCCATTCGCGACTTCCCGTGTTGACCCACGGGGGGCGCATGTACGACCTTTAGCGTCAGATCGGAGGTGCGCATGGGCCGATACGCGATCCGGCGCCTGCTGCAACTCGTGCCTGTCGTGCTGGGCACGACCTTCATCATCAACTACATGGTCTGGCAGCTCCCGGGTGATCCGTTCGCCGGGAGATGCGGCCAGCGGCCCTGTCCGGACAGCTACGTCGCCGCCATGCGCGACCAGTTCGGACTGGACCAGCCGCTGCTGGTGCAGTACTGGAACTTCCTGAAGAACCTGCTCACGGGCAACCTCGGCGTCAACTTCAACGGCGTGTCGGTGGCGAGCGAGCTCGGCGACGCCTGGCCGATCACCATCAGGCTCGCGCTGATGGCGGTGCTCTTCGAGGCCGTCATCGGGATCGGCGCCGGCGTGCTGTCGGGCCTCAAGCGCGGCGGCTTCATCGACAACGTGGTGACGATCTCCACGCTGTTCCTGCTGTCGCTGCCCATCTTCGTCACTGGCTACCTGCTGCAGTGGCTTCTCGGCGTGCAGCTCGGTGTCATCACCCCGACGGTGACGGACGAGGCGACGGTCCCCGAGTTGATCGTCCCGGCGCTGGTGCTGGCCAGCCTCAACATGGCGTTCACCGCGCGGCTGACCCGTACGAGCATCGTGGAGAACCTGCGCGCCGACTACGTGCGGACGGCCGTGGCCAAGGGACTGAGCAACCGCCGGGTGGTCGCGATCCACCTGCTGCGCAACTCGCTCATCCCGGTGCTGACGTTCCTCGGCACCGAGGTCGGCTCGCTGATGTCCGGCGCCATCATCACCGAGGGCATCTTCAACATCCATGGCATCGGCGGGCTGCTGTGGCGGGCGATCCTGGACCAGGACTACACGGTCGTAGTCCCGGTGGCCACGCTGCTCGTGCTCGTCTACCTGCTCGCCAACCTGCTCGTCGACCTCCTCTACGGCGTGCTCGACCCGAGGATCCGCTATGAGTGACCCGACCGCGACGCAAGACCTGATCAAGGGAGCGGACGAGCCGGCCGCGAGCCCGGTCGCGGTCCGGGGCGGTCAGCGCAGCCTGTGGCGTGACACCTGGGACATCCTGAAGCGGCGCAAGATCTTCTGGATCTCGCTCGTGATGCTGGTCGTGTTCCTCCTGATGGCGGCCTTCCCGTCGCTGTTCACGCACAAGGACCCGGAGTACGCCACGCTCGCCAAGAGCATGGAGCTGCCGAGCTCGGACGCCTGGTTCGGCTACGACCTGCAGGGGCGCGACGTCTACGCCCGCGCCGTGTACGGCGCCCGCACCTCGATCATCGTCGGTGTGCTGGCCACGCTGGCCACGGTCCTGCTCGGCGGCCTGACGGGCGTGCTCGCGGCCTACTTCGGGCGCTGGCTCGACGCGATCATCTCCCGAGTCGGCGAGATGTTCCTCGGCCTGCCGTACGTGCTGGGTGCGATCATCATCCTCGGCACCGTCGCGCCTGCCCAGTCGAACCCCGGCAAGGCGACGATCATGGCGGTCGTCATCATCGTGCTCGCCCTGCTGGGCTGGCCGATCCTGATGCGCATCGCCCGCTCGGCCGTCATCCAGGCCAAGCACCAGGACTACGTGCAGGCCGCCAGGGCGCTGGGAGCCGGACCCCTCCGGATCATCTTCAAGCACCTCCTGCCGAACTCGCTGGCGCCGATCCTCGTGTACTCGACGATCACGATCGGCAGCTACATCGGCGCCGAGGCCACGCTGTCGCTGCTCGGCATCGGCCTGCGCTCGCCGGTCATCTCCTGGGGCATCGCGATCGCCGACCACGCCTCGTACATCAGGACCGCGCCGCACGCCATGTTCTTCCCGGCCGGGTTCCTGTCCCTGTGCGTGCTGACCTTCGTCATGCTCGGCGAAGCCGTACGCGACGCCCTCGACCCGAAGCTTCGATGAGGAGGCACAGCGAGTGACGGAAGTGCTTTCCGAGCAGGTGGGCAGAGGCTCCCACGGCGGCGCCCTGCTGGAGGTGGACAACCTCCACGTCGAGTTCCGCACCCGGGCGGGCGTGGCCAAGGCCGTCAACGGCGTGACCTACAGCGTGGACGCCGGAGAGACGCTCGCCGTGCTGGGCGAGTCGGGCTCAGGCAAGAGCGTCACCGCCCAGACCATCATGGGCATCCTCGACATGCCCCCGGGGAAGATCACCGGGGGTGAGATCCGCTTCCGGGGCGTCGACCTGCTCAAGCTCCCGGAGGACCAGCGCAGGAGGATCCGCGGGGAGGGCATCTCCATGGTCTTCCAGGACGCGCTGTCCGCGCTGAACCCGGTCTTCCCGGTCGGCTGGCAGATCGCCGAGATGTTCCGCATGCACCGCGGCACGTCGCGGGCGGAGGCCAAGAAGAAGGCCATCGAGCTGATGGACCGGGTCAGGATCCCGGCCGCCAAGGACCGGGTCAACGACTTCCCGCACCAGTTCTCCGGCGGTATGCGGCAGCGCATCATGATCGCCATGGCGATCGCGCTCGACCCGGAGATCCTGATCGCGGACGAGCCGACCACCGCGCTCGACGTGACCGTCCAGGCCCAGATCATGGGCCTGCTCGCGGAGCTGCAGCGCGACAGCAATATGGGCCTGATCCTGATCACCCACGACCTCGGCGTCGTCGCCGACGTCGCGGACAAGATCGCGGTCATGTACGGCGGGCGCATCGTCGAGAACGCCCCGGTGCACGACCTGTACAAGAACCCGGCCCACCCCTACTCGAAGGGGTTGCTGGAGTCCATCCCCAGGGTGGACCACAAGGGTCAGGAGCTCTACGCGATCAAGGGCCTGCCGCCCAACCTGCTGGAGATGCCGACGGGCTGCGCCTTCCACCCGCGGTGCCCCTACCGGCGGGACAACTGCGTGACCGACGTTCCCCCGCTGTACACGATCAGTGGCACCCGCGGCAGCGCCTGCCACTACTGGAGGGAGGTCATCGATGAAGCCGAACGCTGAGTCGATCCTCGAAGTCCGCGACCTGGTCAAGCACTTCCCGCTCACTCAGGGCATCGTCGTCAAGCGGCAGATCGGCGCGATCAAGGCCGTCGACGGGGTCTCCTTCGACCTGCACCGCGGTGAGACGCTCGGGATCGTCGGCGAGTCGGGCTGCGGCAAGTCCACCCTGGCCAAGCTGCTGATGGCGCTGGAGCGGCCCACTTCGGGCTCCGTGCGCGTCCGCGGCAGGGACATCGCCACGGCCAGGGGCGCCGAGCTCAAGCGGATGCGGCGCAACATCCAGATGGTCATGCAGGACCCCTACACCTCGCTGAACCCGCGGATGACCGTCGGCGACATCGTGGGGGAGCCGTTCGAGATCCACACGGACGTCGTGCCGAAGGGCGGCAGGCGGCGCCGGGTGCAGGAACTGCTCGAGGTGGTCGGCCTCAACCCCGACCACATCAACCGCTACCCGCACCAGTTCTCCGGCGGCCAGCGCCAGCGCATCGGCATCGCCCGCGGTCTGGCGCTCCAGCCTGAGATCATCATCTGCGACGAGCCGGTCTCCGCGCTCGACGTGTCGATCCAGGCCCAGGTCATGAACCTGCTGGAGCGGCTGCAGAACGAGTTCGACCTCGCCTACATCTTCATCGCGCACGACCTGTCGGTGGTCCGCCACATCTCCGACCGGGTCGCGGTGATGTACCTCGGCAAGATCGTCGAGCTGGGCCGTGACGCCGAGATCTACGACGGTCCGACGCACCCGTACACCCAGGCGCTGCTGTCGGCTGTGCCGGTGCCCGATCCCGAGGGCCGGGAGACCCGTCAGCGGATCATCCTGCAGGGCGACCCGCCCTCGCCGGCCAACCCGCCCTCGGGCTGCCACTTCCGCACGCGGTGCTGGAAGGCGCAGGACATCTGCGCCGAGCAGACGCCCGCGCTCGAGGCGCGTCCGGGCAGCGACCACCCCAGCGCCTGCCACTTCGCGGAGGTCCGCGACGTGGTGAACGCCCAGTAGGACCGGCCGGGTCAGCGCCCGGGCGACAGCCGTACGTGCGCGCCCGGGGGCAGACCCAGGCGGTCGGCGGCGTCCCCGGCGTTGATCGCCATCGCGACCAGGCCGGCGGAGTCGGCGAACGCCACCAGGTCGCCGGGCGGCACCGCGGTGAACGTCTCCCGGAACGGCACGGCGACCTGGCGGCGCCCGAGCCACACGGCGATGGTGTCGCCGAGCCGTACGCCGAGCTCGGCCAGGTCGGAGGCGGTGATCGACAACTGGACGTTGCCGTGCCTGTCCACCGACAGCACCTCGCCCTCGGCGGCGCCGTCCCGCAACCGGCAGGTCGGCGCGGGCAGGGTCACCAAGCGGTCCACCGGCATCGGCGGCCCCACGTCGGCGACCGCGCGTCCGGTGCACAGGTGGGCGGCCACCGGCGCGAACAGGTCCCGGCCCTGGAACGTCGGCGAGACGTTCGCCAGGAACAGGTCCTTGTTCGTTATCTCGTAGGCGGCCTCGGCGCCCCCGGCGGCGCGGACCGCCCACGACAGGACGCCGTTGTCGGGGCCGAGGAACACCCGTCCCCCCGCCTCGACGGCGACCGGGCGCCGGTTTCCGCCCACGGCGGGATCGACCACCGCGAGGTGGACACCGGCCGGCAGGTAGGGCAGGGCCTGCGCCAGGATGGCCGCGCCGCGCCGTACGTCCCCGGCGGGGACGAGATGACCCACGTCGATGATCCGAGCCTGCGGAGCGATGCCCGCGATCACGCCGTGGCACGCGGCGACGAACCCGTCCTCCAGCCCGTAGTCGGTCAGAAGCGTGATTACAGAGCTCACACCACGTGACATTACGTCCGTCCTGCCCGGCCTGAACACCCCGGGTTCGTCTCCCGGGCTTGGCATTACCATGGGACAGGCCCGCGAGCCGATCGAGGAGGAGCCGATGGACACCGAACCGGCCGGCGGCGACGGGCTCGACCTCTCGGACCGCGACCGCGAGATGCTCGCGTTCGAGCGCCAGTGGTGGCGTTACGCGGGCGCCAAGGAGCAGGCGATCAGGGAGGCCTTCGGCATCTCGGCGACCCGGTACTACCAGTTACTCGGGGAGCTGATCGACCGGCCTGAGGCGCTGGAGCACGACCCCATGCTCGTCAAGCGGCTGCGCCGGATGAGGGCCGGCCGGCGGCGCGACCGCTCGGCCCGGCGCTTCGGACTGAACTCCTGACCCCTCGCTTTCCCCATCGCATGCATGAGCCCCGTTCCTGGGGCATGAGGCCGTCGAGGCGTACGCACGTGACCCCCTTCGGAGTGAGGCCATGGCCATGACCCTGCCCGCGCACGCAGGACTCGACGCGATCGTCGCCGATCCGGCCGGCGCCGTGATCGGGCTCGACTACGACGGCACGCTCTCCCCGATCGTGCCCGACCCGGCCGCCGCCCGCGTGCATCCCGGCGTGCCCGGTGTGCTGGCCGCCCTCGCCCCGCTGGTGCGCGCCGTCGTGATCGTCACCGGCCGTCCGCCGCGTACGGCTCTCGCCCTCGGAGAGGTCTCCGGCGGGCCGTCCCTCGCCGACGTGCCCGGCCTGGTGATCCTCGGCCACTACGGACTGGAACGCTGGGAGGACGGCCGCCTGACGGCCCCGCCACCGCCGCCGGGGCTGGACCTCGTCCGCGCCCGGCTGCCCGAGCTCGCGGCAGGGCTGGAAGGCGCTGGGTTCGGCGGCGTGTGGATCGAGGACAAGGACCGGGCCGTCGCCGTGCACACCCGGCGGTGCGCCGACCCCGCGGGAGCGCTGGAGGCGCTGCGCGGGCCGGTCGCGGCGCTGGCCGAGGAGGCCGGGCTGGCGGTCGAGCCGGGCCGCATGGTGCTGGAGCTGCGGCCGGCCGGAATGGACAAGGGCAGGGCCCTATCGGCCTTCCTCGCCGAGCGGGACGCCCGCTCGGTCATGTTCGTCGGCGACGACCTGGGGGATCTCGCCGCCTTCGACGCGGTCGAGTCGGCCGGGATCCCCGGCGTGCGGGTGTGCAGCGGGTCCACGGAGGTGACCGCCCTGGCGGAGCGCGCCGACGTGGTGGTGGACGGGCCCGACGGCGTCGTGGCCTTCCTCGGCGACCTGGTGGCAACACTCGGCAAGCCATCTGCAAGCGGCCGGGCGTAACGTCCCGGGCATGAGGAAGACGATCTCGGCCGCGGCGGCCGGCCTGGCCGTGCTCGCGGCGTCCCTGGCGGCTCCGGCGGCGGCGTTCGCGAACGACCGCGGGGCCACCAAGCCGCTGCACCTGCGCAAGGGCCTGACTCTCAGGATCCCGTCGTCCTGGAAGGTCGACGACAGCCGTAAGGACTGGCTGCGCGTCATCACCGGCTCGTGCCCGACCAAGGGCACGGACATGTACGGCTTCCGCGACTCGGGCTGCCACAGCTTCTGGGTCATGGGGCCCAAGGCCATCAAGATCGGCCATGAGCTGTTCCAGAAGTACACGCCGGACGGCCCGTTCTACCCGGCCACCGACGTCGGGCCCTGCCCGGTGAAGAAGAACCTCTGGATCCACCGGACCACGCTCGCCGAGAAGGGGCTGCGGCAGGTCGGGCCGGGCCACAAGGCGTACTACCGCGACTGGGCGGGCACCTGCGGGACCATGAGCTCGGGCAAGGTCAAGGCCCGCTTCGACCAGCGCGAGTGGTACCTGCCGACGTCGAAGATCCTGGTGATCGACCAGTGGGGGACGCCGGGCCTGAGCACGATACTCAAGAACGCCACGTGGAACTGACACGGCGTTTGGTGACAATTTGTCCATCAGGCCGCAAGTCGTCCGCAAGCGACCGCGCCTAGTGTGCCGGACATGTTCAGAAAGACGATCTCGGCCGCGGCGGCCGGCCTGGCCGTGCTGGCGGCGACCCTGACGGCTCCGGCTGCGGCGTTCGCGAGCGAAAGCGGCGGCACCAAGCAGGTCCGTCTGCGGAGCGGCCTGACTCTCACGATCCCCAAGTCGTGGAAGGTGGCCAAGGACGACAAGGACTGGGTGCGGGTCATCACCGGCTCGTGCCCCACCTACGGCACCGAGGACTTCGGGTTCCGCGACTGGGGATGTCACAGCTTCTGGGTGCTGGGCCCGAAGGCGCTCAAGATCGGGCTCCGCACGTTCCAGGCGTACAAGTCGAAGTACGGCTACGACCCCGCGACCGACGTCAGCATCTGTCCCAAGAGCTACAAGCTGTACAAGGGCGAGTGGAAGGTCGCGGACAAGGGGCTGCGGCAGGTCGGGCCCGGCCACAAGGCGGACTACCACAAGTGGGCGGCGACCTGCGTCGACAAGAAGTGGCGGGTGAAGCTGCACTACAACCAGCGCGAGTGGTATCTGCCCACGTCGAAGATCCTGGTCCTCGACCAGTGGGACCACCCGCAGCTGAGCGCGATCCTCAAGAACGCGACCTGGAACTGACCGGCCTTCCGAACGGTCTTCCGAACGGTCTTCCGAGCGGCCTCCTGAGTGGCCCGGACATTCAGGAACGCGTCCTGGACGCGGCCGCTCCTCCCGCGGCCATCACGATCAGGGCGGGCGCGAGCAGGAACGCCGTGTGCGTCCCGAAGCCGTCGCCCAGCGCGCCGAGCACGAACGGCCCGCTGCCCGAGCCCACGCCCGCCCAGATCGAGGCCGTGCCCGACGCCTGGTCAGGCCGGCCTCCCGACACATCGATCATGCGCGTGAGGCCCATGGGGAACTGCACCGAGATGCCGAGCCCGCTGAGCGCGAGCCCGGCGTAGCAGACCGGTGCCGAGGTCCCGGTCCAGAACAGCGCCCAGCCCGCCAGGGTCACCCCGAGCGAACCCAGCAGCACCGACCCCGGCGCGAAGCGCAGGGCCAGCCGGGCGCCGCCGAACCGGCCCGCCGCCATGCCGGCCAGCATCGCGGTCAGCCCGGTCGCCGCCATACCGGGCGACAGCCCGGTCCGCTGGGAGAGCAACTCGGCGGCCCACAGGTTGAAGGCGAACTCGAGGGCCACGCAGCACAGCAGGACCACCCCGGCGACGTGGAAGCGCCAGCCGTACGGCACCCTGCCGCCCGATCCTCCCGCCCCCGCCGCGGACGACGACGGCGGCGGGGTGGGCACCGGCGGCACCCAGACCCGGCCCATGAGCAGGGTCAGCAGGAGGGTGGAGGCCACCGGCACGAACAGCGCGGGCCGCCAGCCGGCCGACGACTGGGCCACCACACTGAAGGCGTAGGTGGTGGCGATTCCGGCGGTCACGGCGACCGCGTTGGCCTCGCTGATGACGGCCGCTCCCGCCGGGCCGTGGTGGTCGCTGAGCACCGCCATCATCACGTACAACGCCGTCGAGCCGCAGCAGCCGGCGAGGGTGAAACCGGTCAGCGTGAACGGGAGCGCGTGCCCGAACGCGACGAGGAGCACCCCGGCGTTCATCCCGGTCAAACCGGCCCAGGTGACGACACGGCGCCCGAACCGCCTGGTCAGCGCGGGCAGGGCCAGCCCGCCTGCGATGCCGCCGAGTGCCATCCCGGTGCCGTGCAACCCGGCGACGGCCTGGGACACGCCGAGTTCGGCGCGCAGGAGGGGCAGGGCGGCCGACAGGCCGTAGAGGTAGGTGGCGAAGGTGGCGAGCTGGAGATAGATCAACCAGGTGGGGCTGTCCCTGGTGACCTTTATGTTGCGGTCCAAAACCAGGCAAGGGTAGCGCAGCAGATCATCGAGAACGAGAGCCGGCCACCCGCCATGGCGCTCAGCACGTGCGCCGGTATCGGGTCAGCACGGGCGCAGGCACCTAGTCAGTGCAGCGCGGCGAGCTGGTCCTCGAACCAGCGCTGGGGCGGCAGGGCGGTCGCGGCCTCCCGCAGCCGCAGGCCGCGCGTGAGCCGCTCCTGCTCCGGCAGCGTCAGCGCCGCGTACAGCGCCGCCGCCGTGCCGGACACGTCGTAGGGGTTGACGAGCAGGGAGTCGGCCCCCAGTTCGGCCGCCGCGCCCGCCTCGCGGGACAGCACCAGCGCGCACCGGGGCGACAGGATCGGGCCCTCCTTGGCCACCAGGTTCATGCCGTCCCTGATCGGATTGACGAGCAGGACGTCGGCCATCCGGTAGGCGGCCAGCGAGCGCGGGTAGTCGTCGTTCACGTTGAGGATCAGCGGGTCCCAGTCCTCGGTCGCGTACTCGTCCTCGATCTCCTTGGCGCAGCGCTGCACGGCCGCCGTGTACTCGCGGTACTCCGGCAGGTCGTGGCGGGAGGGGTAGGCGAACGCGAGGTGGACGACCCGGCCGTGCCACTCGGGATGGGCGGCCAGGAACTCCTGGTAGGCCCGCAGGCCGCGCACGATGTTCTTGGACAGCTCGGTGCGGTCGATGCGCACGATCAGCTTGCGGTCGCCCACGAGGTCCCTGATCACGGTCATGTGCGACTCGACGTCCTGCTCGGCCGCCCGGGCCAGCAGCGCCTCGCCGTTCACACCGAGCGGGTGGACGCCGATCCTGGTGGTCCGCCCGTCGTGCGTCACCGTACGGGCGGCGTGGTCCACCCGGGCCCCGAGCAGCGTCTCGCAGCAGTCCATGAAGGCGCGGGCCCAGCGCGCGGTGAGGAATCCGGCGTGGTCGGCGCCGAGGATGCCGGTCAGAACCTCCGCCACGACGTCCTCGGGCAGCAGCGCGAAATATTCCGGCGGCGCCCAGGGCGTGTGCGAGAAATGGGCGATGCGCAGGTCGGGCCGCTCGACCCGGAGCATCGCCGGGGTCAGCGTCAGGTGGTAGTCCTGCACCATGACGCGCGCCCGGTGGGCCGCCTCCTCCGCCAGGGCCAGTGCGAAGGCCCCGTTGTACGTGCGGTACGACTCCCACTCGCGGCGGAACCGTGTGCCGAACTCGGGGGCGAAGGGCGTGTTGTAAAGCAGGTGGTTGACGAACCAGAGGGTCGAGTTGGCCACGGCGTTGTAGGCCCGGTGGAAGACCGCGGGCGGGATGTCCAGCATGCGGATCGGTCCGGTGTCGAAGGCCCGGTCGAGCCGCCCGCCGGGCGCCTGGCGCACCGCGCCCCGGTCGCCGTCCGACAGCGCCGCGCAGACCCACAGGACGTCGGTGTCCCTGACCACCTCGGACAGGCCGGAGACGAGCCCGCCCCCGCCCCTGCGCATGGTCAGGCCACCGTCGTCCGACAGCGTGAAGGACACCGGGCCCCGGTTGGACGCGATCAGAACGGTGCTGCTCATCTTGGGGTTCCCTCGATCAGAGCGGGCGCGCATGCCGGAAGATTAATAAAAGCCGACCTCCGTCAATAGGATGTCAACCGATCGCGGAAGGGCTGGATACGGCATGGCACTGGACGACACGACCGAGGACCTGGCCCGATCGGCTGCCCAGGGGGACCATCGCGCGCTCGGTGAACTGCTGCGGCGCATCGAGCCCGACGTGCTGCGGCACTGTGAGCGGCTTCTACCGTATCGGCAGGACGCCGAGGAGGCCGCGCAGGACACGCTGCTCGCCGTGGCGCGCAACATCGCGAGGTTCGAGGGCCGGGCCAAGTTCAGCACCTGGCTGCACATCGTGACCGTGAACTGCGCCAGGACCACCTACCGCTCGCTCAAGCGGCGCTCGTCGGAGCAGGCGGAGGAGCTGCCCGAGCAGCGGCCCGATCCCCGGCGGGTCAGCGTCATCGCGGGGTCGCGGCTCGACCTGCTCGACGCGATGGAGGCGCTTGAGGCCGAGCGGCCCGACCTCGCCCAGGCGCTCGTGCTGCGCGACATCTGCCAGCTCGACTACGCGGAGGTCGCCGACCAGCTGAAGATCCCCCTCGGGACGGTCAAGTCCCGTATCCATCAGGCGCGCAAGTACGTGCAGAGTGCCCTCGGCGAGGCGTACGGCTGATACAGATCGTCTCGCTATATGAGACGCGGGAACGGACACCGGGGACGCCGGGGTACAGTGCTAGGGACCTTTCTCGGAAGGTCCTACAACTGAACATGCTCATCCAGAGGGGTGGAGGGACCGGCCCTGCGAAGCCCCGGCAACCTCCCCGGTGTCGAACTCGTGCCCACGAGGCCCGGCCGGGACAGGTGCCAATTCCGGCTCGCGGCCAGGGTGGTCGCGAGCGAAGATGAGGGAAAGGCCTCGCTTCATGGCGCACACCAGCACTGCCGCGAACCCCGTCACTGCCGCGAACACCGTCGAGTTCGGCCCCGCCACCGGTCTTTCGTGTCGCGAATGCGGCGCTCTTTACGATCTCGGCCCGATCTTCGCCTGTACGGAGTGTTTCGGCCCCCTTGAGGTGGCGTACGACTTCGGCGAGGTTCGGCGGGAGGACATCGAGTCCGGCCCGGCGAACATCTGGCGGTACCGCTCCCTGCTCCCGGTTCCCGCCGGCGTGGCGGCCAAGCCCAACCTCCAGCCCGGCTGGACCAAACTCGTGAAGGCCGACAGGCTGGCGGCCGAGCTGGGCCTTCGGTCGCTGCACGTCAAGGACGACTCCGGCAACCCGACCCACTCCTTCAAGGACCGGGTCGTCGCGATCGCGCTGGAGGCCGCGCGCAACTTCGGCTTCCACACCCTGTCGTGCTCCTCCACCGGCAACCTCGCCGGCGCGGTGAGCGCGGCCGCCGCCCGGGCCGGGCTGGACTCCTGCGTGTTCATCCCCGCCGACCTGGAGCCGGCCAAGGTCACGATGGCCGCCGTGTACGGCGGCCGCCTGGTCGCCATCGACGGCAACTACGACGAGGTCAACCGCTTCTGCTCCGAGCTCATCGGCGACGAGCTGGGCGAGAAGTGGGGCTTCGTCAACGTCAACCTCCGGCCCTTCTACGCCGAGGGCTCCAAGACGCTGGCGTACGAGATCGCCGAGCAGCTCGGCTGGCGGCTGCCCGACCAGATCGTCATCCCGGTGGCCTCCGGCTCGCAGCTCACAAAGATCGACAAGGGCTTCCGTGAGCTGATCAAGCTGGGGCTGGTCGAGGAGCGGCCCTACCGGATCTTCGGGGCGCAGGCCGAGGGCTGCTCGCCGGTCTCCCAGGCGTTCAAGGCCGGGCAGGACGTGGTGCAGCCGGTGCGGCCCGACACCATCGCCAAGTCCCTCGCCATCGGCAACCCGGCGGATGGGCCGTACGTGCTCGACATCGCGCGGCGGACGGGCGGCGCGGTGGAGGACGTGAACGACCAGGAAGTGGTCGAGGCGATCCGCCTGCTGGCCAGGACCGAGGGCGTCTTCGCCGAGACCGCGGGCGGCGTCACGGTCGGCGTGCTGCGCAAGCTGGTGCGCGAGGGCCGCCTCGACCCCGACGCCGAGACCGTGGTGCTGAACACCGGCGACGGGCTCAAGACGCTCGACGCGGTGGCCGAGCACGCCCGCCCCGCCGCGGTCATCCGTCCCTCTCTCGACGCCTTCCGTGTGGCATTCGCCAACTGAAAGCGTTTCAAAAGGTCCATCGGCAGTAACGAAAGCGAGCGAACAATGAGCGTTTCCGTGCGGATTCCGACGATTCTCCGGACGTACACCAACGGCGCCGCGGAGGTGAGCGGGGAGGGGGGAACGCTCCGCGAGGTCCTGCAGAAGCTGGACGCGGACTACCCCGGCATCGGCGGGCGCATCCTGGACGAGACGGGTAAGATCCGGCGTTTTGTCAACGTCTACGTCGGGGAAGAGGACGTCCGATTCGCCGATGGTCTGGACACCGCCACGCCGGACGGGGTGCAGATTTCGGTCATCCCCGCCGTCGCCGGAGGCTGAGTCGCCGCGCCGGGGCCGAGCACCTGACATGCGCTTCTATCGATGAAGAAGTCATGCGAGGCCATGACAAATGGTGCAGCTCTCAACTATTCAACAGCAAAGTGAATATTCTTCGTTCCTGCTTTGAGCGAACGCCAAGTAGTAGTTTGCGGATTGACTCTGTTGTCCTACGCCTTGACACGGGTATGGTCGAGGACGATCGACAAAACCGGGGGCTTCTTGGGTGTGGTCCCCAGCCCAGCAAGAGGAGTCGGAAGTGGCGCAGGGCACCGTCAAATGGTTTAACGCGGACAAGGGCTACGGCTTCATCGCGGTAGACGGTGGTAAGGACGTGTTCGTCCATTACTCGGCAATCATGATGGACGGCTACAAGGCCCTCGAGCAGGGTCAGCGGGTTGAGTTCGACATCACGCAGGGTCAGAAGGGCCCGCAGGCGGAGGCCGTACGGGCCGTCTGATCCCGTCATCGACCTTGGAAGGCCCGGCCGCGGATTCCGCGTGCCGGGCCTTCCGCGTGCCGGGCCTTCCGCTTGCCGTGCCGCCCGCTTCGCCGTCGGGGCGCCCACACCCACCGGGTCGTGCCGGAGGCGCGCTCCTGGGCTCGCCTGGTGTCTCCCGCTTGCCGTCGGCTCGCCGATCTGGACATAACGTCCAAGCTGGTCAGCGAGGCTTCCGCTTGCACTCGCAGGGGTAGAGTGCTAAATACTTGTTTGGCACTCTGAGGTCGAGAGTGACAACAACCGGGATCGGGGCGATGGGGCCCGCGCAGGGATAGCGGGTCCGCGCCGTCGCGGGCGTCGGCTCGGTCCGTTGAAGACACCCTGCTACTGGGAGGTCTAGCCTAATGGCAGCCAAGATGATCGCGTTTGACGAGGACGCCCGGCGCGGTCTCGAGCGCGGTATGAACCAGCTCGCCGACGCCGTGAAGGTGACCCTCGGCCCTAAGGGCCGCAACGTCGTGCTGGAGAAGAAGTGGGGCGCCCCCACGATCACCAACGACGGTGTCTCCATCGCCAAGGAGATCGAGCTCGAGGACCCGTGGGAGAAGATCGGCGCCGAGCTCGTCAAGGAAGTCGCGAAGAAGACCGACGACGTCGCCGGTGACGGCACCACGACGGCTACCGTGCTCGCCCAGGCGCTGGTCCGCGAGGGTCTGCGCAACGTGGCCGCCGGCGCCAACCCGATGGCGCTGAAGAAGGGCATCGAGGCCGCCGTCGAGCGCGTCAGCGAGGAGCTGTCGAAGCTCGCCAAGGACGTGGAGACCAAGGAGCAGATCGCCTCCACCGCCTCCATCTCCGCCGCCGACACCGAGATCGGCGCCCTCATCGCCGAGGCGATGGACAAGGTGGGCAAGGAAGGCGTCATCACCGTCGAGGAGAGCAACACCTTCGGCCTGGAGCTGGAGCTCACCGAGGGCATGCGCTTCGACAAGGGCTACGTGTCCGGCTACTTCGTGACCGACCCCGAGCGCATGGAGGCGGTCTTCGAGGACCCGTACATCCTGATCGTCAACTCCAAGGTCTCGGCGAACAAGGACCTGCTGCCGCTGCTCGACAAGGTCGTGCAGTCCGGCAAGCCGCTGGTCATCATCGCCGAGGACGTCGAGGGCGAGGCCCTGGCCACCCTGGTCGTCAACAAGATCCGCGGCCTGTTCAAGTCCGTGGCCGTCAAGGCTCCGGGCTTCGGCGACCGCCGCAAGGCCATGCTGGGCGACATCGCCATCCTCACCGGTGGCCAGGTCATCTCCGAGGAGGTCGGCCTCAAGCTCGAGAACGCCACCCTCGACCTGCTCGGCCGCGCCCGCAAGGTCGTCATCACCAAGGACGAGACCACGATCGTCGACGGCGCCGGTGACGCCGAGCAGATCTCCGGCCGGGTCAACGAGATCCGCGCCGAGATCGAGCGCACCGACTCCGACTACGACCGCGAGAAGCTCCAGGAGCGCCTCGCCAAGCTGGCCGGCGGCGTCGCCGTCATCAAGGCCGGCGCGGCCACCGAGGTCGAGCTCAAGGAGCGCAAGCACCGCATCGAGGACGCCGTCCGCAACGCGAAGGCCGCGGTCGAGGAGGGCATCGTCCCCGGCGGTGGCGTGGCCCTGCTGCAGGCCGGCGCCAACGCGTTCGACAAGCTCGAGGTCAACGGCGACGAGGCCACCGGTGCCGCGATCGTCCGCAAGGCCCTCGAGGAGCCGCTGAAGCAGATCGCCGTCAACGCCGGCCTCGAGGGCGGCGTCGTGGTGGAGAAGGTCCGCAACCTCCCGGCTGGTGAGGGCCTCAACGCCGCGACCGGCGAGTACGTCAACATGTTCGAGTCCGGCATCATCGACCCGGCCAAGGTCACCCGCTCGGCGCTGCAGAACGCGGCGTCCATCGCGGCGCTGTTCCTGACCACCGAGGCCGTCATCGCCGAGAAGCCCGAGAAGGAGAAGGCCCCCGCCATGCCCGGCGGCGGCGACATGGACTTCTGATCCATCTGCCTGCTTCGTCTCAACGGAAGGGCGGTTCCCCCTCGGGGGAGCCGCCCTTTCCCGTTGTGCGCCTCAGGTGAGGCGCCTGACCCAGCGGGCGCAGTCGGTCTGCATCGTGTAGCCCGCCGATGTCCAGGCGTGGTGCGCCAGGGCGTTGTCGTGCAGGACCATCGCGTCGGCACGGAACGCGCCGAACTTCCGGAACCGCTCCTCGGCGGCCCGGATCAGCAGCGATCCGATGCCCATGCGCCGGTGGGCGGGGTCCACGGCGAGCCGGTAGAGGTGGGCGCGCCAGCCGTCCCACCCGGCGATGAGCGTGCCGACGATGCGGCCGTCGATCTCGGCGATGAGCAGCGCCTCGGGATCGCGCTCGATCAGGGCCACGACCTTGCCGGAGTCGTCGTGCCTGTCGGTGTTCTCCGCGGCCTCCAGCCAGAACCGCAGCACGGCCGGGACGTCGTCGAGCGCTCCGTGGCGGACGCGTACGCCGGGGGAGGTCATCGCAGCTCCTCGGGAAGATCGCGGTTGTGCAGGACGGTCAGTGACGTTACCGCCCGGGTGAGGACCACGTAGAGGCGGGCGAGGCCGCGCTCCTCGGCCTCCGCGATCGCGGCCGGCTCGGCCACGATCACGTGGTCGTACTCCAGGCCCTTGGCGAGCGTCGCCGGCACCAGCAGCACCCGGTCGTCGCCCGTCGAGTCGGGGCCCAGCACCGTGTGCGGCACCGCGGCGGCCTCCAGGGCCGCAGAGAGCGCGGGAAGGCCGGAGTCCGCCGCGATGACCCCGATGGAGCCCTCCTGGGCGAGGGCCTGCCGTACGGCCTCGGGGAGTGCGGCGGCGACGTCGCTCTCTCGGCGTACGGACAGGGAGCCGGCGCCGGGACGCAGCGAGCGCGGCGGGGCGAGCTCCGGCGCGACGGAGGGCAGCAGCCGCGCGGCGAAGTCGAGGACCTCGCGGGGCACGCGGAAGCCCAGCGTGAGCTCGGTGACCTCGCCCGAGGGCTGGCCGAGGTGGTCGAGCACGGTCTTCCACGAACGCGCCGACCAGGGCGTGGTGCCCTGGGCGAGGTCGCCGAGCACGGTCGCCGAGCCGGTGCGGCAGCGGCGTCCGAGCGCGCGCAACTGCATCGCCGACAGGTCCTGCGCCTCGTCCACCACGAGGTGGCCCTGCGACGGCGTCCGCTCGATCAGGTCGCCGAGTTCGTCCAGCAGCGCCGCGTCGGCGGCCGTCCACTTGGCCGACCGGTGCGACTTGTACGGCTTGCGCCACACGATGAGCTGCTGCTCCTCCGGCGAGAGGTCCGACCGGGCCGCCTTGGCCAGGAACTCGGGGTCCGACAGCAACCGGAACAGCACCTGCTCGGGGGCGAGCTTCGGCCAGACGGCGTCCAGCACGGCCTTGACCGGCTTCGACCGGGCCACCGCGTCCTGCACCCGGTCGTCGGGCGACTCGCCGCGCCGTTCCATCTGCACGAGCACGGCGTGGGCGAGCCGCTGGGCCAGGGTGGCGCGGCCCGGGCCGTACCTCGTCGTGCCGCGCAGCGAGGCGACAATCTCGCGGATCTCGTGATCGGGCACCCGGTAGCGGTTGATGCCCTTGGTGAACAGCACCCCTTCTGCCGGCTTGGTGACGTGCAGCCACAGCGCCCGCTTGACGACCTCGGCCATGCGGGCGTCGCCCTTCACGGCCGCCGCCGCCGGGTCCTCGGGATGGGCGTGGTCGCCCAGGACGCCGGCCACCGTCGTCTGGTCGACCTTCACCTCGCCGAGCGCGGGCAGCACCGAGGAGATGTAGGAGAGGAAGGCCCGGTTGGGCCCGACGATCGTCACGCCCGAGCGCGACAGCTTCTCGCGGTGGGTGAACAGCAGGTAGGCCGCGCGGTGCAGGCCCACGGCCGTCTTGCCGGTGCCCGGCGCGCCCTGCACGCAGACGGTCACGCCGAGGTCGGCGCGGACGATCTCGTCCTGGTCGGGCTGGATGGTCGCCACGATGTCCCGCATCGGGCCGGTGCGGGGCCGCTCGATCTCCTCGGTCAGCAGCCTGCTCTGCCCGAGCGCCCTGCCGTCGAGCGGTTCGTCCTCGTACGCGGTGAGGTCGCCGCCCTGGTAGCCGAACCTGCGGCGCAGCGCCACCCCCATGGGGTCGGCGGGACTGGCCTGGTAGAAGGCGCGCGAGATCGGGGCGCGCCAGTCAATCACGAGAGGCCGGCTGCTCTCGTCGTGGACGTGCCTGCGGCCGACGTAGACCGTGCTCGGCAGGTCGTCGCCGGCCGCGCGGTCCAACCGGCCGAAGAACAGCGGCGCGTCGGGGTGGTCGGCCAGTGCGGCCACTCGCTGGTCGAGCAGGCCCTGCAGAACCTGCTGGGACACCCAGTCGCCGGCGGCGTCCGCCGACAGCGACTGCGCGTGCTCGCGCATCGCTCGCAGTGCGGCGCGGGAGGCCGCGAGATGGGCGCGCTCGGCTTCGAGCACATTTCCGGGCATGCGGAAGCTCCTCCGGGCATGACGGGGACAGGACTGGTGGAAGCGGGAAGCACAAGAGCTTAGCGATGGGCACCGCGATGCCGAAACGGTATTTCTCTCGCGTGTCGTCGTTTCCCGGAGCGGGTATCTGTACCCGGGTGACGCGCACCGTGGTTCCTCCGGCGATCCCGGCGGCGGCGAGCCTGCTGCTCGCCACGCTGTGGGGGTTCGCGGTCTTCGGCGACTGGAGCAGACAGGCCTTCTGCACGACGAGCCTGGGAGCGTCGCCGGACTGCGCGGACCGGATCGCCTCGGTGATCGCGCTGTCCGTGATGGTCGGGGTGGTCGCGGCGTGCGCCACCGGGGTCGCCTGGCTCGCCAGGCGCGAGTCCCTGTACGGCGTCGCGGTGGCGGCCTGGGTCATCGCGCTGGTGGTGCTGTTCGTCGGCGGCCTGGCCGCCCAGTGACCGCCTCCCGATGACCGGCACGTGAAGCTTTGCGGCGGCGACGATGGATCGCTCCATCGTCAGGCCGCCGGGGAAACAGTATGCAGTGGGGTGATTTGTCCTGATGTGCCGCGTTATGTGAGCCGTGAGTGCTCACCGGCGGGCGAGGTAACAGGCAGCGAGAAACCAGGAGTAAGACGAAAAATGCGTATATTGCGTGATTCGTCTTGTCTGCTGGGTATTGCCGCCATCACGACTGCATCATGTGAGGGTAAGGCGCGAGGAGGTGATGTGGTGACAAGGCCCAAGGGCATCTCCTGGACCTAGGTCATGTCCACGACGTTCACCGGGCTCGGGGAGCGGAGCGGGCTTCGCCGAGGACCGGAGCTATCTTCCGGCGCGGTGACCGGCCCGGCCGACGTCGCGGACACCCCGTGCTGAGCGCCGGCCGTGTGGGCAGGCCGCCCCTTACTCGGGAGCCTGGATCCTGCCGATGCCGAGCGTGGTGACGGCGGGCAGCAGGCCCGACTCGAACACGGCCCCGAGCAACGGCCGGTTGAGCTCGGCCAGCCGCTCGGCCCCCGCCTCGCCGAGCGCCCGCCACGGGCCCGCCGCCAGTTCGTCGGTCATGCGCTCGACCTGGTCGCGCAGCGCCCGCCCCGCCGGGGTGGCCGTCCCCTCGTCGTCGATCAGCCCGCGTGCGGCGAGCCGGTCGCGCGCGGCGGACCATTCCTCGTCGCTCCAGCCGCGCCCGGCGAAGTTCTCCGCTGGGGCCGCCCCGACCGCGGCGAAGGAGACCAGGGCCTCGCAGGCGTCCAGACCGGCGGCGTGCAGGGCCGTCAGGTGCCCGTCGCCGCGGTGCTCGCGCAGCACCGTGTACGCCTGCCACAGCGCGAGGTGCGGTTCCTCCGGCCAGGGGAGGTCGAGGTTGGCCGCGACGAGCGGCCGGTGGGCGACGTCCACGCTCTCCGCCGCCCTGATCGCCAGCTCGGCCGCCTCCTTGACGCCTTCGTCGATGCGGTCGCCGAGGAGCCCGCGCACCGTCCGGTCCATCGCCCGCAGCCGCGCGTCGAGCACCTGTGCGGGTGTCGCGGTCTCCCAGGCACCCGGCACGTACTGCGCGATCATGCTCGGGCTGAAGCTGTAGTAGGTGGCGGCGACCAGCGCGGGTCCCGCCGCGCCCAGCGGCGCGGTGCGCCAGGCGAAGTAGCTCGGCCAGCGCGTCGTGACGTCGTAGCCGAGCGCGGCGGCCTCCTCGAATGCCTCCGGGCTGTAGTAGAGCGTGGCGTGGACCGGCTCGATCTGGTGCCACATGGTGCGGGCCAGGCGTACGGACATCCCTCAAACCTCACTGTCTAGATAAGCTACGACAGTGACGATAGAGCCGTGGCGCATCACTGGTCAATCAGAGATAGACAGTTATGTCGGGCGCTGGGTGGAGCTCGCCGTGCTCCTGGTGAACGTCCTCGCCGCCGAGTCGACGCACGGCCGTCGTCTCACACCACCGCAGACGGGCGGCGAACGGCTGGCCGCGATCCAGGCCGGCCTCGCCGCCGCCGGTCGCCCTCCGAGCGCTCTCACGGCGGCCGACGCCGACCGGCTCGCGGAGGTCGCCGCCGAGCTGCGCCCGCTGTACGGCGCGGGGGACCGCCTGCCCGAGGCCGCCGCAGGGCTCAACGACCTCCTGGCGCGGCACGGCGCCGTGCCCACCCTGCACGGCGACCCAGGAAAGCCGCTCCAGCTAGCCTTTCACCGGCCGGAGGCGACGCTCGTGGACGCCTGGGCCGCCGACATGGGAACCGCGCTGGCCATGGTCATCGGGGTCGGCCAGGGGGCGCGGCTCGGCGCGTGCCAGGCCGCGACGTGCTCCCTGGTCTTCTTCGACACCACGCGCAACGCCTCGCGCCGCTTCTGCGACCTGTCGTGCCAGAACCGGGCCAAGGCCAGCGCCTACCGCGCCCGGCGGCGTACGTGACCCGAGGAGGTCAGCGCGCCGGGTCCTCCTCGCCCACGTCGTCGGCGTCGATGATGTTGTAGGCGTACCCCTGCTCGGCCAGGAACCGCTGCCGGTGCGCGGCGAACTCCTGGTCGACCGTGTCGCGGCTGACCACCGAGTAGAACCGCGCGCCGCCGCCGTCCGCCTTGGGGCGCAGCACCCGGCCGAGCCGCTGGGCCTCCTCCTGACGCGAGCCGAACGTGCCGGAGACCTGGATCGCCACGGCCGCCTCGGGCAGGTCGATGGAGAAGTTGGCGACCTTCGAGACCACCAGCACCCGGATCTCCTTGTCGCGGAACGCCTGGAACAGGCGCTCACGCTCCTTGACCTTGGTCTCGCCCTTGATGACCGGCGCGTCCAGGTGCTCGCCCAGCTCGTCGAGCTGGTCGATGTACTGCCCGATGACCAGCACCTGCTCGTCCGCGTGCCGCCGCACCAGCGCCTCGGTCACCCTCGTCTTGGCCGGCGTGGTCGAGCAGAACCGGTAGCGCTCGTCGCTCTCGGCCATGGCGTAGGCCAGCCGCTCGTCGTCGCTGAGCGTCACCCGCACCTCGACACACTCGGCGGGGGCGATGTAGCCCTGGTTCTCCATCTCCTTCCAGGGCGCGTCGTAGCGCTTCGGCCCGATGAGCGAGAAGACGTCGCCCTCCCGGCCGTCCTCGCGCACGAGTGTGGCGGTGAGGCCGATGCGCCGGCGGGCCTGCAGGTCGGCGGTCATCCGGAAGATCGGCGCGGGCAGCAGGTGGACCTCGTCGTAGACGACGAGGCCCCAGTCGCGGGCGTCGAAAAGCTCAAGGTGCCGGTAGGTGCCCTGCCGCCGGGTCGTCATCACCTGGTAGGTGGCGATCGTGACCGGGCGGATCTCCTTCTTGGTGCCGGTGTACTCGCCGATCTCGTCCTCGGTCAGCGAGGTGCGCCTGAGCAGCTCCTGCTTCCACTGGTGGGCCGAGACCGTGTTGGTGACCAGGATCAGCGTGGTCGCGCGGGCGTGCGCCATGGCCGCCGCGCCCACGATCGTCTTGCCCGCGCCGCACGGCAGCACCACGACGCCGGAGCCGCCGTGCCAGAACGCGTCGGCCGCCTCCTTCTGGTACGGCCGCAGCGACCAGCCGTCCTCGCGCAGGTCGATGGGGTGGTGCTCGCCGTCGACGTACCCGGCCAGGTCCTCGGCCGGCCAGCCGAGCTTGAGCAGCGTCTGCTTGATGTTGCCGCGCTCCGAGGGGTGCACGGCCACGATGTCGGCGCCGTAGCGCTCCCCGACCAGCGGCTGGATCTTCTTGGAACGCAGCACCTCCTCCAGCACGGCGCGGTCGGTGCTGGTGAGCACCAGGCCGTGGACGGGGTGCTTCTCCAGCCGCAGCCTGCCGTACCGCGCCATGGTCTCGGCGACGTCCACGAGCAGCGCGTGCGGCACGGGATAGCGGCTGAAGCCGATCAGCGCGTCGACCACCTGCTCGGCGTCGTGCCCGGCGGCCCGGGCGTTCCACAGCGCGAGCGGGGTGATCCGATAGGTGTGGACGTGCTCGGGCGCGCGTTCGAGCTCGGCGAACGGGGCGATGGCCTTGCGGCACTCGTCCGCCCTCGGGTGGTCGACCTCCAGCAGCAGCGTCTTGTCCGACTGGACGATCAGAGGCCCGTCACTCAATGCCTGCTCCCCCTCGTACGGCTACCGCATATCAAACACGAGGCCGGGCCGAATCAGTCCCAGTCGCGGGAATCAGTCGTCGAGGTAGCCGTTGACCCCGGCCCAGATGACCGCGCCGATCCCGATCACGAACAGGACGACGTTGATGCCGATGGCGATCCACGTCCACTTCAGCAGCCTGCGGGACTGGTCCGGCGCGGTGTCCACCTTGCTCAGCGCGATCCCGGACAGGATCGCCCCGGTGATGCCGCCCAGGGAGATGTAGCAGCTCAAGGCCAGCACGAGGCTGATGACGAGGGCCACGATCGCATGCGTGCGCGGGCCCTCCTGCCTCGGCGGGTAACCGCCGGGCGGGTAGTAGCCGTACTGCTGCTGATACGGATTCGGTCCCGGCTGACCGTACTGGCCAGGCTGCCCGTACTGGCCCGGCTGGCCGTACTGCCCCGGCTGCCCGTACTGCCCCGGCTGCCCGTACTGGCCGTATTGCCCGTACTGCTGGTTGGGGTCGGGCCCCGGCGGCGGGCCGTACGGCCCGTGCTGCTGCTGCTGTCCGTAGGGGTTGGAGCCGGACGGCGGTCCATAGGGATTGGACGGGGTCTGCCAATCCTGGGGTCCCTGCCCCGGCTGCTCTGGAGTCGTCACCCTGAAATCCTTTACTACGGGGGGCATCAAGGTTTACCACGGATATGTCATCGGCCGATCTCGGCGATGCCGGTGATGCGGTGCAAGGCGAAGCGGTGGACCGTCGCCCGGGTCTCGTCGTACGCGGTGAGGTAGCCGCCCTCCATCCGGGCCGGTTCGAGGATCCGGCTGGTGGCGTGTCCCTGCGAGTCGAGGTAACCGATCCACACCCGCGCCCCCTGCCGGATGGCCTCCTGCAGCGCGCTGATCGTGGCGGTCGCGGGGGAGCGGGGCACCTGGCCCTCCGGCGCCTCCACGGGCCGCCGCCGCGAGTCCCCCGCCCGCATCGCCCGCACGGCCGCGGCGAGCACCTCCGGGTCGGGCGCGGCGCTCGCGGTCACGCGGGCGGCGAGCTGTCCCTCGGTCCGCCGGGCGTCGGCCCGCGCGACGACCACGTCGCCCTCCAGCGACTCGGCCACCGGCGCGTACCCCATCGCCCGCAGCGAGTCGACCAGCGCGGCCCTGGACGTCTTGGAAGCCAGCACGGTCGGCGCGAGCCGCCGCAGCCGCAGCAGGTGGGCCCGCTTGTCCGCGAGCACCTCGTCGAGCAGGGCCGGGTCGTCGCACCGGATGTACGCCGACGCCGTGCCGACCCGGATGCGCCCGTGACGGCGGGCGACATCGGTGACCAGATACCTCAGCGGCTGCGGGACCGGGGTGGCCGAATGTCGTTCCAGTACGGCGAGCAGGTCGTCGGCGGAATGACCGGCGTCGAGCGCCCGGCGGACCGACTGCTCGGAGAAGCGGTACACCGTCGCCCCGCCCTTGCTCTCCACGTCCGCCGTCAGCGCGAGCCTGCGGCCGAGGTCGGTGGTCAGCGGGCCCGGCGCCACGGCCGTGAGGTCGGCCTGCAGCAGCACGTGGTCGACCGGCTCGGGCAGCAGCGGCGCCAGCAGGCCTGCCGCCGTGCCGTCGCCTCGGGCCACGGCCCGGCCGTGCGTGGCCGGCACGCCGAGCCCGGTCACGCCGATGTGCTCCGCCTCGCGGAGCGCGAAGCGTACGAGCCGGTCGCGCAGCGCGGGGCGGCGGCGGGGCTGCTCCCAGGCGAGCCGGGCCAGCACGGACTCGGGCGTCGGCGCGAGGCCGGGCGGGGCCGGCTCCAGCACGGCGAGCGTGCGCGCCCGCGTCTGTGCGGCTCCCGGCCTGCGCAGGTCGGGGTGGAGGGCGTTCAGCGGCCGATCGCGGTCGTCCCGTTCGCCGATCAGCCCGGGGGCGCGTTCCATCGCGGCCCACGCGCCGGCGAGCACGGCCCAGCGGTCCTCGGTGGCCTTGATCCGCCAGCCGTCGTAGCCGCCCGTGGGCAGCCATTCCCCCTCGCCCGCCGCGACCAGCCCGGCCGCGTGGGCGACCTCGACCACCAGCCCCGCCGCCCACTCCGGCAGGTCGAGGAGCTGGGCCGTCCGCCTGAGGTCCCGTACGGCGAGGCCGCCCGCGCGCAGCACGCCCGGCGGGTCCACGCTCCACACCTCGCACAGCTCCTCGACCGTGCGCACGAACGTGAACGCCTGCCCGGCGGCCGTGCGGTCGGCCAGGTGCTGGTCGCGTACGGGCCCCTCCAAAGCGGGCGGGCCGGGGGACAGGTCGCGGTGCACCCGGCCGTCGCGCAGCACGAGGGCGACCTCACGGGGGAGCGCGACGGTCTCCTCCCCGGTCGCGCCGAGCAGCCCGCGGGCCAGCAGTTGCTCGATGGGCGACTGGGCGCTCGCGGCGTCCACCTCCCGGCGGGCGTTCGGCAGCCGTCCGCTCGACGGGCCCCAGACGAGCTCGTCCAGGGCAGCCCGCGCCTGGGGGGAGACCTCCCCGACGAGGCGCGCGACCGTCGCGGGGTCGGCCAGCAGCGCCGCGAGCCGCTCCCCGGCCGGCCGTCCGCCGTCCGGCCGTTCACCGCCGGTCCGGCCGCCGCCCTCGTACGCCGGGTCGATGTCCCGCAGGAGCACGTCGAGTCGTTCCGGCGGGTGGTGGCGGAACACCTCAACGGCCGGCGGCCCCAGGGCGGCCGGGGGTTCGAGCGCGTCGGCCACGCCCGGCGCGGGCAGCAGCGCGTCGTCGGGCCCGTAGACCAGGGCGCGGGTGGTCAGCACGTCGAGCGCGGTGTCGAGGGCGGACCCGAGGGCCTTGTCGTCCCGATCGGCGGGAACGGCGCGGCGGAGCAGGGACAGCACCGTCCCGCGATCGGCGGGGCCGGGCCGCAGGGCCAGCGTCTCCAGCACGGAGAGTGAGAACCGGTCGAGCCGGTCGAGCGCCCGGCCGATGGCCGAGGGGCTGCAGGCGCGCGCGGCCAGCCCGTCGATGTGCGCGGGGACGGGCGTCACGAGTTCGGGCCGCGCCGCCACGAGCGCCCGCAGCCGCTCGTCGGAACGGCCGCGCAGCCACTCGCTGAAGTCCGTGCCCGTCATTCTCTCCATGGTAGGGCGGGGCCTTCATCCGGCCGCCGGAGCGCCCGTACGGCAGGGGTTTCGCGCGTTCGCGCGGCGCCGCGACGGAAGATCCACACCAATCTGGTCATGGGACGCTTCAATCGCCTCTGGGTGGGTCCACGGGGCCTGTCTGTGGGCATAACCTACATCCATCACCTTCACGACAGTCTGAACGAGGTCACCCCTGTGCCGAGTGGCAAGGTCAAGTGGTACGACGCCGACAAGGGTTTCGGCTTCCTCACCCGCGACGACGGCGGTGAGGTCTTCGTGCATTCCTCCGCCCTGCCCAAGGGAGTCGAGGCGCTCAAGCCCGGGCAGAAGGTCGAGTTCGGTGTCGCCGAGAGCCGCCGCGGACAGCAGGCGCTCTCGGTGCGGGTGATCGACCAGCCGCCGACGCTGGCCAAGGCCACCAAGGGCAAGGCGAAGCGGAAGAAGCCCGACGAGATGGTCGTGATCGTCGAGGATCTGATCAAGCTGCTCGACGACATCTCGAACTCCTACCAGCGGGGCAAGCACCCGGACGCCGCGCACGCCAAGAAGATCGCAACCGTGCTGCGCGCCGTCGCCGACGACCTCGACGCCTGATCGCCCGGCAGGTCCCGTACGTCCCCCCCGCCGCCCGGCCGGGTCCGGGCGGCGGGCCGGGGAGTTCAGGTGGCCGTGGCGGCGCGGGCGGCGAGCCTGCGGCGGCGGATCATGACGAGGCGGCCGAAGGAGAGCGCGAGGGCGGCGGACATCACGCCGAACCCGGCGGGGCCGGCCACGAACAGCGACATCACCAGGCCCAGCAGGCCGCCGAGGACCCAGGCGATCTGGAGCAGTGTCTCGGCGACGCCGAACGCCGAGGAGCGCACCTCCTCGCCGATCTCGCGCTGCACGATGGCGTCGAACGCGAGCTTGCCGAGGCCCTGGGCGAACGCGCCCACGAGGGCCACGGCGGCGGCGGTCCACAGGGTGAAGAAGAACGCCGCCGCGACGGTCGCGACCGTGGCCAGCGCGAGCGTGGCCATGACGGTCAGGTGCGGCGACCGGGAGCGGGACCAGGAGCCGGCGGCGGCCCCGGCCAGGCCGCCCGCGCCCGCGGCGGCGGCCAGCAGCGCCAGCGCGACCTTCGGGTCCACGCCGCGCAGGTGGCCGTCCTGGACGAGGAACAGCAGGAAGAACACGAGGAAGCCCGACTGCACCCGGATCGCGGCGTTGGCGCCCATGGCCTCGCCGACCACAGGGCCCAGGTTGAGCACGGTGCGCCATCGGGGGCGTGGCTCGGTCTCCTCCAGGTCGGGCGCGTCCACGTGCCGCGGCAGCCGTACGGCGAACACCCCGGACAGCAGGAACAGCGGCACGGCGCCGCGCAGCACCCAGTCGGCCCCGGCGGCGGCCGACAGGCCGGCGGCCACGCCGGCACCCACGCCGGCCGACACCAGCGCGAACAACGCGACCCTGGCGTTGGCCGTCACCAGCGGGATGTCGGCGGGCAGCACGCTCGGCATGATCGCCGCCCGGGACACGTTGTAGGCCTTCGACAGGACCAGCACGGCGAGCGCCGAAGGGAACAGCGTGACCGCGTCGGAGGTGTGGACGGCGCCGGCCATCCCCCAGCACAGCAGGCCCCGCGCGAGCAGGGTGCCGGCCATGATGTAGCGGCGGCCCGAGCGGAGCCGGTCGAGCACCGGCCCGACGAATGGCGCCACCACCGCGAACGGCAGCATGGTGATCAGCAGGTAGGCCGCGACCTGACCGCGGGCCTGGCCGACCGGCAGCCCGAACAGCAGCGCCCCGGCGAGGGCCACGGTGACCAGCGCGTCCCCGGCGGAATGGGCGGCCGTCAGCTCGATGAGGTGGCCGAGGCCGGTGCGGCCCGCTCCCTGGGCGTGCGTGAGCCGGCGCGTCGCCCGCGCCGGCGCTCTCACAACACGCGTAACTTTCGCCCAAATCTTCACCATAGGCACCGAGGGTCCTTCCAAGATTTGCCCATCGAGCCGGTGCGGTCCGCTCGCGGCGTGGGTGAAAATGGAGTGTGAGTCGTACCCGAATCCGTAGCACTCCAGTCGACCAGGCCTGTGCGGCGGCGGTCGACCTCGCCCGCCGGGCCGCGGAGAACATCGCGCGCCCCGGGGAGGTGGGAGAGCACCTGGGCTTCGACAACGAGGGCGACCGGGTCGTCACCCATTACTTCGAGTGCCTCGACCGCGCCTACCGCGGCTGGCGCTGGGCGGTCACCGTCACCCGGGCCTCCCGCGCCCGCCTCGTCACCGTGAGCGAGACCGTGCTGCTGCCCGGCTCGGGCGCGCTGCTCGCTCCCGCCTGGGTGCCGTGGAACGAGCGGCTGCGCCCGGGTGACCTCGGCGTGGGCGACCTGCTGCCGGCCGAGGCCGACGACGACCGGCTCGTGCCCGGGTTCGCCTCCGCCGACGAGGACATCGACAAGCAGGCGATCTTCGAGCTGGGCCTGGGACGCGCCCGCGTCCTGTCGGTGCTCGGCCGCGACCTCGCCGCGCGGCGCTGGGCCGCCGGTGAGGCAGGACCGCACACCCCGATCGCGCACGCCGCCCCCGCGCAATGCTCCACCTGCGGCTTCTACTGGCCGCTCGCCGGAGCGCTGGGCCTCGGCTTCGGCGTCTGCGCCAACGAGTACGCGCCGGACGACGGCCGCGTGGTGTCCGCCGACCACGGCTGCGGGGCGCACTCCGAGGCGACCACCGTGCCCTCGATGGTCATGGACCCGGCGCCCCCGATCCTGGACGACATGGGATACGACATCATCGAGTCGGGCTCCGTGGACGAGGCCGGCTCCGAACCCCTGGGTCACGCCTGATCATGTTCGATACCGCGCGCCTGCGTGACACCGTTCTCGCGGCCTGGACGGCCTCGCCTGCCCGCTTCCGTGAGGACGCCAACGCCGAGGAGGACTTCGCCCTCGGCGGCTACCGCGACCGGCTGGTCGTGGAGCTCGCCCAGAACGCCGCCGACGCCGCGCTGCGGGCCGGCGTGCCGGGCCGCCTGCGGCTGACGCTCGCCGACGGCGTGCTGCTGGCCGCCAACGTGGGGGCGCCGCTCGACCAGAGCGGCGTGGAGGGCCTGTGCACCCTGCGTGTCTCGGGCAAGAAGGACGAGGTGGGAGCGGCCGGCCGGTTCGGCGTCGGCTTCGCCGCCGTGGTGTCGGTCACCGACACCCCCTCGGTCTCCTCCCGCGCCACCGGAGGAGTGCGCTGGTCCCGGGAGGAGACCGCCGCGCTGGTCGCCGCCCAGCCGGAGCTCGCGGCCGAGCTGCAGGGCCGAGAGGGGCACGTCCCGCTGCTGCGGCTGCCGTTCTCCGACGACTCCCTCGACGTACCCGAGGGTTACGACACGCTCGTCCGGCTTCCGCTGCGGGACCAGGCCGCCGAGCAGGCCGTACGGCGGATGCTGGAGGAGGCGGGGCCCGCGCTGCCGCTGTCGATGCCGGCGCTGGAGAGCGTCGAGATCGAGGTGGACGGGCGGACCCGTACGATCTCGGCCGAGGGCTGGCACGTGGTCGCCGAGTCGGGCACGTTCGGCCCCGAGCAGGTGGCCGAGCTGTTCGCCGACCGGCCGACCGAGGAGCGGGCCCGGCCCTACTGGGAGGTCCGCTGGGCCGTCCCCGGCGACCGCCGCGCTGACGTCCCCAGGGTGGTGCACGCGCCGACGCCGAGCGACGAGCCGCTCGACCTGCCCGCCCTGCTGATCGCGTCGTTCCCGATGACCACCGACCGGCGGCACGTCGCCCCCGGGCCGCTCACCGACTTCCTGGTCGCCAGGGCCGCCGAGGCGTACGTACGGCTGCTGGGGGAGCTCCCGGCGACCCCGGACCTGCTCGACCTCGTGCCCGGCCTGATGGGCAAGGGCGCGCTCGACGCGGCGATCAGGCGGGAGATCGTCAAGGCGCTGCCGGAAACGCCGCTGCTGCCGACGATCTCCGAGGGCGTGGTGCCGGGAAACCAGGCACGGGCGGTCGACGGGACGGCCGGGTTCCTGGCGAAGATCGCCGGCATCGTCCCCGGGCTGCTGCCGGCGGGCTGGGCCTCGCGGCATCCGGCCCTGACCACGCTCGGCGTACGCCGGGTCGACCTGGCCGACGTCGTGGACATGCTGTCCGGCGAGGCGGTGGAGGACAAGGACCCGGCGTGGTGGCGGTCGCTGTACGAGGTGCTGCCCGCCGACGACCTGGAGGCGATCGGCGCCGTCGCCGTGCCGCTGGCCGACGGCCGCCTGGTGCGCGGCCCGCGCGGCACGCTCGTGCTGTCGCAGGAGTCAGGCACTTTCGACCCCGCCCTGCTCGCGCCGCTCGGGCTGCGGATCGTCCACCCGGACGCCGTCCACCCGCTGCTGCTGCGGCTGGGCGCGGCCGAGGCGACCCCGCGTACGGTGCTGGAGGACCCGCTCACCCACGCGGCCGTGTCCGAGTCGCTGAACAGCGCCGATCCCGAGCCGGTGGCCCAGGCCGTGCTGGCCCTGGTCGACGCGGCGGGCCTGACCGCGGGGGAGGCCCCGTGGCTGGCCGACCTGGCGCTGCGCGGCGCCGACGGCGAGCTGTACGCGGCGGGCGAGTTGCTGCTGGCCGAGGGCTCCCTGGCCGGGCTCATCGACCCCGAGGTGCCGTTCGGCGTCGCCGCCCCCGACCTGGTGGAGAAGTTCGGCCCGCACGTGCTGGCGGCGGCCGGGGTGCTCGACGGCTTCGCCGTGGCCAACGATTCCGACGTGCTGCTCGACCCCGCCGAGTGCGACCACGACCTCGACCTCGAGGACGAGTGGCTGGAGGCCGTGCTCGACCTGCTCCCCGACCTCGACGTGCCGCCGGTGGTCAGGGAGTTCACCGCCGTACGCGACCTGGAGTACGTCGCCGACTGGCCGAGCGCGCTCGCGCTGCTGTCGCGGCCCCCGCTGCGCGCCGCTCTGCGGCCCATGCGGGTGCTCGTGGCGGGGGAGACCGTCGAGGTGCCGTCGTACACGGCCTGGTGGCTGTCGCGGCACCCGGTGCTCGGCGAGCGTAAGCCGACGGAGCTGCGGCTCCCGACGGGCGACCCGCTGCTGTTCGGCCTGTACGGCGAGGCGCCGGCGGGGATCGACGAGGACGCGCTGAAGATGATCGGCGTCCGGTCCACCCTCGCCGAACTGCTCGACTCGCACGGCGGCCCGGAAGAGCTGCTCGACCTGCTGGCCGACTCGTCGCTGGAGGTCGACCGGGCCCAGCTGCGATCCCTGTGGATCGCGCTGGCGGCCGTCGATCCCGCCCGGGTGAGCCCGCCGGAGGCCGTACGTGCCGTGCTGAAGGGCACGGTCACGGTCGCGGACGTCGAGGACGGCCCGGTCGTGGTTGAGGCGCCCGACCTGCTCGCCCTGGTCGAGGACCGGCCGCTCGTGCTCGCGCCGTTCGACCTCGCCGAGGCGCTGTCGGAGGTGCTCGACCTGTCGCTCGCCGGTGAGGTGGTCACCGGCGCGGTCACCTCGGCCGGCGCCGAGAAGCCCGTGCCGCCCGAGGTGCGCTCGCTGCTGCCCGGCGCTCCCGTGACGTACGTCGAGCACGACGAGCTGCTGGTGGACGGCAGGCCGGTGCCGTGGCGGTTCTTCGAGGGCGTGGTGCACGCGACCGGCGTCGACGGCCTGGCCAGGGGCCTCGCCTGGGCGGCCGGCCAGTGGGGCGACCGCCTCGCCGTGGCGGCGCTCCTGCGCGACCCCGCCCGGGTCCCCCTGCTGCTCGCCGAGGCCGACCTCGATCCCACGGCCTCGATCTAGGCGGGGTGCCCGGGGACGTCGAAGGAGGCGTGGCCGGGCGTGGTGAAGTACGCGGCGCTCTCCGCGTCGGCGGGGTAGTACGACTCGATCGCGACCTCGTCCAGGGTGACGTCCATCGGGGTGCCGAACGTGGTGGTGGTCGAGAACAGCCGCAGTTCCCGTCCGCCGAAGCGGAAGATCATCGGAACGGCGATCTCGGCCTCGACCGGGTGCCGCGCGTCCTCGCGGCCCGCACCGGGTGCCAGCAGCTCCTCGTAGAGCGCGGTCAGCTCGGCGCTGGGAGCGACGACGAGCTGACGCCCGATCCGGATACGGAGCAGCGCACGCACCTCGGCCAGGTTGACGATGTGCGGGGCGAGCCCGCGCGGGTCCAGCCCGAGCCGCACCATGTTGATCGGCGGCCGCAGCAGATCGGGCGCGACGTGTGCGAGGAACGGGTCGAGGGCGCTGTTGGTCATCACGATGTTCCACCGGCGGTCGACGACCAGCGCGGGGTACGGCTCGTGCGCCCGGAGGACCCTCCCGACCGCACTCCGGGCAGCCGACAGCGCGTCCCCGCCGAGCGGCCGCTCGGCGTAGCGGGGTGCGAAGCCGGCGGCGAGCAACAGCCGGTTGCGCTCGCGCAGCGGCACGTCGAGCTGTTCGGCGAGCCGCAGGATCATGTCGGCGCTCGGGTGGGACTTGCCGGTTTCCACCAGGCTGACGTGGCGAGCCGACACGTCGGCGGCGATCGCGAGATCCAGCTGGCTGAGCCGCCGGTGATGTCGCCACCGCCGCAACAGTTCCCCGACTGTGTGCATGGCCGCCGATGCTACTCCTGGGCGGGCCGTACGCCGATGAAATGCCACTTCATCGACAATCCACGCCAACGGCGGAAACACTGCTGGCCATGCCGACCAAGGACATGACCACAGACAACACGAGCATCGTGCGACAGGCGCTGGAGGCGCTGATCGCGACCGGTGACGTCGACGCGCTCGCGTCGTCGCTGAGCGACGACTTCGTCCACCACCGGCCGGACGCGACGAGGACCAAGGCGGATTGGCTCGCCGCCGTCCGCGCCGCGCTCGTCCCGCTCGCCGGCATGCAGGTGGAGATCCGGCACGTGCTGGCCGACGGTGATCACGTCGTGATGCACTCGCGGCGCCGGCTGCCCGCTGCCGGGCCGGAGATCGCGGTCGTCGACATCTGGCGGCTCGACGACGGGCTGATCGCCGAGGCGTGGGAGATCATCGAGCCGGTGGCCGAGGCGACCGCCCACTTGACGTGGTGGGAACCCGCTGATCGCTGACCGGGTCACGACCACGGCTCTCGCCTGGCCAAGCGCCGCATCTGTCGGTGGAGAGCGTATGCGACCGCGTGAGCGGCATCGTCGCCGAGCCCGGGGTCACGACCCGGGCGAGGCGATCGTCACGGCGAGGGAGGGCGGGCTCGACCGAAGCGCGTTCCGCCCCTCAGGAGCGGCGGGGTTCTGACTCGTCGGCTTCGGCGGCGGCGGGGACGGACTCGCGCAGCCGGGCGTCGCGGCGGCGGATGTACAGGACCCCGAACAGGCCGAGCCCGATCCCGGCGACGCAGACCCAGACCGGCCGCGGGTCGGCCGGTCTGACCACCAGCAGCACGACGGCCAGGGCGATCACCCACAGGGCCGTCCCGGCCAGGATCGTGAGGGTGTCCCTCGTCCTGAGAGGCATGGGGTCCGGCCGGCGCTCGCTCACGGCAGCCAGCTTAGAAGGTCGCGGCAGCGAGCCGGTATCTTCATGACAAACCAGTCACGAAAGGACAACGCTGCTCCCCTGGCTCTTTCCGCGGATGGTAAGGGCCTGCGACTCTGCGCGCGTGAATGCGAACCCCATGAACACCCCTAATTTTCTCGATCGATACTTCTCCATCTCAGCCCGTGGTTCCTCCGTCGGACAGGAGGTCCGCGGCGGCTTCGCCACCTTCTTCACGATGGCCTACATCGTGGTGCTCAACCCGCTCATCATCGGCACCGTCGCCGACAAGACGGGCCAGTTCCTCGGCGACGGGGCGAACCCCAACATCGCGCTGGTCGCCGCGGCCACCGCGTTCGCCGCCGGCATCCTCACGATCATCATGGGCGTCTTCGGCCGGGTGCCGTTCGCCCTGGCCACCGGCCTCGGCCTGAACGCCTTCCTCGCCTTCGGCATCGCCAGCCAGATGTCCTGGGAAGACGCGATGGGCCTGGTGGTGCTGGAGGGCATCGTCATCGCGATCCTCGTGGTGACGGGCTTCCGGGTGGCGGTGTTCCACGCGATCCCGGCCCAGCTCAAAACCGCGATCAGCGTCGGCATCGGCCTGTTCATCGCGTTGATCGGGTTCGTCGACGCCGGGTTCGTCCGGCGCATGCCCGACGCGAGCGGCACCACGGTCCCGGTCAAGCTGGGCGCGCTCGGCAACGGCTCGCTGACCGGGTGGCCCACGCTCGTCTTCGTCGTCGGCCTGCTCGTGACGGCCTTCCTCGTGGCCCGCAGGGTCAAGGGCGCCATCCTGCTCGGAATCGTCGGCACCACCGTGCTCGCCATGATCGTCGAGGCGATCGGCAAGATCGGGCCGCAGACCCCCGACGGGAGCAACCCCAACGGGTGGTCGCTCAATGTGCCCGCGTGGCCGAAGAACTTCATCGAGCTGCCCGACCTGTCGCTGCTCGGCCAGTTCAGCCTGTTCGGCAGCTTCGCCAAGATCGGCGGCCTGGCGGCCGTGATGTTCGTCTTCACCCTCATGCTCGCCGACTTCTTCGACACGATGGGCACGATCGTCGGCGTGGGCCGGCAGGCGAACCTGGTCCAGGAGGACGGGACCGTCGAGCGCACCAAGGAGATCCTGCTCGTCGACTCGCTCGCGGCGGCGGCCGGCGGCGCGGCCAGCGTCTCGTCCAACACCACCTACATCGAGTCGGCGGCCGGTGTCGGCGAGGGCGCGCGTACCGGTCTGGCGAGCATCGTCACCGGCGTGCTGTTCCTGCTGGCCATGTTCTTCGCCCCGCTGACGGAGATCGTGCCGTTCGAGGCGGCGACCCCGGCCCTCGTGGTCGTCGGCTTCCTCATGATGACCCAGGTCAAGGAGATCGACTTCAGCGACTTCGAGACCGCGATCCCCGCGTTCCTGACCATCGTGCTCATGCCGTTCACGTACTCGATCACCGCCGGGATCGGCGCGGGCTTCGTGAGCTACATCGCCATCAAGGCGTTCCGCGGCAAGGCGCGCGATCTCCACCCCCTGATGTGGCTGGTGGGCGCGCTGTTCGTCGTGTACTTCGCGCTGGAGCCCCTCAAGAGCCTGCTCGGCCTGAGCTGATCCGCGCCGTACGGAGGCCGCCGTGGCGACGCCGCGGCGGCCTCTCGCGCGCCGGCCGTGTTGTTCCTCGGCTACGCCGCGTGTCCCGGCGGCCCGGCGTACGTCACAGGGCCGTGGCGGCGGCGAACGTGCAGGCGGCGGCCGTGAGCATGAGCGTGTGCAGGATCATGTGCTCCAGATTGGGCCGTGGACGGTCGCCCCGGCGGGGGAGCACGATGACGGTCTTCGCGTAGGTGCGCGCGTGCAGCGCGGCCCAGGTCTCGCCCGTGCCCGCCGTCGCCCACGGCACGGTCACCCCGGCCAGGTACGGCAGCCACCACAGGGCCAGGCCGCCGAGGACCGCGAGCAGTTCGACGGCCGCCCCGGCGTAGGCGAGGACGGGCAGTCCTGCCGCGGACGCCCAGACGAGCAGCAGGGCGGGGAGCGCCAGGATCGGCCCGTTCACGGCCACCTCGGTCAGCTTCTCCGACCTCTTCGCCTCCCGCACGTTGTTGAACGGGAAGAGGTCGGCGAGCGTGGTGAGGACGAAGTAGGCGTCGGCGGCGACGACCAGGAGCAGCGCGGCGAGAAACACGGCCGGAAGTCCTTCCTGAGCGGGGATCGGGGGGATCACGCCCCGTGCCGCGCCTGGATTCCATCCAGGAACGTCGAGACGGCGATGTCGAACCAGGCGTCGTAATAAACGGCGGGTGCGGCCGGCGGCTCCGGTGTCTCGCCGAACTCGGCCAGGGCGAGACCGGTCACCAGGACGTACAGCGCCTGAACCAGGTGCAGCGCCTCGTCGTCGGTGAGCCGCAGCCCTTCGTGCATGGCCGACAGGACGAGGGGAACGGCGTTCTCGAACACCTCCGGCGACGCGTTCCGCACGGCGACGACGGCCGCCGCCCCGGGGTGGGCCCGCAGGGCCTCGCGCAGATCGCGCGCCATGCCGTGAAGCAGTTCCCGCCAGGGCCGGCCGGGAACGAACGACGCGACGACCTGACGCGCGACGCGGTCCGCGACCCGCTGGAGCAGGGCCGCCTTGTTCGGCACGTGGTAGTAGAGCGACGCCGCCTTCACCTCAAGGTGCGCGGCCAGCGTGCGCATCGAGAGCGCGGCGAAGCCCTCCCGATCCAGGATGTCGAAGGCGGCGCGGACGATCGCCTCGGTGTCGATGCGTGAGGCCGGGCTCATTCGGCTCCATTCTAACGTCGTTAGAATGGCAACCTAACACCGTTAGAACGCCCCGGCAAGTGCGGAAATCTGTCGGTGGGGCGGGCTAGGGTCGTGACGTGGCCGTGAGGGGACAGCGGACGGTGCCGGTGGAGCTGCTGCCGCGGCTGCGCCTGGCCAGGGACCGCATGGACCGCGACTACCAGAGCGAGCTCGATCTCGACCGGCTCGCGGCCGTCGCCGGGGTCTCCAAGTTCTACTTCGTCCGCTGCTTCGAGGCGGCGTACGGCGAGACGCCGATGCGCTACCTCACCCGGCGGCGGCTGGAGCGCGCCCAGGACCTGCTGCGTTTCGCCAACCTGACCGTGACCGAGGTCTGCATGACCGTGGGCTTCAGCAGCCTGGGCTCGTTCTCGGCCAAGTTCCGCCGGATGGTGGGGGAGAGCCCGAGCGAATACCGAGACCGGTGGGCGGCGCGCGGCGGCCCCCGCGTCCCCGGCTGCTACCTGTTCATGAACGGAGTGCTTCACCTCGGGGGCGCGCCGAAGCGGGACGACGATTGGGCAATTTTGGAGAAGCCCAGGTCAGAGGGGTCGCAGTAGCGTCTGCCGCATGATTCGGAACGTCTCCTTGATCACGCTCTACTGCAGCGACCAGGACGAGGCCCGCGACTTCTACGTGGACGTCCTCGGCTTCGTCTCCAATACCGACATCCAGATGGACGGGTTCCGCTGGGTCACCATCAACCACCCGGACCACCCGGAACTCGAGATCACGCTGATGAAGCCGGGACCGCCGCTCGACGACGAGGGCGCCGACTTCTACCGCAGGCAGCTCGACAAGGGCCAGGCGGGCGGCCTGGGACTGCGCGTGGACGACTGCCGCAAGACCTGCCAGGAGCTCGCGGCCAAGGGCGTGACGATCCTGCAGGAGCCCTCGGAACGGCCGTACGGGGTGGAGGCGGTCATCCGCGACAACCAGGGCAACTGGCTCGTCCTGGTCGAGCCGAAGGAGTTCACGCCGGAGGACTTCGCCTGACGCGACGCACGTACGAGGCCCGGCCCCCACGCGGGGGCCGGGCCTTGATCGTTCATGGGATCGTCCATGGCCGGGATCGCGCCGGTACGGTGTGTCGCGATCCCGTGCAGAGCTGGACGGTTTGGAGGAATGCGGACATGCGCCATATAGTTAGCAAAGGTAATGAGTCATGCTAACGAACGCCCAGAACTTGCGCAGCGACGCCGCTCTCGCGTCCGCCTTGCGCGTGTCCCTCGCCCGGCTGACGCGACGGATGCGCAAGCAGGCCGCGCACCACTCACTGACGCCCACACAGCTCGCGACGCTCGTCGCCGTCGAGCGCCACACCGCAATGACCCCCGGCGAGCTCGCGGAGCACGAGAAGGTGCAGCCGCCCTCGATGACCCGCGTGATCGCCAAGCTGGAGGCCCGGGGTCTGCTGGAACGCAAACCTCATCCGACCGATCGCCGGCAGGTGACGGTCAGCGTGACGCCGCAGGGGGCGGCGCTGCTCAAGGAGGAGCGCCGGACCAAGGAAGCCTGGCTGGCGCAGCGGCTCAAGGACCTGACGCCGGAGGAGAGGGCGACGCTGCGAGCGGCGGCGCCGATCCTGGAGAAGCTGTCCACGATGTAGGCGGCATGTTCCGCTCGCTGCGGAACTACAACTACCGCCTGTTCGCCTCCGGCGGCGTGATCTCCAACGTCGGCACCTGGATGCAGCGCACCGCCCAGGACTGGCTGGTCCTCGACCTCGCGCACGGCCGCGGCTCGGCGCTCGGCGTCACCGTGGCGCTGCAGTTCCTGCCGACGATGCTGTTCGGGATGTTCGGCGGGGTGATCGCGGACCGCTACCCCAAGCGCCGGATCCTCATGGCGGCCCAGACGCTCATGGGACTGCTGGCGCTCACCATGGGCGTGCTGGTCCTCACGGGGACGGCCCAGGTCTGGCACGTGTACGCCATGGCGTTCACGCTCGGCCTGGTGTCCTGTGTCGAGGTGCCCACACGGCAGTCGTTCGTGGTCGAGATGGTGGGCCGGCGTGACCTGCCGAACGCCATCGCGCTGAACAGCTCGACCTTCAACCTCGCCCGGGTCGTCGGCCCGGCGGTGGCCGGCCTGCTGATCTCCTGGATGGGCACCGGCCCGATCTTCGTGCTGAACGCCGCGTCGTTCGCCGCCGTGATCACCGGGATCGCGCTCATGCGGGTGTCCGAGCTGCGCTCGCCGGAGCCCGTGCCGCGAGGCAAGGGGCAGTTGCGGGAGGGCCTGCGCTACGTCGGCGGCCGGCCCGACCTGCTGCTGCCGCTGCTGCTCGTGGCGTTCATGGCGATCTTCGCCCAGAGCTTCTCGACCAGCATCGCGCTGATGGCCAAGCAGGCGTTCGGCGCGGGCGCGTCCTCCTTCGGCGTGGCGTCCAGCGCGTTCGCCGTCGGGGCGTTCGGCGGGGCGCTGCTGGCCGCGCGGCGGGTCAAGCCGAGCCGCAGGTTCCTGATCGCCGGGGCGCTGTGCTTCGGGCTGTTCCAGGTCGTCGCCGGGCTCGCGCCCGCGTACGCGGCGTTCCTGCTGATGCTCGTCCCCGCGGGCATGGCGATGATCACCGTCAACACGACCGCGAACACGATGGTGCAGCTCGGCGCCTCGCCCGAGATGCGCGGCCGGGTCATGGGCATCTACGTTCTGGTCTTCACCGGGGGAGCGCCGATCGGGGCGCCGCTGGTGGGCTGGCTCGCCGAACTGGCCGGTCCCCGGGTCTCGGTCGTGGCCGCCGGCGTGCTGAGCATGTGCGGCGTCTGCCTGGCGGTGCTGGTGACCCGGATGGTCGCGGCACGCGTGGCGGTCAGGGAAGAATCGGCACGTGAGCAGATTGTTCGTGGCGCTGCTGCCGCCGCCTGAGGCGCTGGCGGAGATCGCCACGGCGGTCGAGCCCGTACGTGCCGAGTGGACGGAGCTGCGCTGGGTCGATCCCGCGCTGTGGCACGTGACCGTGGCCTTCCTCGGCGAGGTGCCCGACGAGGTGCTGCCCGAGCTACGCGTACGGCTGGCCCGCGCGGCCGCCCGGTATTCCCCCGAGACGGTCTCGTTCGGCGGCGCCGGGGCCTTCCCCTCCGCCTCCCGGGGACGCATCTTCTGGATCGGCCTGGAGGCCGGACCGGCCCTGACGAGGCTCGCCGGGTCGGTGGCGGCCGGCGCCCGGCGGGCCGGGGCGGCGGAGACGGACCGCAAGCGGTTCCATCCCCACCTCACCCTGGCCCGCTCCAGGACCCGGTCACGCCACGGCGACGACCTGCGACCCCTGGTCGGCGCCCTGAGCGCCTTCGGCGGGCGGCGCTGGGAGGTGTCGTCGGTGCACCTCGTACGCAGCCACATCGGGGCGAGCGTGCGGTACGAGCAGGTCGAGGCGTACCCATTGGCAGTCCGCGACTAGGCTCCATGACGTGGATCGTCCTCGTCGCTGGCTGCTGCCCACGGTGCTCGCGCTGCTCGTGCTCATCGTGATCGTCGGCGCGTTGCTCAACAACGCCTGATCACCAGGCGTACTCCTCCGGGGCGGTCTTGAAGCCGGGGAAGATCTCGTCGAGCCGGGCGAGCGCCTTGTCGTCCAGTTCGATCTCCAGCGCCCGGATCGTGCCGTCGAGCTGCTCGACCGTGCGGGGGCCGATGATCGGCGCGGTGACCGCCCGCTGGTGCAGCAGCCACGCCAGGCCGACGTTGGCCGGGTCCTCGCCGAGCTCGTCGCAGAACGCCTCGTACTGCTCGATCTTGTCGCGGTGCTTGTCCAGCTGGGCGACGATGTGGTCGGCCGCCGAGCGGCCCTTGTCGATCTTCCGCAGGATGCCGCCGAGCAGGCCGCCCGCCAGCGGGCTCCACGGGATCAGCCCGAGGCCGTAGTCCTCACAGGCCGGGATGACCTCCAGCTCGGGCGCGCGGACGATCAGGTTGTAGTGGGACTGCTCGCTGACCAGGCCGAGGGTGTTCCGGCGGCGGGCCGACTCCTGGGCCTTGGCGATGTGCCAGCCGGCGAAGTTCGACGAACCGACGTACAGGATCTTGCCCTGCTGCTTGAGGATGTCCATGGCCTCCCAGAACTCATCGAACGGGGTGTCCCGGTCGATGTGGTGGGCCTGGTAGACGTCGATGTAGTCGGTCTGCATCCGGCGCAGCGAAGCCTCCGCCGCCCGCCGGATGTTCAGCGCGGACAGCTTCTCCTCGTTCGGCCAGTCGCCCATCGAGCCGTACAGCTTGGTGGCGATGACCGTACGCTCACGACGGCCGCCGCCCTTGGCGAACCAGCGGCCGATGATGTTCTCGGTGATCCCCTCGCCCTTCACCCAGCCGTACACGTTGGCGGTGTCGAAGAAGTTGATCCCGAGCTCGTGGGCGCGATCCATGATCGCGAAGGAGTCCTCTTCCGTGGTCTGCGGACCGAAATTCATTGTCCCCAGGCAGAGCTTGCTGACCAGCAGGCCGGTGCGGCCAAGGTGTCCGTATTCCATGCCCTCCACCCTAGGTACCTGGAGTGGACTCCAGGCGAGCCCGGCACGCGTCAGATCTGGAAGTCCCAGGTGAGGCGGCCCTCGCTCAGGTCGTCCGCGAGGCCGCGCGCGAACTCCAGCTCCGTGGCGACCTGGGCCCGCTGATACTCGGACTCCACGAGGAAGAGGCGGGGCACGAAGCTCAGGCTGTCGGCCATCTCGGCGTCGAGCGCGGACAGCCGTGCCTCCAGCGCCGCGATCCGCTGCCGCAGCGCCGCCAGCGCCTCCTCCGGCGTCAGCACGGGCAGGAAGGCGAGCGCGGCGGGGAACTCGGGGAACTCCCTGGCCGGGGTGGACAGCATGGTCCGCATCCACTGCTTGAGCGTCTCCCGGCCCGTCTCGGTGGCCTCGTAGACCGTCCGCTCCGGCCGGTTCTCCTCACGGGTGGTCTCGCGGACCGCCAGCAGCCCGTCGCGGAGCAGGCGCTCGATCGTCTGGTAGACGCTGTTGCGCTGCGCGACGTTGACCACGTCGTCCTGGTGCCGCTCCTTGATCAGCTGCTGCATCCGGTACGCGTGCATCGGCGACTCGCAGACCAGGGCGAGCACGGCCGTGGCCAGGGGAGAGCGCCGTGTCGACATGGCGCCCATCATAGGGGTCTTGCCGCTTGATAGTCATAATATGTATAGTCATTACATGTCCAAGAGAGCTCTGATCATCGGCGGCGGGATCGCGGGTCCCGTCACGGCCATGGCGCTGCAGCGCGCCGGAATCGACAGCGAGGTCTTCGAGGCCTACGACCGGGGCGCCGAGGGCGTCGGCGCCTTCCTCACGCTCGCGGTCAACGGGCTGGAGGCCCTGCGCCTGCTCGACCTGCACGACCTCGTCTGCGACCTCGGCATGGACACGCCGGTCATGGAGATGCACAACGCGCGCGGCAGGCTGCTGGCGACCACGAGCCAGCCGAGCCGCACGCTCAGGCGCGCCGACCTCTACCAGACGCTGCGCGACGAGGCCGTACGGCGGGGCGTGCGGATCCACTACGGCAAGCGGCTCGCCGACGCCTCGGCCACCTCCGGCGGGGTGCGGGCGGTCTTCGCGGACGGCGGCGAGGCCGAGGGCGACCTGCTGGTGGGCGCCGACGGGCTGCGCTCGCGCACCCGTGCCCTCATCGACCCCGGCGCCCCCCGCGCCCGGTACGTCGGGCTGCTGAACACCGGCGGCTTTGCCGAGGGAGTACGGGTGCCGGGCAGGCCGGGGGTCTGCTACTTCATCTTCGGCAGGCGGTGCTTCTTCGGCTACATGATCCACCCGGAGGGGCGGGTGTGGTGGTTCGCCAACCCGCCGAGCCGCCGGGAGATGGCTGCCGAGGAGCTCGCGGCGATCACTCCCGAGCAGTGGCGGGCCAGGCTCATGGACCTGTTCGAGGGTGACGCCGGGCCGATGCGGGAGATCGTCGCCGCGACCCCGCACATCCTGCCGGCCTGGAACACCTACGACTTCCCGACCGTGCCGAAGTGGTTCAACGGGCGCATGGTGCTTGTCGGAGACGCGGCCCATGCCACCTCGCCGTCATCCGGACAGGGCGCGTCGATGGCGATCGAGGACGCCGTCACGCTCGGCAAGTGCCTGCGCGACGTGCCGGACACCGCGGGCGCGTTCGCCGCGTTCGAGCGGCTGCGGCGCGAGCGGGTCGAGCGTGTCGTCGCGCAGGGCAAGCGCAACGGTGACGGCAAGGCGCCGGGCGCCGGCGGGGCCTTCGTCCGCGACCTGATCCTTCCCGTGATCATGCGGCAGGTGGAGAAGCGGAACGCGCTGGCCTGGATGCACGACTACCGGATCAGCTGGGACGACCGCGTGGCGGCTTAATTGACCGATCGTTCCTGATTGGTCTAAGGTCGAGGGCATGGCGAGGACCAAGGAGTTCGACCCCGACGTCGTGCTGGAGCGGGCCCTGGATCTGTTCTGGCGGCGCGGCTACGAGGCCACGTCGATGGCCGACCTAGTCGAGCACCTCGGCATCGGCCGCGCCAGCCTCTATGCCACCTACGGCGGCAAGCACGACCTCTACGTGAAGGCGCTGGCGCGTTACGCGCAGATGTGCGACCCGAACCCCGTCGAGCTGCTGTCGCAGCCCGGCCCCGCCCTGCCGGCCGTACGGACCCTGGTCGAGCGCTACACCGAGGACTCGATCCGCGACCGCGACCGGCGGGGCTGCATGATCGTGAACGCGGCGACCGAACTCCTCCCGGACGACGAGCCGGTCGCCCGGCTCGTCGAGGCCAGCTGGACGGGCCTGGAGACGGCGCTGACCTCGGCTCTCATCCGCGCCCGCGCTCAAGGGGAGATCTCGGCCGAGTCCGACCCCCGGGCGCTGGCGCGCTTCGTGCTCGTCTTCCTGCAGGGGCTGCGGGTGATGGGGAAGGGGCACGGCGACCCCGCCCGCCTCCGCGACGCCGCCGCACAGGCCCTCGCGATGCTCCGCTGATCTCTCCATGGGAAGAGAAGTGCGCTTTTTCATGCCCTCATTCTTGACCGATCGATCCAGAAATGTGGCGGCGTTCGCCGTGCTCGGCGGGGCGCAGGCCACGCTCGTCGCGGCGATCACTCTTCTCACCGTGCCGCTGCCGGCCGTCCAGCGGGAGTTCGGCCTCGGTCAGGGGGACCTGGCGCTGCTGACCTCGGCGTACGGGCTGGCCTTCGGGGGGCTGCTGCTCCTCGGAGGCAGGCTCGCCGACCGGTGGGGCGCCCGGGAGGTGTTCCTCGCCGGGATGGCCCTGCTCGCGCTGGCGTCGGCGGCGGGCGGGCTGGCTCCGGACCACGCCGTCCTGCTCGCCGCGCGCTTCGCGCAGGGAGTGGGCGCCGCGATGGCCGCCCCCGCGGCCGTTTCACTCGTGACGCGGCTCCGCCCGGACGTCCGGGAGCGCGAGCGCGCTCTGGCGGTGTGGGGCACCCTGTCGGTCACCGGGGCCGTCACCGGCAGCCTGCTGTCCGGTCTCGTCGCCGCCGCGGCCTCGTGGCGCTGGTCGTTCCTCCTGCCCGCCGCCGTCGGCGTCGCGGCCGTGGCCGCCGGGGTCCTCCTGCTGCCGCCCGCGCCTCGTACGGCGGCCCGCCTCGACGTGCCCGGCGCGCTGCTCGCCACGGCCGGGCTGGTCGCGTTCGCCTACGGCCTGCTGGAGGGCGCGACGGCCGCCGCCGCCATCGGCCTGCTGCTGACGGCCGGGTTCGTCGTCCTTCAGGCGAGGACGCCGCACCCGCTGCTGCCGCTCCGGCTCGTGACGCACCGCCGCAGGGGCGCCGCCCTGCTCGTCGTCTTCGTCACCGCGGCCGCCAGTGCGACGACCACGTTCCTGCTCAGTCTCTATATGCAGCAGGTGCGCGGGCTGTCGCCGATCTCCACCAGCCTGGCTTTCCTGCCCTTCCTCCTGGTCGTCGTGATGGGCCCGGTGAGCGGCCGCCTGCTGCGCCGCCTCGGCGTGCGGCGCGTGCTGGTTGCCGGGTTGCTGCTCGCGGCGGTGTCGATGCTGCTGCTCGGCCGTGTCGCGTCCGGGGGAAGCGTGCTCGCCGGGCTGCTGGTCTTCCCGGTCGCCTCGGGGCTGGCCTTCTCCGGCGCCACGGTGGCGGCCCTCGACGGCGTACGCGCCGAGGACGCCGGGGCGGCCGGGGGACTGGTCAACACCGCCATGGAGGCGGGGCCGACGGTGGGCCTCGCCGTGCTCGTGGCGCTCGCCGCCGCCCGCGCGGGCGACGTGCCCGCCGGCGGCGCCCGGGCCATGACCGAGGGCTACGGATTCGCCCTCACCGCCATGGCCCCGGCCTTCCTTCTCGCGGCGGCGACGGTCGCCGTCGCGTTCGCCCGGACAAAGGAGCGATAGATGAGGTTCGCGGACAAGGTCGTGCTGGTCACCGGGGCGGGTTCCGGCGTCGGCCGGGCGGTCGCCCGCGGGTTCGCCCGGGAGGGCGCCACCGTGGTGGCGGCCGGACGGAGGCGGGAGCCGCTGGAGGAGACCGCCAAGGTGATCGAGGCCGAGGGAGGCCGAGCCGCCGCGCTCACGGTCGACGTGACCGACTCGGCCGCCGTGGCCGGGCTCGTCAGGGAGATCGTCACCCGGTTCGGCCGCCTCGACGTCGCGGTCAACAACGCCGGGATCTTCGCGGGAGGGACCGTCGCGGACATGCGGGAGGAGGACTGGGCGCGTGTCCTCCAGGTGAACACGACGGGCGTCTTCCTCGCCCTGAAGCACGAGATCGCCGCGATGCGCGCCCAGGGATCCGGCGTGATCGTGAACATCGCCTCGAACATCGGGGCTCACATTCGGATGCCCGGGGTGGGCGCCTACGCCGCGTCCAAGGCCGCCGTGAGCGCCCTGACCCGCACGGCCGCGCTGGAGAACATCAGGGCGGGTGTGAGGATCAACGCGGTCAGCCCGGGTGCGCTGGACACGACGATGTCCCTGCGCCCCGGCGAGACCGAGGACGACCGGGCCGCCCGGGTGCGGGAAGCGCTGCCGATCGGCCGCGTCGGCGCCCTCGAGGAGATCACCGGCACCGTGCTCTGGCTCGCCTCGGACGACGCCGGCTTCGCGGTGGGGCTCGACCTGGTGCTCGACGGCGGCGCCTCAGCCTGACCCCTCTGCCGGGGTGGCGGTCGCGCGGGCGTAGCGGGCGGTGAGGGCACGTAGGTGGTCGACCAGTTCCGGCGGGCCGGTGACCTCGAAGTCGAGGTCGAGCAGGCCGAGGTGGACGGCGAGCGAGTTCACGGTGTCGGCGCCGGTCGCGAGCACGCAGGTATGGCCGTCGACGTCCTCCACGACGCCGACGGCGGGGTTGATTCGTGCGGCGACCACCTCGGCGGGGGCGTGGACGAGCACCCGGGCGTGGTGCCGCCAGGCCGCCGACGACACGCCGCGGGCGACGTAGGCCGCGGCGCCGCCCTCCGGCGGGTCGCGGGGCGGGAAGCGCGGGCCGGTGGGAGTGCGCGGCGCGATCCGGTCCACCCGGAACGTGCGCCAGTCGTCGCGGTCGACGTCCCAGGCCACGAGGTACCACCGGCGGCCCCAGGACACGAGCCGACAGGGCTCGGCCACCCGGACGCCGGAGGAGCCGTCGTGGCCGCGGTAGTCGAACCGCAGCCGTTCGCGGTCGCGGCACGCCGCGGCCAGCACGCTCAGCACGGCGGGGTCGACCGCCGGACCCGGCCGGTCGGGCGGCACCGGTTCGGTGTAGGCCTGCAGGGCGCCGACGCGGCGGCGCAGGCGTGACGGCAGCACCTGTTCGAGCTTGGCGGCGCCGCGCTCGGCCGCCTCCTCGACGCCCGCCACGCCGGCGGCGGCCCGCAGCCCGATCGCCACGGCCACCGCCTCCTCGTCGTCGAGGAGCAGGGGTGGCATCGCCGTCCCGGCGACCAGCCGGTAGCCGCCGTCCGTGCCGCGGGAGGACTCCACCGGATAGCCGAGATCGCGCAGCCGGTCGACGTCGCGGCGTACCGTCCGCTCGCTCACGCCGAGCCGTTCGGCCAGGATCACGCCGGGCCAGTCGCGTCTGGCCTGGAGCAACGACAGCAGGCGCAGCAGCCGCGCCGAGGTTTCCAGCATGTTCCCAGTCTGGCGGCACTTCAGGACAGAACCTGTCCTGAAGGGTCCGTAATGTCGGTGATATGAGCGAGAACACGCAGATCAGGCCTTTCCGTGTCGACGTCCCGCAGGCCGACCTCGACGACCTGAAGGACCGGCTCGGCCGGACCCGCTGGCCCGACGAGATCCCCGACGCCGGGTGGGAGTACGGCATGCCTGTCGCGTACGTGAAGCGGCTGGCCGAATACTGGCGGGACGGTTATGACTGGCGTGCCCACGAGGCCGAGATCAACCGGTATCCGCAGTTCGTCACCGAGATCGACGGGCAGGACATCCACTTCCTGCACGTGCGGTCGCCGCACGAGGACGCCCTTCCGCTGATCCTCACCCACGGCTGGCCGGGCTCGATCGTGGAGTACCTCAAGGTCATCGAACCGCTGACGAACCCCGAGGATCCGGCGCGGGCGTTCCACCTGGTGATCCCGTCGCTGCCCGGCTTCGGCTTCTCCGGCCCGACGAGGGAGCGGGGCTGGAACCGGTTCCGTACGGCCCGGGCGTGGGCGGAGCTGATGCGCAGGCTCGGCTACGACCGGTATGGCGCGGTGGGCAACGACGGCGGCTCGTTCGTCTCGCCCGAGGTGGGCCGGGTGGACCCCGAGCACGTCGTCGGCGTCCACGTCACGCAGATCTACTCGTTCCCCTCCGGCGACCCGGCGGAGATGGCGAACCTCACCGACGAGGAGCGGAAGGGACTGGAGGTGCTGCAGTGGTTCTACGAGAACAAGATGTCGTTCAACATGGTCCACTCGCAGCAGCCGCAGACGTTGTCGTACGGGATCTTCGACTCGCCGGCCGGGCTGCTGGGCTGGAACGCCCAGTTGTTCGGTGAGGACGTCGACGACGACTTCATCCTGACCAACACGATGCTCTACTGGGCGACCGGTACCGCCACGTCGGCCACGCGGTTCTACTACGAGGACGCCCACGCCGAGCATCCCAAGGAGCCGACGACGGTCCCGCTCGGCCTGGCGATGTTCGAGGGCGACTTCGTGTCGATGCGCACCTTCGCCGAGCGCGACCACAAGAACATCGTCCACTGGCGGTCCTATGACGCGGGCGGCCACTACGCCGCCCACCTGCGGCCGGACGTGCTCGCCGCCGACCTGCGCGACTTCTACGCGGCCCTGCGGTGACAGGCCGCCCGCAGACCCGCTCCTGACCGATTCCGGGACGACCAGGGCATGTCACCCGCCGCACGCGGGGCGGGCATCGGGAATGATGACCGCATGGGGAGCGCAACGGGGCGAACGCGGACGAGCAGGATTCCGCGGGCCGTCCTGGCGCTCCTCGCGGTCGCGGGCGCGGTGCTTCCGGCGACGGTGACGGCGACTTCGACTGCGGCGACCGCGACGGCGCGGGCGGACGACGGGGAGCGGCTGCTGTTCCGGATCCGGGACGAGCGCGTCGGCGAGTCGAGCGGCCTCGCCGTCTCGCCCACCCACAAGGGCATCGTCTACACGCACAACGACAGCGGCCACGGACCGCAGATCTACGCGATCGGCCCGGACGGCCGCACGCGGGCGACCTTCACGATCGGCGACGCCGAGGCCAGGGACTGGGAGGGCATCGCGGCCTCCACCGATCGCGCGACCGGGCGCGGCGTGCTCTGGATCGCCGACATCGGGGACAACATGGACGGCGCCTGGCCGGACGTGTCCGTCTACAAGGTCGTCGAGCCCAGGACGATGGAGGACGCGACGCTGCGGGCCGTGCGGTATCGCTTCCGCTACGCCGACGGTCCCCGCAACGCCGAGGGCGTGATGGTCGATCCCCGCACGGGCCGGCTGTACATCGTCAGCAAGGAGTTCTCCGGGGGCGTCTACGCCGCCCCCGCGAAGCTGCGCGCCGACAAGGTGAACGTCCTGCGCCGGGTGGGCTCCGCGCCCCTCATGGCCACCGATGCGGCGTACGCCCCCGACGGGTCGAGCTTCGTCGTCCGCACGTACTTCTCGGCGTCCGTCTACCGCTCGCCGGGCAAACCGATCGCGCACGTCGCGATGCCGCCGCTCGACCAGGCCGAGTCGATCGCGTACACGCGGGACGGCACGGCCCTGCTCACCGGGAGCGAGGGGAAGGACAGCCCGGTCTACCGGGTGCCGCTGCCCGCCGCCGCCCGGCCGGCTCCTTCGCCCAGTCCGGCGCGGGCCTCCGCCCGGCCGAGGGCGGTCAAGGCGACGAGCGGGGCGACCGCAGGCGGCGAAGTGTTCGGCGTGCCGATGCCGCTGTTATGGGTGACGGTCGCTCTCGGGGCGATCGGGATCATCGCGTTCATCGCCTACCGCGCGGGTCGTTGAAGGCCCTCCGGCGACCTCGGGGAGGTGGACGGATGGAGGGCCGGGCCGCCGTTCCCGGCGACACCCGGCCCGGAGATCACCGCGAGAGTCAGCCCCGCGCGTAGACGCGGTGGACGAACTCCGCGAGCTTGCTGTCGGGCAGTTCCTTGGCCAGGTCGGCCTCGGTGATCATCCCGACGATCCGGTGGTTGTCGATCACCGGCATGCGCTTGATCTGGTGCTCCTCCATCTTCGCCAGGGCTTCCTCGACGTTGGCCTTGGCGTCCACCCAGACCAGCCCGCGGGCCAGTTCGCTCGCCGTGGTCTGGTCGAGGTCCTTGCCCTCGGCGACGCACTTGATCACGATGTCGCGATCGGTGATGATGCCCTTGAGCCGATCGTCGTCCCCGCAGATGGGAAGGGCGCCGACGCTCATGTCCCGCATCATCTCCGCGGCCCTGCGCAGGCTCTCGTGCTCGCCGACGCATTCCGCGCCCTCGTGCATGACCTGGCCGGCGGTCTTGTTCACTCCCTCTGTGGTCATGGCTAACCCCCGATTCCCTCTTTTAGGCTGTTATGCCCCATTTGTCCGGAGATAAGAGCGTGGTCACAGGCGAGGTAGGAAGTGCTCGCCGCGCAGGGCGCGTTCCACGAGCGCGACCGACTCGGCCAGCCGTACGAGCCGGGGGCCCTCCTGCCGGTAGGCCTCCAGGACCGCCTCGATCGCGTGCGGGGGCAGGTGCTCCTTCAGGTCCACCGCCGCTCCCCGGTACCCCTCCCTGGCCGCCTGGATCGAGGCCGCCACCTGCTGGCGGGCCATCCGGGCGAGCGCGAGCGGGTGACGGCGCAGCACGCCGTACGCGCGGTAGTCCGGGGGCACCGCGTCGAGCAGCCACGACACGGCCGAGACCTCCCAGTCGGGGCTGCCAGGAGGGCGCACCTCCCGTGGCCAGCCGGGTGGCACGTACACGCCGCCATCGTAACGAACACAGGTTCGATCACCGTGGAGCGGCTCCGGCTGCGACAATGTCCGGCATGCTGTCGACAACCGCACGGACATGAGGATCGGGATCGTCGGCGCCGGGATCCTCGGTCTGGCCGTGGCCCGGCAGATGGCGCGGGCGGGCGCCGAGGTGACCGTGCTGGAGAAGGAGCCCCGGATCGCCGCCCACCAGACCGGACACAACAGCGGGGTCGTGCACGCCGGGATCTACTACCAGCCCGGCTCGCTCAAGGCGACCCTCTGCCGGGAGGGCGCCGCCATGCTGCGCGAGTACTGCGCCGAGCACGGCCTGCCGTACGACGAGGCGGGCAAGCTCGTCGTGGCCTCCACCCGGGCCGAACTGCCCGGGCTGCGCCGCATCGCCGAGCGGGCCAGGGAGAACGGCGTGCCCGGCGTCGCCGAGCTCGACGCGATCGGCCTGCGGGAGGTGGAACCGCACGCGGTCGGGGTCGCCGCCGTCCACTCGCCGCACACCGCGATCACCGACTTCTCCGCGGTCGCGCGCCGCCTCGCCGCCGACGTGGCCGAGGCCGGCGGGTCCGTACGGCTCTCGCGCCCCGTACGCGCGATCAGGCAGACCACCGACGGCGTGGCGGTGGCGGCCGGGCCGGAGAGGCTCACCTTCGACCGGCTGATCTCCTGCGCCGGCCTCGGCACCGACGGCGTGGCGGACCTGGCGAGAGCGGGCGGCGACGTGCGGATCGTCCCGTTCCGTGGCGAGTACTACCGGCTCGCCGGCCCGGCACGCGGCCTGGTGAAGGGGCTCATCTATCCCGTGCCCGACCCCCGCTACCCCTTCCTCGGCGTCCACCTGACCCGCAGGATCGACGGAGAGGTCCTGGTCGGGCCCAACGCCGTGCCTGCGCTCGCCCTGGAGGGCTACTCCTGGCGGTCGGCGTCCCTGCGCGACCTGCGGCGGATCGTCGCCTGGCCGGGCGCCCGGCGCATGGCGGCCGAGCACTGGCGCACCGGCCTGCGCGAGGTGTACGGCTCGCTGGTCAAGCGGGCCTTCGTGGCCGCCGCCCGGAGGTACGTGCCCGAGCTGGCCTCGGCCGACCTCGTACGCGCCGGAGGCGGCGTGCGGGCCCAGGCCGTGGCGCGGGACGGCAGGCTGCTCGACGACTTCGTCATCGACGTGCGCGGGCGGATCGTGCTGGTGCGAAACGCGCCCTCACCTGCGGCGACGAGCAGCCTGGCGATCGCACGGCACATCGCTTTAACGGCTCCCTTAACTTTCTAGGTCTAGAGTTCTCCCGCCATGGTCGCTGAATCTCCCGAAGCCCGGCTGCTGATCGTCGAGGACGAGCCGAACATCCTCGAACTGCTCGCGGCCAGCCTCCGGTATGCCGGATTCGAGGTCCACACCGCGTCCAACGGCGGCGAGGCGGTCGTCGCGGCTCAGCGGCACCGGCCGGACCTGATCGTGCTCGACGTCATGCTGCCCGACATGGACGGGTTCGACATCGTGCGTCGGCTGCGCGGCGGCGGAACCCACACCCCTGTGGTCTTCCTCACCGCGCGGGACGCCACCGAGGACAAGATCCGGGGCCTGACGCTCGGCGGCGACGACTATGTGACCAAGCCCTTCAGCCTCGAGGAGGTCATCGCCCGGATCCGGGCGGTGCTGCGCCGCACCGCCGGAGACCCGATGGTCACCCCGCCGCGGCTGACCTTCGCCGACATCGAACTGGACGAGGAGTCCCACGAGGTCTGGCGCGGCGGCCGGGCCGTGCCCCTGTCGCCGACGGAGTTCAAGCTGCTGCGTTACTTCATGTGCAACGCCGGCCGGGTGCTGTCCAAGGCCCAGATCCTCGACCACGTGTGGGACTACGACTTCCGCGGTGACGCCGGGATCGTCGAATCGTACGTTTCGGTGCTGCGCCGCAAGCTCGACACCGCCCAATCCCGGCGCCACCCCCGGCTCATCCACACGCTGCGCGGCGTCGGCTACGTCATGCGGACGCCACCCAGCGGCGCCTGAGCCGTGTCGGGGCGCACGCCGCTGCGGATCCGGCTCAGCGCGGCCATGCTCGCGCTGGTGGCGGTCGCCCTCGCGGTCATCGGCGTGGGCAGCGTCTCGGTGCTGCGCGACTACCTGGTCAGCCGGGTCGACCGGAAGGTCGCCTTGCTGGCGCACGAGGCCGAAAGACGGCTCGACCGGGGTCCGGCGGCGTTCGCACGGCTCAGGCTGCCGCCCGAGGGCCGGGTGGAGATCCGCGACGCCGCCGGCAGGACGCTGCTCGCGCAGGCGGGCATGGGTGCGGAGACTCTGCCGGGCCCCGGCGCCGTGACCTCCCGTAACCCCATAACGGTGTCGGCCGTGTCGGGCGACGGCCAGTGGCGGGCCCAGGTGGTGCCCGTGGAGGGCTTCGGCACGGTCGTCGTCGCGGTGGACATGGCCTCGGTCGGGCAGATCACCGGCCGGCTCGCCCTCATCGAGGCGCTGGTCGGCGGTGCCCTGATGGTCCTGCTCGCCGTCGTCGGCGTCGTGATCGTACGGCGCAGCCTGCGGCCTCTGGCGGAGATCGAGGCGACCGCCGAGGCCATCGCCCGGGGGAACCTCGGCAGCCGGATCCCCGACCGCGACCCGCGCACCGAGGTCGGGCGGCTCGCCCGCGCGCTGAACGGCATGCTCGCCCAGATCGAGGCCGCGTTCCAGGCCCGGGCGGCCTCCGAGTCCGCGGCCAGGGAGTCGGAGGCGCGCATGCGCCGCTTCGTGGCCGACGCCTCGCACGAACTGCGTACGCCGCTCACCTCGATCAGGGGCTTCGCCGAGTTCCACCGGCAGGTGCCGGACGCCGACACCACGCGGCTGATGTCGCGCATCGAGAGCGAGGCCGCCCGCATGGGCCTGCTCGTGGACGACCTCCTGCTGCTCGCCCGGCTCGACCAGCAGCGCCCGCTGCGCACGCAGCCCGTGGATCTGCTGGCCCTGGCGGCCGACGCGGTCCACGACGCGAGGACCCTCTGTCCCGGCCGCGAGGTGTCGCTGGTGGTCGAGGGGGACGCTGCGCTGATCGTCTCGGGGGACGAGGTGCGGCTGAGGCAGGTCGTGGGCAACCTGATGAGCAACGCCACGACCCACACGCCCGAGGGAACGCCGATCACCGTACGCGCCGGCAGCCTGGACGGCACGGCGTTCGTCGAGGTGGCCGACAAGGGGCCCGGCCTCACACCTGAGCAGGCCGGCCGGGTCTTCGAGCGCTTCTACCGCGCCGACCCCTCCCGTACGCGGCCGTCCGGCGGCAGCGGCCTCGGGCTCGCGATCGTGGAGTCCCTCGTCCGGGCCCACGGCGGCGAGGTCGGTGTGGAGACGGCCCCCGGCGCCGGCGCCGCCTTCCGCGTCACGCTCCCCCTCGCCCCCGAAGCCCGCACCTGACCGCTGATGCCGTTGACTCACGCGCCTCCAAGGGCGGAGGTTGAGGGCGGGAGGTGTTCGTGGCGATTCCCAGGAAGGGCTCACGGCTCATCACGGTCGACGGCGTCGAATCGTCACATCGCGCGATTCAACCCCTTGCGGAGCACCTCTTCATGGCGTTCCGCCAGATCGCCGACTCCCGACTTCAGCGCGCCGGTGAACGACAACCGTCGTCGTCGGCCCTCTTGCTCCGTGTCTGACCTGTCCGGATTTTCGTTGGTCTCAACCAATCGAGGTACGACCGCGTGCAGATCGCGGACCTGGTCGGTCCGCAGCCGCTCCTCAAAATCGCGATCAGTGGTCATTCAGGCACTGTACGTTCTCACCGTCCACGAAGCACGTATGAGGGGTGGTGTGGGCGAGCAGGAGAGCTGGCGGGAGCTCCGAGATCGCCGGATGGGCGAGCCCGGCGCGGTCGAAGCCTACGAGGCCGCACGTCTCGCCTATGAACTGGAAGAGACGAAGGAGACGGACCCGGGCGCCGGGTGACATGGCGGCTGTAACAGGCTCCGCCGACCGGGCGGTGTCCGGACGGCGGGGGAGCACGAGCCTGCTGGACGGCGTGTGGTCTGTCGGCGGGTCAGCGGGCGGCGGGGAAGCCTTCGTCGGGGAAGGCGGTGGAGGCGGCGGGCAGGACGACCTGGTCGCCTTCGGAGAGACCGCCCGTGATCTCCACGTAGCTGTCGCCGCGTACTCCGACCTTGACCGTACGGCGCGACTGCGTCCCGCCGTCGGCCACGGTGACCACGGCCGTGCCGTCACCCTGGGCGCGTACGGCCTGCGAGGGGACGTAGAGCGCGTCGGCCGCCTCGCCGGTCGTCACCCGTATGGTGGCGCTCTGGCCCAGCAGTAGCCGGGCGGGGCGGCTGTTCAGGACGATCGTCACGCCGTAACGGACCAGGCGGTTGCTGGTGGTCGCGGTCGGGTCGATGTGGGCGACCGTTCCCGGGTACTCCTGCCCCGGTTGCGTGGGCAGCGTCACGGTGGCCGCCTGACCGGCCTTGAGGAAGCGGATGTCCGACTCGGTGAACATCGCCTGCACCTGCAGGTCGTCGAGGTCGCCGAGGGTGATGAAGGTCCCCGAGGAGTAGCGGGAGCCGGTGGTCCCCGCGACGGACAGGATCGTGCCGTCCGCCGGAGCCTTGATCCTCACGCAGGCGAGCGCCTCCTTGGCCTCGGCCAGTTCGGTCGTCGCCTGGCTGACCTGCGCCTCGGCCTGTGCCTCGGTGAGCCGGGCACCGCCCCCCTGGCCGCCCTGTCCGCTCTGTCCTGCCTGGCCGCCGCCGAAGCCCGCACGTCCCTGCGCGCCGCCCTGCCCTTGCCCGCTCTGCCCTTGCCCGCCTTGCCCTTGCCCGCTCTGTCCCTGCGAGTTCCGTCCCTGCGAGCTCTGTCCCTGGCCGCCCTGCCCGGGTGCGCAGGCGGAGGAGGAACCGCCGGGGGAGGGGCTCGGCTTGACGGACGGCTGCGGCGACGGCGCCGTGGGCAGGATCGAGACGCTCACCTCCGGGTTCGGCGCGGTCGCGCCGTCCGTGGGGGCCGGGTGGTGCGGCCTGGACGGTTTCGGGTGCGGATGCGGGCGTGGCGTGACCGTGGGCGCCGGACCGGGCTCGGGCTTGGAGCCTCCGTGGTCACCACCCCGGTACGGCACGAGGCTGATGCTCGCCGCGCTCGCGCCCTTGTTCGCCCCGGCGGCGGCAGGCCGGCTCGAAGGCCGGGCGGAAGGCCGTGACGAGGGCTGCGATGAGGGGCGCGTGGACGCCTGCCCGGAAGGCCGGGGGGAGGGGGCCGGACAGGAGACCGGGCCACCGCTGCCGGTGCCGCCCGTGTTCCCCGCTCCGGCTCCGCCACCGGTGCCACCCGCGTTTCCCGACCCCGCTCCGGCGCCCGTTCCGCCGCCGGGGGTCCTGGCCCCGCCCGCGCCTCCCGCGCCGGTCGCGCCGGTGGACGCCCCGGCCCCGGAGCCACCCGCACTCGGCGCGGCGGCTCCGCTCGTGGTGGCGGTGCCGTTCTCGACGTCGTCGAGGGTCTCCTGGGCGGCGGCGAGGGCGGCCTTGGCGGCCTCGTAGTTCTCCCTGGCGATGGTGTCGTCGATCCGGGCGAGGACCTCGCCGCGGCGGACCTTCTGGCCCACCTTGACGTAGACCTTCTCGACCGTGCCCTCCGCTCCGAATGCGAGATCGCGCACGCCGGTGTCGATCGTGTTGCCCGCGGCCGAGACGTACGACGCGACCGCGCCCCGCTTGACCGAGGCGAGCGCTATCCGGTCGGCCACGGAGGTGTCGCCGCCAGTGGCGGAGACCACGGCGATGCTCGCGATGACGATCCCCGCCAGCGCGAGCCCTCCGACGCTGAGTGGAGTGCTCGATCTCATGGCGGACATCCTGCTGACGCCACGTGACCGGTGGCTTGGCCGTACCTGAGAGTTGTCTGTGGATGCGCGTCCTGATACGGACTGTCAGCAAATCCTCAGCATCGGCCTAGGTTGCCCGAAGCGGGGTTTGCCATGGTTCGACGTCGTGAAGCTGTCGACGAAGCGCAGGACGCTGATCATCAACGGTGTCCTGGTGGTACTGCTGCTCGGCGGGATCGCGGCGGCCTGGGCGTCCGTGGGAGGCGACTCCTCCGGAGACGGCGCCGCGCCGCTGACGACCCGGGTGACCCGCGGGACCGTGCTCGCCTCGGTATCGGCCTCCGGTTCCGTCGAGAGCGCCAGGACGCGCGCCCTCGATTTCGCTGCGAACGGCACCGTCGAGTCCGTCCTGGTCGAGAGCGGTGACAAGGTCAAGAAGGGACAGGTGCTCGCGCGTATCGACGACACGGCCGCCAGGGAGAGCCTGGAGGCGGCTCGGGCGAGCCTGGACGCCGCCGAGGAGGCCGACACCTCGACCGCCTCGGGCTACTCGCAGTACATCAGTGCGAGGAACGCCTACCGGTCGGCCAAGAGGGCGCTGGCCGGCACGGTGATCAAGGCGCCCTTCGCCGGGGTCGTCACGGCGGTCAACGGAGCCGTGGGCGGCTCCTCGGGTGCGTCCGGAGGATCCGGCGGGTCCTCCCAGGGCGGACAGGCGCAGTCGCAGAGCGGATCCGCGGGGTCGAGCGGCACCGGCGGGTCCAGCGGCTTCATCGAGATCGCGGACCCCGCCCACCTGCGGATCGTGGGGAACTTCACCGAGGCCGACGTCAGCAGGATCAAGGTCGGCCAGGCGGCGACCGTGTCCTTCGACGCACTCACCGGGGTCACCGCCGCCGGCAAGGTGACGGTGGTCGATCCGCAGCCGCAGACGAACAACAACGTCGTCCAGTACGCCGTCACGATCTCGCTGACCGACGTGCCGTCCACCGTACGGCTCGGCCAGACGGCCACGGTCCAGGTGACCGTGGGCAAGGCCGACGACGTGCTCACGGTGGCGTCCTCGGCGGTCACCACGGCGGGCGGCCAGACCACGGTGACGGTGCTGGAGAACGGCGGGCAGGTCGTGAAGCGGGTGGAGGTCGGCCTGAAGGGCGACACCACCACCGAGATCAAGTCGGGACTCCAGGAGGGCGACCAGGTGGTGCGGCCGCAGGCATCGACGACCGGCGGAGGCGGCGGCATCCAGTTCCCCGGCGGCGGAGGCGGGTTCGGCCGCGGCTTCGGCGGCGGTGGCGGTGGCGGCGGAGGCAACCGATGAGGGCCGGCCCGCCGCCTGTGCTCGGCCCTCCTGTGCTCGACCCTCCTGTGCTCGACCCTCCTGTGCTCGATTTGGGCCACGTCACCAAGGTGTACGGCGAGGGCGAGACCACGGTGCGCGCGCTGCGCGGCGTGTCGCTCAGGGTGGAGCGCGGCGACTACGTGGCGATCATGGGTGCCTCCGGCTCCGGCAAGTCCACCCTGATGAACATCATCGGCTGCCTCGACGTTCCGTCCGGGGGGACCTACCGCCTCGACGGCACCGACGTGGGCGGGCTCGACGAACGGCGGCTCGCGGTCGTCCGCAACCGCAAGCTCGGCTTCGTCTTCCAGTCCTTCAACCTCATTCCCAGGATGAGCGCGCTCGCCAACGTCGAGCTTCCCCTGGCGTACGGCGGGGTCAAGGCCGCGGAGCGGCGCCGCAGGGCGCTGGCCGCGCTCGACCGGGTCGGGCTCGCCGACCGCGTCCACCACCAGCCCAACGAGCTGTCCGGCGGCCAGCAGCAGCGGGTGGCGGTGGCCCGCGCGCTCGTCACCGCGCCGACCCTGCTGCTGGCCGACGAGCCCACGGGCGCTCTCGACAGCAAGTCCAGCGAGGACGTCATGAACATCTTCGACCGCCTCAGCGCGAGCGGCCGGACCCTGGTCGTCATCACGCACGAGGAGGAGGTCGCCGCGCACGCCAAACGGGTCGTCCGCCTCATGGACGGCCAGATCGTGGAGGACGTGCGCACCACGCCGGTCGGCGGGCTGCCCCCGCGGCTCGCGGAGGTGGCCTCGTGAACGCCGCGGAGGTCCTGCGTTTCGCCCTGCGCGGCCTGGCCGCCAACAAGATGCGCAGCGCGCTCACCATGCTCGGCATCCTGATCGGCGTCGCCGCGGTGATCCTGCTGGTCGCGATCGGCGAGGGATCCTCCCAGCAGATCCAGCAGAACATCCAGCGGCTCGGCGCCAACTCGCTGACCGTCACGCCGTCCACCTCGGGCGGCGGGGGCGGCCCCGGCGGCGGCTTCGCCCGCGTTTTCGGCGGTGGGGGAGGCGGTGGTCAGGCCGGGCGGCAGAACAGCGGGCCGCGCATCCAGGCCAAGGACCTGACCGTCGACGACGCGCGGGCGCTGGCCGACCCGGCGAACGTCCCCTCGGTCAAGAGCGTCTCGCCGGTCGTGACGGCCCAGTCCCAGACCGCGACGTACGAAGGGGCGAGCCACTCGATCAGCCAGCTCGTGGGCACCTACCCGAGCTACTTCGAGGCGTCCAACAAGCCGGTGGTCAAGGGCGCCTACTTCTACAACGACGACGTGCTCGCCGCACGCAAGGTCGTGGTGATCGGGCAGACGGTGGCCGAGAACCTGTTCGGTACGGTCGATCCCCTCGGCAAGCAGATCACCGTGTCGGGCGTGCCGTTCACCGTCGTGGGGGTGCTCAAGGAGGCCGGCTCGTCCGGGTTCCAGGACGCCGACGACGTGGCCATCGCCCCGCTGCCCGCCGTGCAGCAGAGCCTGACCGGTTTCGGGCCGCTGGGGCAGATCCTCGTCCAGGCCAAGAGCGCCGAGGCGGTGGACGCCGCGCAGACCGAGGTCACCGAGGTGCTCAACCAGCGGCACGGCATCACCGGCTCGGCGAGCGCCGACTATCGCATCCTCAACCAGGCGACCCTGCAGGAGACGGTCAGCGCGGCGACCGGGACGTTCACGGTCCTGCTCGGCGCGGTGGCCGCGATCAGCCTGCTCGTCGGCGGCATCGGCATCACCAACATCATGCTCGTCACGGTCACCGAGCGGACCAGGGAGATCGGCATCCGCAAGGCGATCGGCGCGCCCAAGGGCGCGATCCTCGGCCAGTTCCTCGCCGAGGCGACGATGCTCAGCCTCGTCGGCGGCCTGCTGGGCGTGCTGATCGCCGTGATCGGCGCCCAGTTCACGATCGCGGGCGTGCGGCCGGTGATCGTCCCCACGTCGATCGCGCTGGCGCTCGGCGTCTCGGTCGCGATCGGCCTGTTCTTCGGCAGCTACCCCGCCAACCGCGCCGCCGGGCTGCGGCCGATCGAAGCCCTCCGCTTCGAATGACGGCCGGACCCATCGAGGCGGACCCCATCGAAGGGAGATGGATGTGAGCAGGCACGACACAGAGGAGCTTCTGGAGACCTCGCCGTTCGACGACGACCTCCAGGAGGTGCTGGCGGCGCGTCCCGCTCGGGCGGGCGGGTCGAGGCTGACGCTCGCCCTGGCCGGAGGCGTCCTGCTCGTGGCCGGGCTGCTCCTCGGCATCCAGGTGCAGAAGCTCCTGGGCGGCTCCGCGCCGGGCCGGTTCCCGTCCCGCGCGGCCGGTGCCGGTGCGTACGCCGGCGCCGGTCAGGCCCCAGGGGGTGGCGGACCGGGCGGCGGGCTCGGCGGCGGGTACGCCCGAGGCGCGGGCGGGGGCGGCGGCTTCGCGGGCGGCGGTGCGGGAAGAGGAGGAGCGGGCGCGGGGGCAGGAGCAGGGGCCGGCGGCATGACCTTCGGCACGGTCAAGCTGGTCGACGGCGACAAGCTCTACGTCCAGACCGTGAACGGCGGTGTGGTCACGGTGACGACGTCGGGCGACACCAAGGTGCAGGTCACCCGGTCGGGGAAGGTCTCCGACCTCAAGCCGGGCAGCTTCGTCACCGTCGCGGGGACCGCCGACGCCCAGGGCCAGGTGGCGGCGACATCCGTCACCGAGGGCTCGGCCATGGGCCGGAGGGCGGGATCGTGATCGCGGAAGGCCGTCTGCTGGTCGTCGACGACGAGCCCGACATCAGGGAGTTGCTGTCGGCGAGCCTTCGGTATGCCGGGTTCGAGGTGATCACCGCGTCCTCCGGCCGCGAGGCGGTCCAGATCGCCGGCAAGGTGCGTCCCGATCTGATCGTGCTCGACGTCATGCTGCCGGATCTGGACGGCTTCGCCGTCTCCAACCGGCTCCATGCCTCCGGGCGGCGGGTCCCTGTGCTGTTCCTCACCGCCAGGGACGCGAACGAGGACAAGATCGCCGGGCTCGGCTGGGGCGACGACTACGTCACCAAGCCGTTCAGCCTCGAGGAGGTGCTCGCACGCATCCGGGCCGTGCTGCGGCGCACGCGCGGCGGCGACGCCGTCCCCGCCCGGCTGCACGTCGCCGACCTGGAGCTCGACGAGGACTCCCGCCAGGTCTGGCGGGACGGCGTCCCCGTACGGCTGTCGCCCACCGAGTTCAAGCTGCTGCACTACTTCATGGTCAACCAGGGCCGGGTGGTGTCGAAGGCGCAGATCCTCGACCACGTCTGGCACTACGACTTCGGCGGCGACCACAACGTGGTCGAGTCGTACGTCTCCTATCTCCGGCGCAAGATCGACACTGCCGAGCCGAAGCTGATCCACACGCTCCGCGGCGTGGGCTATGTCCTCCGTGCGCCGCGTCGGTGACCTGCTCCACGCGGGCGGGCCGGCCCGCGACGCCGGTGCGAAGGCCGGTGAGCCCACCCGCACCCGCCGGTGGCCCCGGCTGTCGCGTGCGCTCGGTGCGCTGCGCCTGCTGGGCGTCCGCGAGCTGCGGCGACGGGCCGCGAGGACCCCGCTCTGGCTGCGGCTCGTGGCGGGGACGCTGCTGCTCGTGGCGCTCGCGATCGCGCTGACCGGCGGCTTCGCCGTACAGCTCCTGCGGGGCTATCTGGTGGACCGGGTCGACGCACAACTGACGGCCGTCGGCCGGCGCCCGGCGGAACCGCCGCCTCCGTTCCAGTCCTCGGGCAACGTGTCCCGGCCGCCGCGGCAGTTCGGCTCGTTCTACATCGTCCTGCTCGACCGGAACGGCGGCGTCGTCCGCACCGTCCAGGAGCCGCCGAACGCCGATCCGCTGCCCGCGCTGCCCAGGCCCAGGCAGGACCGCGGGCAGTGGCTGTTCACGGTCGAGGGCCCCTCGGGAGCGCTGTGGCGGGTGATCGCCGTACGCGAGGAGGACGGCACCCGCTTCCGCGTCGCGGCCATCAGCCTGGCCGACATCGACGGCACGGTCTCCCGGCTGGTGGTGATCGTCCTGGGGGTCGGCCTCGCGGTGCTCGTCGCGCTCGGGATCGCCTGCTACTGGCTCGTACGGCGCAGCCTGCGCCCGCTGGGGGAGATCGAACGGACGGCGGAGGCTATCGCGGCCGGAGACCTGTCGCGGCGCGTCCCGCTCCGGCACCGGCGCACGGAGATGGGCCGTCTCGGCCGGTCCATCAACGGCATGCTCACGCAGATCGAGTCGGCGTTCCGGGAACGGGAGGCGTCGCAGGAGCGGATGCGCCGGTTCATGGCCGACGCCTCCCACGAGCTGCGCACCCCGCTCACCTCGATCCGCGGCTTCGCCGAGCTGTACCGGCAGCAGAGTTCGCAGGACCCCGTCCTGCTGCTGCGCCGCATCGAGGACCAGGCCGTGCGGATGGGCCTGCTGGTGGACGACCTGCTGCTGCTCGCCCGGTTGGACCAGCAGCGCCCCCTCGATCGCCGCCCGGTCGACGTGCTCAGCCTCGCGGCCGGGGCGGTGCTCGACGCGCAGACCCTCGCGCCCGACCGGGAGATCGACCTGCTGCGGCTGGACGACTCGGACGAGCCGGTGCGGGTGCTCGGCGACGAGGCGCGGCTGCGCCAGGTCGTCGGCAACCTCGTCAGCAACGCCCTGCGGCACACCCCCGCGGGCACCGCGTTCCGCGTCGGCGTGGGGATCGTGTCCGGATCGCAGGCCCTGATCGAGGTGGCCGACGACGGGCCCGGCCTGGCCCCCGGCGACGCCGAGCGCGTCTTCGAGAGGTTCTACCGCGCCGATCCCTCACGCAGCCGGTCGGACTCCGGCGGCACGGGGCTCGGGCTGTCCATCGCCGCCGCTCTCGTCCAGGCCCACGGCGGCACCATCACGGCCGACAGCGAGCCCGGCCGCGGCGCGGTGTTCCGCGTCCGACTCCCCGCGTGCCCTCCTCGACAAGAGGCCCCTCGGCAAGAGCCCCCTCGGCAAGAGGCCCCTCGACAAGAGGCTCCCGACGAAAGGCTAGGGTGATCCCCCTTGCGATACCTGCCCATCGCGGTCGCCGCGGCGGCCCTGGCGGTCACGGTGACCGGCTGCGGCGGCGGTGACGACACCGCCGCCACGACCACCCCGCAGGCCGCCGCCGGCGGTGGCTCGAGCGCCGACCCCCGGGCGGCGTTCACCGAGTGCCTGCGCAAGAACGGCGTCACGCTGCCGACCGGGCGTCCGTCCGGGATGCCCGGCGGCAGGCCCACCGGTAGACCGACCGCCAGACCCAGTGGAGGCTTCGGCGGGTTCCGGTCGATGGACCCCGCCATGAGCAAGGCGTTCGAGGCGTGCCGCGCCCTGATGCCGCAAGGCGGCCGGGGCGGGTTCGGCGGCCGGCGGGGTGCCGATCCGCAGGCCATGCAGGCGTTCCGCACCTGCATGAAGGACAACGGCGCCGAGCTGCCCGCGGACGGGCGTGTGCGCGATCTCGCCACGACGGACCCCAAGGTGGGCAAGGCGTACGACAAGTGCAAGGTGCTGCTGCCCGCGCCCACTCCCACCGCCTGACAGACCGGGGCGGCTGATTCGGCGGCCTTCCACAGGGAAGGTCAGAATTATGGCGGGGAACGACAGGCTGCGGGCCGCCCTGGAGAGCCTGCGGCGTCACCTCGATCAGGACCTGTTCCCCCTGGAGATCGGGGACGCCGCGGCGGACCGGCGCGTCCTGAGGGAGCTGCTCGGGCAGCTCGACGACTACCTGCTGCCCCGCCTGTCGGCCATCGACGCGCCGCTGCTCGCCGTGGTCGGCGGTTCCACCGGGGCGGGCAAGTCCACCCTGGTCAACTCGCTGGCCGGCATGCTCGTGACCGAGCCCGGGGTGCTGCGGCCCACCACGCTCGCGCCGACTCTGGTGTGCAACCCCGCCGACGCCGCGTGGTTCACCTCCACGACGGTCCTGCCCGGGCTCGCGAGGGTGACGGGCGGGCCGGCCGGCGGGGGACGCGGCGAGCCCGGCACCCTGCGGATCGCTCCCGTGGACGCCCTGCCCCCCGGGCTGGCGCTGCTCGACGCCCCCGACATCGACTCGGTCGTCACGGCCAACCGCGAGCTGGCCGCGCAGCTGCTCGCCGCGGCCGACCTGTGGCTGTTCGTCACGACCGCCGCGCGGTATGCCGACGAGGTGCCGTGGAGCTTCCTGCGCCTGGCCCGGGAGCGGAGCACGGCACTCGCGGTGATCCTCCAGCGGGTCCCGGCCGAGGCACGCGAACCCGTGGCCGCCGACCTGACCCGGCTCCTGGGGGAGAACGGCCTGGGCGGCACACCGCTGTTCGCCGTCCCCGAACTGGAACTGCCGTCGGAGCGCGCCCGGCTGCCCGGCCACGTCGTGCAGCCGATCGCGACCTGGCTCGCCGACCTGTCCGTGAACGCCAAGGCGCGGGCCCAGGTCGTACGGCGGACCTTGTCGGGCGCCCTGGACAGCCTCGGCACCCGGGTGCCCGACCTGGCCGACCGGGTGGAGCGCCAGCGGGCGGGGATCGCCGAGCTGCGCGACATCGCGGGCAGGGCGTACGACGTGGCGATGTCGGCGTTCGACGAGGGGATGCGCGACGGCAGGCTGCTGCGCGGCGAGGTGCTGGCCCGATGGCAGGACTTCGTCGGCACCGGCGACCTCATGCGGGCCCTGGAGTCCCGCATCGGCTGGCTGCGCGACCGCCTCGCCGCCGCCTTCCGCGGCCGCCCGGCGCCCGACAGGGAGCTGCGGGTCGCGCTGGAGAGCGGGGTGGAGTCGCTGATCCGCGCCACCGCCGACGCCGCCGCGGAGCGGGCCGTAGAGGCGTGGCTGGCCCTGCCCGCCGGGCGCGACCTGCTGGAGAAGTCCGGCGTCGCCGTCTCCGGGCGGCTCGGCCGCGCGTCCGCCGATCTTCCCGCCCGGGCCGGCGTGGCCGTACGCGACTGGCAGGGTCACGTGCTCGACCTCGTCCGCTCAGAGGGCGCCGACCGGCGCACGCTCGCCCGGGCGGCGTCGTTCGGCGTGAACAGCCTCGGCGTGCTGATCATGCTGGCGGTGTTCTCCACGACCGGCGGGATCACCGGCATCGAGCTGGGCATCGCCGGCGGCACCGGCGTGCTCAGCCAGAAGCTGCTCGAAGCCGTCTTCGGCGACCAGGCCGTACGCACCCTGACCCAGGAGGCGCGTGAGGACCTGCGGCGGCGCGTCCGCGCGCTGCTCGACGAGGAACGCACCCGCTTCACCTCTCTGGTGGAGGGGCTGGGCCCGGCTCCGGAGACGGCGACCCGGCTGCGGGAGGCCGCCAAGGCCGTACAGGAGAGGGGCGTCCTTTGAAGCTCCCGCGCAGGAAGGCGGAGGTGTCGCTGGACGACCGCCTGGAGGCGCTCGCGGAGGCCGCCGACCTGGCGGAGGGCCGGCTCGGTCAAGAGGCCGTGGACCACTCCCGGGGTGTGGTCGCCCGGGCCGGCGCGCGGCGCGGCCTGTCGCTGGAGCACACCGCGGTCGCCCTCGCCGGGGCGACGGGAAGCGGCAAGTCGTCGCTGTTCAACGCCCTGTCCGGGACCGAGCTGGCGACCGTGGGGGTGACCCGGCCGACGACCGCCAAGGCGCAGGCGGCCCTGTGGGGCCCGGACGGCTCGGGAGCGCTGCTCGACTGGCTCGACGTCCCGTTGCGGCACAAGGTCGAGGGCGACGCGTCCGGGCTGATCCTGCTGGACCTGCCCGACCACGACTCCATCGAGCTGTCCCACCGCAGGGAGGTCGACCGCCTGGTCGCCGCTGTCGACCTGCTGGTCTGGGTGCTCGACCCGCAGAAGTACGCCGACGCGGCCGTGCACGAGCGCTACCTGCGCCCGCTCGCCCGGCACCGGGACGTCATGGTCGTCGTGCTCAACCAGGTGGACCGGCTGCCTGAGCGGTCCGTCAAGCGTTGTCTCGACGACCTGCGCGGCCTGTTGGCGGCCGACGGGCTCGAAGGGGTTCCGGTGCTCGGGGTCTCCGCCCGCACCGGCGAGGGCGTCCCCGAACTGCGGGCGCTGCTCGACCGTCAGGTCTCCCTCCGCCGCGCCTGGTCGTCCCGGCTCGCCGCCGACGTGGCCTCGGCCGCCTCCGCGCTCTGGGCGGACACCCCGCCCGCGCCGGGACAGGCGGCGGTGCCGGAGGTCGCCGTGAACAGGGCTCTGACGCGGGCGCTGGCACAGGCGGCGGGGGTTCCTGCCGCGGTCGAGGCCGTCGCGAAGTCGCACCGGCACCGCTCGATCGCCGCGACGGGCTGGCCGGTGACGCGCTGGCTGCGCAGGCTGCGGCCCGATCCGCTGCGCCGTCTCCACCTGGCCAAGGGCGCCCGTTCCTCGCTGCCCGCGGCCACCGTCGTGGAGGTCTCGGCCGTGGACACCGCCCTGCGCGACGTCGGTGCCGCCGCCTCGGCCTCGGTGCCCGAGCCGTGGGCGACGGCCGTACGGCACGCGGCGCGGTCGCGGTCGGAGGAGCTGAAGGACGCCCTGGACCGCACGGTCGCCGCGGCGACCTCGGGCCGCGTCTCCAGCGCCCCTCGGTGGTGGCGCGTGGCGGGGACCGCGCAGTGGCTGACCGTCGCCGCGATGGCCGCGGGCGCGATCTGGCTGCTCGTGCGCTTCGCGCTGGACTACCTCATGCTGCCCGGACTTCCCACCCCCACGGTCGGCCGGGCGCCGTGGCCGACCGTGCTCCTGCTGGGCGGCGCGCTGGCCGGGGTGCTGATCGCCGCACTGTGCCGGGTGTTCGCCTGGGCCGGAGGGCGGCGCAGGGCCCGCAGAGCCGCCAAGGCGTTGCGCGCCGGCATCGAACAGGTCGCCGGAGAGCTGATCATCGCCCCGACACGCGACGAGCTGTCGCGTTACACCCGTTTCGCCGACCGCGTGGCCGTCGCCGCGTCCTGACCCGCGACATCGGGTGGCAGGCGCCTGACAGGGGTTTGGCAGAGCCGCCTGTCACGGTCGGGACATGCATGAGAACACGGACGTACTGATCGTCGGAGCCGGTCCGACCGGGCTCACCCTCGCCGTGGACCTGGCCCGCCGGGGCGTCGCCTTCCGCATCGTCGACGAGGCGCCCGAGCCCGCGGCCGGCTCCAAGGGCAAGGGCCTGCAACCGCGTACGCAGGAGGTCTTCGACGACCTCGGGGTGATCGGCCCGATCCTGGCGGCGGCGACGCCCTACCCGCCGTTGCGGGTCAGGATGGGCGCCGTGCCGATCTGGCAGGCCCGCATGCACAGGCCCGCCGCGGCCACGGACGCGGTGCCGTACCCGACGGTGCTGATGCACCCGCAGTGGCGCACCGAGGCGGTGCTGCGCGAGCGCCTGGCCGGGCTGGGCGGGAAGGTGGAGCAGAGCAGCGCGCTGACCGGCTTCGAGCAGGACGCGGACGGGGTGACCGCCAGGCTCGGCACGGGAGAGAGCCTGCGGGCGCGTTACCTGGTGGCGGCGGACGGCGGGAGGAGCCCGGTGCGCAAGGCCCTCGGCATCGGCTTCACCGGCGAGACCCGCGAGGACGAGCGGATGGCCCTCGGCGACGTACGGGTCGAGGGGCTCGACCGGGACCACATCCACGTCTGGGTGCGGCCGGGCAGGGGGATGGTGGCGCTCTACCCGATGGCCGGCACCGACACCTTCCAGATGCTCGCCTCGCTGAAGCCGGGGGTCACGCCGGAGCAGACGTTGTCCGGATATCAGCGGATCTTCGCCGAGAGGTCCATGCTGCGCCGGGTGCGCCTGACCGAGCTGCTGTGGTCCTCCCTCTATCGGGTGAACATCCGCCTCGCCGACCGCTACCGGTCCGGCCGGGTCTTCCTGGCCGGGGACGCCGTCCACGTGCACCCGCCGACGGGCGGGCAGGGGCTCAACACCGGCGTCCAGGACGCCTACAACCTGGGCTGGAAGCTCGCCCGGGTGCTCGCGGGGGCGCCGGAGGCGCTGCTGGACACCTACGAGGAGGAGCGCAGGCCCGTCGCCGCCCGGGTGCTCGGCCTCAGCGTGGATCTCGCCGACAGGAAGTCCTACAAACGCGGAGAGGAGACCTACCAGCTCTCGCTGAGCTACCGGGGCGGCTCGCTCGCCCGGCGCGGCGGCGACCGGGTGCCGGACGGCCCGCTCCCGCTGGCGGACGGGACGCGGGCCCGCATGTTCGACCTGCTGCGGGGCCCGCACTTCACCCTGCTGTCCCCCGGCCTCGCTCCGCGCGTCCCCGGCGGTCCCGAGGTGCGCGCGTACGCGCCGGCCGGGCCGTACGGCGGCGAGCGGCACACCCTCGTCCGGCCGGACGGATACGTGGGGATCTCCACGTCCTCGGCCGACGAGCTCGCCGCCTACCTGGCCATGGTCTGACGCCGGGCTACGGCCGCTCGTCCGGGCGCACGGCGTGGGCCGGGTCGGGGTTGGGGACGCCGTCCGCGCCGAGGCCGGGCCGGCCGGCCTCGATCTGGCGCGGTCCCAGCTCGCTGTCCTCGGCCGCCGCCCTGGCCTCGGCGGCGGCGCGCTCGGCCTCCGCGACGGCCTCGCTGCCCGCCGTCCTCCGCTCGTGCTCCCTGCCGTCCGTCACGGTGGCCCGGCTCGCGGGCAGCGACTCGGTGAACGCCTTGGACAGCGTGTTGAGCGCCGAGGTGACCTCGCTCGGGATCACCCACATCGTGTTGCCCTGGCCCTGGGCGAGCTGGGGCAGCACCTGGAGGTACTGGTAGGCGAGCAGCTTGGGGTCGGGGTCGTTGCGGTGCACGGCCTGGAAGACCTCGTCGATCGCCTGCGACTGGCCCTGGGCCTTGAGGATCTGCGAGGTGCGCTCGCCCTCGGCGCGCAGGATCGCGCTCTGCTTCTCACCTTCAGCCGTGAGGATCTGCGACTGCCGCTGGCCCTCGGCCGTGAGGATCGCCGCGCGCTTGTCCCGCTCGGCGCGCATCTGCTTCTCCATCGCGTCCTTGATGGTCTTCGGCGGGTCGATCGCCTTGATCTCGACCCGGTTGACGCGGATGCCCCACTTGCCGGTGGCCTCGTCCAGCACGCCGCGCAGCTGACTGTTGATCATGTCACGCGAGGTGAGCGTCTTCTCCAGGTCCATGCCGCCGACCACGTTGCGCAGCGTCGTCACCGTGAGCTGCTCGACGCCCTGGATGAAGTTGGCGATCTCGTACTCCGCCGCCCGGGGATCGGTGACCTGGAAATACAGCACCGTGTCGATGTCCACGACGAGGTTGTCCTCGGTGATGACCGGCTGCGGCTTGAACGACACCACCTGCTCGCGCAGGTCCAGCAGCGGGCGGACCCGGTCGATGAAGGGGATGACGAAGTTCAGGCCGGGGCCCAGCGTGCGGTAGTACCTGCCCAGGCGCTCGACGTTGCCGGCTCTGGCCTGGGGCACGATCCGCACCGCCCGCAGCACCGTCAGGATCGCGAAGAACGCGATGACGATTCCGGCGATCACTGCTGCGTCCATTGCTCACTCCCGGGGGTACACGAGGGCGGTGGCGCCCTCGATCTCTATGACGTCGACCGTGGCCCCCGGCGGGATCACGAGCGTCTCGTCGTAGGCACGGGCCGACCACTCCTCGCCGCCGATCCGCACCCGGCCGTCCCTGCCGGTGACCTCCTTGGTCACGTACGCGGACTTGCCGACGAGCGCGGACACCCCGAAGCGCTTCGGCGGCGGCTGCTTGATGTGCCGGAGCGCGATCGGGCGCACTCCGGCGAGGCCGGCGGTGGAGGCGATGACGAACACGGCGAGCTGGATCGCGGGCGGCAGCCCGACGGCCGCGACGACGGTCGTGAGCAGGGCCGCGACCGACAGCAGGCCCAATGCCGCGGTCAGCGTGAAGATCTCCGCGGCACCCAGCACCGCCGCCAGGATGAGCCATACGATCCAGGGGTCCATTGCCGCCTCCATAGCAATGAACGAACACCGCTCGGGTCGGGTTCCTCCTCCTCAAACCTAACGCGTACGGCCGCGGTCTCCCAGGGAGCCGGGTATCACGCCGGATTGCACACAGGGTTTCATGCGGGGTTTCATGCGGGGTTTCATGCGGGGGACGCGGTGACGCGGAACTCGTTGCCCTCCGGGTCGGCCATCAGGATGTGGTCGTCGAACGCCTCCAGGATCGTGCCGCCGGCGCGCACCAGCCGGGCGGCCTCCGCCCTGATCCGCTCCCACCGGTCGGCGGCCGTGCCGTCTCCCGGCACGCGGACGTCGATGTGGAGCCGGTTTTCCGCCGTCTTCCGCTCGGGGACCCGGAGGATGGAGAGCCGGGGGCCGACCCCCTCGGGGTCGCAGAGGCAGGCGCCGTCGTCCTCGGCGCCGCCGGCGGGCAGGTCGAACCGCGCGGACGACTCCTCACTGGTCGCGTACCGGGCTGCCGGGATCTCGTCGACGTAGCCGAGCGCCGTCTTCCAGAACTCGGCGAGGAGCCGCGCGTTGTCGCAGTAAAGGGTCAAATCGATTGCTACTGCCATGACTCGACCGTAATGCAGGACGCTGACTTGGACGCGGCCACCTCTGTCAAGAGACGGCGGAAGGGGGCTCGGCCGCGTCGTGCCGGAGGGCGCTGCCGGCGAGCCATCGGGGCCAGGAGAGCTGCCAGTAGCCCCAGCCGTTGTTCCACTCCAGGTGGCGTGTGGTGCCCGTGACGATGACGGGATCGCCGCGCAGCGCGTGGTCGTAGAACCACCGCGCCTGGTCGGGGCGGACGTTCACGCAGCCGTGGCTGACGTTGGCCCGGCCCTGCGCCCACACGTTGTCCAGCGCGTGGACGTACTCGCCGCTGTTGGAGATCCGCACGGCGTAGTCGATGAGCTTGTCGTAGTAGCCGGGGTCGCCCTTGCGGCGGCCCGGCGAGACCATGCGGACGGGGTTGCCCTTGTCCATCGTCAGGTGGATCCCGCTCGTGGTCGTGTACTCCCTGGTGGTCGCCATGCCGGCGCTGATCGGCAGGCGCTGGGTCACCCTGCCGTCCTGCCGCACCACCATCTGATGGGCGCGGGTGTCGACCGTGCTGACCATGGCCCGCCCCACGGTGAAGGCCACGCTCCGGTCGGCGGAGCCGTACGTGCCGGGGGCGGCGCGGACGCCGGCGAGATGGGCGGTGAAGCGCACCTCGCCGCCGGCCGGCCACCACTTCCGGGGCCGGTAGACGACCTGGGTGGAGCTCGCCCAGTGCCAGGCGCCCTCGGCCGGGCCCCGGACCACCAGCGCCCGCTCGACGGCCGCGCGGTCCTCGACCGGTCTGGTGAACGTCACGATGATCGGCATGCCGATCCCGACGGTCTCTCCGTCATACGGGACGATCGAGGCGACGGCGACCTCACGGCGCGGGGTGAGCGTGCGGAACCGGCCCGCGACCTGGGCGGTGACACTCTGGGGCCCGGTCGCGACGGCGTCGACGACATATTGCGTGCCGGGACGCAGCGTCCACGACGACCGCCACACGGTGCGGGCCGGGTCGAAGGCGCCGGGCACCGGGTCGCGCCCCGCGAACGCCAGCACGCTGGTCAGCGTGCCGCCCTCCGCCCTGACGACCAGCCCGGCATCCGGCGCGACAGCCACGGCGCCGGATGCCGGGCTGATCGTGATGCGCGGCGCGGGCGGCACACGTACGGCACAGCCCGCGACAAGCGCGGGACAGGCCGCGAGCAGCGCCGCGAGCAGGGCGCGGGCGGCGGGAGGCAGGGTGCGTGGCTTCACGGGCACCCAAGATAGCGAGGGGTGACGATAGGAACACGCTAAGTCGCCGGAAGGATCCTTCCCGAGACCTCTCCGAGGCTGATCCCGTGCGAGGTCCACGCCGTGATCGTGACGGTGTCGCCGTCCTCCAGGAACGTCCGGGTCTCGCCGGGCAGTTTGACCGGATATGTGCCGTTCCAGGTCAGCTCGATGAGCGAGCCGGGCTGCCCGGGGGACGAGACCGTGCCGCTCGCGAACAGGTCGCCGGTGCGCAGGCGGGCGCCGTTCACGGTCATGTGGGCGAGCATCTGGTCGGGCGTCCAGTACATGTCGCGGAACGACGGCGTCGAGACCGTCTCGCCGTTCAGTTCGACGTGCAGGGTGAGGTCGAGCCCCCAGGGCGCCTGTCTGCGAAGGTAGGCGAGCGGCTCCGGTTCCTGCGACCGGCCCTCGACCCTGGCCTCCTCCAGGGCGTCGAGCGGCGTGATCCACGCGGACATCGAGGTGGCGAACGACTTGCCCAGGAACGGCCCGAGCGGGACGTACTCCCACGCCTGGATGTCTCGGGCGCTCCAGTCGTTGACGAGCGTCACCCCGAAGACGTGGTCCTCGAACGCGCCCGCGCGCTCGCCGAGCCGCGTCGGCACCCCGACGACGAAGCCGACCTCCGCCTCGATGTCGAGCCTCTGCGAGGGGCCGAACGACGGCCGCTGCCCGCACGGCCGCCTGATCGGCGTCCCCGAGACGACGACGGTGCCCGCCCGCCCGTGGTAGCCGACGGGCAGGTGCCGCCAGTTCTGCTTCAGCGGCTCGTCGTCCGGCCGGAACATCCGCCCGAGGTTCGACGCGTGCTCGATCGAGGCGTAGAAGTCCACGTAGTCGGCCACCTCGACCGGCAGGTGCAGGGTCACCTCCGCCAGCGGGATCAGGTGGTCGCCCGTGGCCGCCGCCTCGCGTGCCCGCGCCCGCGTCTCCTGCCAGGCCGCACGGCCCAGGGCCAGCAGCGGGTTGAGGCTGGGCGCCGCGTAGACGTCCCCGCCGAGGGCGGCCGCCAGGTCGAGGACCTGGTCCCCGACCCGGACGCCGACCCTGCGGGGCTCGCCGGGCCGGGAGAACACGCCGTACGGCAGGTTGTCGAGCCCGAAGCTCATCTCGCCCACGTCCACGCGTAGCCGGTGTCCTCGCAGGCGAGGGCTGCCTGGCCGAGGTCGAGCGGGCGGAACGTGTCGATCATGACGGCCATCTCGGTCGTCTCGGTGTGCCCCTGGCGCACGGCCTCGACGGCGGCCTCCACCGCGCCCGGCTGCGGGCCGTGCGTGAAGCCGGCCGGGTGGAGCGAGATCGAGCCGACGTCGATGCCCGACCCCTTCCTGGCCGTGTAGTCGCCGCCCACGTAGAACATGAACTCGTCGGAGTCCACGTTGTGGTGGTTGTACGGGATCGGCACGGCCTCCGGGTGGAAGTCCAGCGGCCGGGGACAGAACGAGCAGACGACAAAGCCCGGCCCCTCGAAGGTCTGGTGGACCGGCGGCGGCGCGTGGGTGCGCTTCACGATCGGCTCGAAGTCCTGGATGTTGAACGCGTACGGGTAGAGGCAGCCGTCCCAGCCCACCACGTCGAAGGGGTGGTGGGCGTAGGTCAGCCTGGTCAGCCCGCCCCGCGTCCTGACCAGGACCTGGACCTCCTCGCCGTCCACGAGCAGCGGCTCGCCCGGCGCGCGCAGGTCGCGCTCGCAGTACGGCGCGTGCTCCAGGAACTGGCCGAACTGGGACAGGTAGCGCTTCGGCGGCCTGATGTGCCCGGCCGCCTCGATCACCAGCGCGGTCACCGGGCCCTCGGGCACCCACCGGTGGATCGTCCCGGTCGGGATCACCACGTAGTCGCCCTCGGCCACGTCGAGCGCGCCGTACGCCGACTCGAACCGGGCCCGGCCGCGTGCGATGTAGACGCACTCGTCGCCCATCGAGTCGCGGTACAGCTCGCTGGGCGTCCGCGTCGCGGCGTACGAGATGCGGACGTCGGAGTTGCCCGCGAGCAGCATCCGCCCGGAGACCAGGTCGCCGTCGGGCGTCAGGTCCTGGGTGCGGAAATGGCGTGGGGACAGCGGCAGGTTGGGCGTGAGGCCGGGCGCGCCCGCGTCCACGGCCTCGGCCTTGACGATGGCGGTCGGCGCGTGACGGTGGTAGAGCAGCGAGGAGTCGGAGGAGAAGCCCTCCTCTCCCATGAGCTCCTCCTTGTACAGCCCGCCGTCGGGCGCGCGGAACTGCACGTGGCGCTTGCGCGGCACCTCACCGACCACGCGGTAGTACGGCATGACGCCTCCTCTGCTCGTCCTTTGGCCTTCTTGTCCGTTAATCGGACGCCAGTGTCCTATATATGTACGACGATTCGCCATGCCGGCGGGAATGTCAAGCTGTCGGCCATGAGCACAGCGGAGATCCACCTGTCCGTCTCGACCTGGCGGCAGCCGTCGCCCCCGCCCGCGTCCCCCGCGCGTACGGCGCTGGTCGGGCGGATCGCGGAGCGCGTGCTGGCCCTCGGCCCGGGCCGCCTGCGCCTCGGCGTCGACGGGCTCACGGCGGCCGGGAAGACGAGCTTCGGCCACGAGCTCGCCGAGCACCTCGCCCGGGCCGGGCGCCCGGTGCTGCGGGCGAGCCTCGACGACTTCAAGCGGCCGTGGCGCGACCGGCACCTGTACGACCGGGAGTCGGGCGAGGGGTACTACCGGAACGCGTACGACTACGACGCGGCGATCGCCCTGCTGCTCGAACCGGCGGGGCCGGACGGTTCGGGGAAGGTCGCGCTGTGCTCCATCGACCCGCTGACCCAGGTGGACCACTCGTCGGTGCTTGCGACCGCCGCGCCCGGCGCGGTCACGATCGTCGACGGGGTCTTCGCGTTCCGCCCGGAGATCGACGCGTACTGGGACCTGCGCGTCTGGATGGAGGTGTCCCCGGAGACCTCGGTGCGCCGCGGAGCCGAGCGCGACCAGGACTGGGCCGGGTCCGAGGCCGAGGCGCTGCACCTGCACCGCTATCTGCCCGCCGAGCGCCTCTACATCGCGGAGGCCGATCCCGTGGGGCGGGCCGACGTGATCGTGGACAACACCGACTTCGCGGAGCCCCGGCTGCTGAAGTGGTGACCGTCAGCGCGGGGGCTCGGACAGGGCGGACGTGAGGCGGCAGGCGGCCTCCAGGACCAGCGGGCCCACCTTGTCCCCGTCGAGGTCGGCGAAGCTGACCACGCCGACGGACGCCTCCAGCCACGGCAGGCCCGGAATCGGCGCGGCGATGCCCTGCGCGCCCTCCTGGAGGTGTCCGCTGCTCGTGTGCAGCGGCGGCTCGGTGCGGCCCTCGCGCAGCGCGAGCAGCGCCAGCCCGGCCGCGCCGCGCGTCAGCGGGTGGCGCGAGCCCTCACGGTAGGCGACGTGGAAGTCGGTCCACGACGGCTCGACCACCGCGACCGCGAGGCCCTCGTCGCCCTCGGCCACGGTCAGGTGCGCGGTCGCCCCGGCCTGCTCCGCGAGCGCGCGCAGCGCCGGCAGCGCCGCCGCCCGCAGCAGAGGGTGCACGGCCTGGGCCAGCACCAGCACCCCGAAGCCAAGATGCACGCGGCCGTGCGCGTCCCGCCGGGCGAAACCCTCGGCCTGCAGGGTCGTCAGGAGGCGGTAGACGATCGGCCGGCTCAGGCCCAGCTCCTGGGCGAGCTCGGTCGGCGTGCGGCCCCTGTTCGCGTCGGCGAGCAGTCGCAACAGCCGTAAGCCCCGTTCGAGCGTCTGCGCCGATTCGGCCGCCATCATGCTCTGATTATCGCCGCACCGGTGCGCCTGTAGGCGAAACCTCCATTCGACGTAGCCTACGTCGGATGTAGGTTCGGCCCGCGATCAAGGAGTGGTGGATGAAGTCGGCGATCGTCGTGGGGGCGGGGATCTGGGGGGCGTCACTGGCGTTGCGGCTGGCCGACGAGGGCTGGCGGGTGACGCTCGTCGAGCAGTACGCGCCGGGTCACGTGCGTCAGGCCAGCGCCGGGGAGACCCGCCTGCTGCGCTGCGCGCACGGCTCGGACGACTGGTATCCCCGGCTGGCCTGGCAGGCCCGCGACGCCTGGCGCCGGCTGGAACAGCGGACCGGCGAGGAGCTGTACGTCGAGTCGGGGCTGATGTGGTTCGCCCGCGACCCGGACGGCTGGGAGACGCGCAGCGCCCGGGTGCTCGAGCGGCTGGACATCCCCTGCGAGCTGCTCGACCCGGCCGAGGCGGCGCGGCGGTTTCCCGGCCTGCGGGGCGACGACCTCGCCTTCGTGCTGTGGGAGCCGAACGCCGGAGTGCTGCGCGCCCGGCGTGCGACGCAGGTGACCGCGCGTCTGGCCGGCGCGGCCGGCGTCCGGCAGGTCCGCGCCCGGGCCGTGCCGTACGGTCGCGGGGCCGGGGTCGTGGCGGACGGCGAGGTGCTGACGGCTGACCGCGTGGTGTGGGCGTGCGGCGCGTGGCTGCCGCGGCTGTTCCCGCACGAGGCGGGACACGTCGAGGTGACGCGGCAGGACACCTTCCACTTCGGGGTGCCCAGGGACTGGACCACGCCGCCGCTGCCCGCGTTCTGCGACTACGACCTGTCGGCGTACGGGCACGGCGATCTGGACGGCATGGGGATGAAGGTCACCGGCGACGCCGAGGGCGAGCCGTACGACCCGGAGAGCGGCGGCAGGCGGGTGCTGCGGCACACCGAGGAGCAGGCGCGCGCCTACCTGGCCAGGCGGTTCCCTTCGCTGGTGGGCGCGCCGGTGGTGTTCAGCCAGGTCTGCCAGTACGCGCTGACCAGGGACGCCGAGTGGATCATCGCCGAGGTCGAGGACGGCGTCTGGCTGCTGGGCGGCGAGTCCGGGCACGGCTTCAAGCACGCCCCGGCCCTGGCCGGACACGTGGCGGAGATCCTCGACGGCGCGCGGGAGCCGGAGGCGCGGTTCGGCCTGCACGAGCGGCCGGTGGCCCGGGGCCTGCGCACCAGCGGCGGCACCATCCCGTAGGGAGGGCTAGCCGGGCGGGTCCTGGCGGGCCTGGCGGGCGCGCAGGACGATCTCCAGCTCGAACCGGACGTCGGGGTCGGCGAGCGCGTCGCCGTACAGCTGCTCGATCTGGCGCAGGCGATACCGCACGGTCTGCGGGTGGACGTGGAGCGCCGCGGCGACCTCGGCGACGCCCCGGCCGTGACGCAGCCAGGCGAGCAGGGTCTCGGCCAGGCGGTCCTGCTGGCTCTGGCGCAGGTGGGCGAGGGGCGCGAGGCGCACCTCCGCCAGGGCGGCCACCAGGTCCTCGTCCTTGAAGACGACCAGCGTGGCCATGTGGTCGGCGCAGCGCAGCAGTCCCCGCCGGGGCAGGACGCCGCGGGTGCCGAGGTCGAGGGCCTCCCTGGCCCAGCCGAGCGAGTTCGCGGCGGCGGCGAGCGGCACGGCGGGGCCGATCGCGGCCCGCCAGCCGCGCAGGGCGTTCTCCAGCGCCTGCACCCGCCCGGGGCCGCCGGGGTCCGGCACCACGAGACACGGGACGTTGCGGTCGAGCCCGGTCAGCACGTCCGGCGGCAGCACCGGCAGGGGAGAACCGCCGTCGCGTTCCTCCAGGGCCACCCCGGCGACCGTGCGGGGAAGCCGCCAGCCGGCCGCCCTGGCCACGTCGGCGACGGCCTCCGGCGAGGCCGCGGGACGGGTGAGCAGCAGGTCGAGCAGCCGCCGGCGACGGCGCTCCATCTCGCCTGCCGCGTGCGCCCGCGCCTCGGCGAAGCCTTGCGCGGCCGCGTCGGCGAGCTGGTCGAGATAGACAAAGATGGCCTCGCCCAGGTCGTACAGCGTCCGCGGGTCGAGGCCGAGCTGCTCGGACTGCTCGGTGAGCCGCCGCCACGCCACCCGCGCGCCCAGCCGCATCGCGGTCTGGAAGGGCTCGAGGTCGCGCCCCTCGGCGGCCTCGCCCCTGCCGATCGTCCGGAAGACCTCGGGGTCCCACGGCGCCCGCGGGTTCTCGATGCGTTCCAGGAACCCCCGCAGCGCCTGGTTGACCGACAGCCGCAGGACCTTGATGTAGATCTCGTCCTCCGGGCGGGCGTATTCGGGCACCCGCCGCTGGATCTCCGTGATCATCCGGTCCGCGACGTCGCCGATGCGGGGACGCAGCAGCCTCGCGACGCCCGCCGGCACCGCGCCCCAGAACTCGTCGTCGCCTTTCAGCGTTCGCTCAACGCCCGCTGGACGCCGCTCAGCGCTGCTCGGCGCTGCTCAGCCAGGCGCCGAACTCCTCCAGATCGATCAGGCCGTCGCGGTCGGCGTCGACCCTGTCGATCGCGCCCTGCGCCCCCTGGGGTGTGAGCGGCCGGCCGAGCACCTCCATCAGGCGTACGAGCTCCTCGGCGGAGATCCGCCCGTCTCCGTCGGTGTCAATAAGTTGAAAAGTCGCCGCATATTCGCTCATGCCGTCCTCCTCCGGGATCGCGATCAGCACCCTAGCTGAAAGCACGGGCTGCCCCCAGGGATCGGGGCCAAGCCGCAGGGCCCGGTTTTTGTCGGTGGCGTGTGCCACCATGCCGTTCATGACGAGCAGCCTGACGGGGAAGGTCGCACTGGTCGCCGGAGCGACCCGGGGCGCGGGACGCGGCATCGCGGTCCAGCTGGGCGCGGCGGGGGCGACGGTCTACGTGACCGGCCGCAGCACCCGCGAGCGGCGCTCGGAGATGAACCGGCCGGAGACGATCGAGGAGACGGCCGAGCTGGTGACCGCCGCCGGCGGGCGTGGGATCGCCGTGCCGGTCGACCACCTCGACCGCGAGCAGGTGCGGGCCCTCGTGGAGCGGATCGACGCCGAGCAGGGCGCGCTCGACGTGCTGGTCAACGACATCTGGGGCGGCGAGCTGCTGTTCAGCTGGAACGACCGGCTCTGGGAGCACTCGCTCGACGACGGCCTGCGCATCCTGCGGCTGGCGATCGACACGCACATCATCACCAGCCATTACGCGCTGCCGCTGCTGATCCGCAAGCCGGGTGGCCTGGTGGTCGAGGTCACCGACGGCACGGCGGAGTACAACGCGGCCAACTACCGCGTCTCGTTCTTCTACGACCTCGCGAAGACGTCCGTGAACCGCATGGCGTTCGCCCAGGCCAAGGAGCTGGCGCCGCACGGCGCGACCGCGGTGTCGCTCACCCCGGGCTGGCTGCGTTCCGAGCTCATGCTGGAGCACTTCGGGGTGACGGAGGCCAACTGGCGCGACGCGCTGGCCAGAGTGCCGCATTTCGCCATCTCCGAGACCCCGGCCTTCGTCGGACGCGCGGTGGCGGCCCTGGCCGCCGACCCGGAGGTGGGCCGCTGGAACGGGCAGTCGCTGTCCAGCGGCCAACTGGCCCAGGTGTACGGCTTCACCGACGTGGACGGCAGCCGCCCCGACTGCTGGCGATATCTCGTGGAGGTCCAGGACCCCGGCCGCCCCGCCGACGTCACCGGCTACCGGTAACAGAGCCGGTCCGGGGGTCGGCGTCCGGCGGCGGCGCGGCGAGGCGGCTCGCACCGATCAACGGGCGCCGAGGGTGGCCGTGACCAGGGTCCAGTCGATGTGGGCCTCGGCCGCGTTGCCGCCCGCCGTCCCCGCCACCCAGTGCGCGACCTGCGGTGTCTCCCTGCTGTCCGGCACCACCCAGGTCGCGCCCGTGTCCGCCCCGTCGCGGTGCAGGCGGGCCACTCCCGCGCTGTCCACGGTCACCTTCCAGGTGGCGGGTCTCCCTGCCTCGGGGAGCATGAGGATCCTCTCCCAGGTGCCGGATCCCTTCGTCATCGTCCACACGCCGCCCCGCTGCACCGCCAGCATGAGCCGCCGGGCGCCGTTGGCGACCTTCGTCCCGAGGCTGACCCCTCGTCCGGTCCGCGGGTCCAGGGCGCTGTCGTCGATCACCCGGCCCCGGAACTCCACGGTGAAGTCGCACGCCCTGGTCACGTCGAGGGGCAGCACGGCCGAGACGACCCCGCTCGTGGCGCTGCGCAGGCGCAGGCCGCCGTCCGTGAGAGTCGCCCCCCGGTCGAGTGTCCATCCCGCCCAGGAGCCGCCCGCCACGTGGTCGGTCACCTCGACCAGCTCCAGCACGGCCTCCCCGTCGCCGCCGACCGACACGCCCGGCGAGCCGTCCGCCGCCGGGACCGTCCACCGCGCTCCGGGCGGGCCGGCCGGGGGGACGGCCTGCGCGGTGGCGGTGCCCGCCGCGTCGACGATCACCCGCCATCGGTCTCCCACCCCGGGGACGGGCACCCATCCGTCCGCCGTCAGGGCGTGCGGGCCGTCGGGCCGTACGGCCATCCCGAGGAGGCGCGTGCCCGTGTTCACCTCGATCGCCAGCCCGTCGCCGGCGCTCGGGAAGCGTGTCACCCTGCCGTGGAAGGTCAGGACGAAGCCCCCAGTCGGTCCGTACGGGCGGCTGATCCGCCCGGCGGTCAGGCGGAGACCGCGGGCGTCGTCAGGGGAGGAGCCCGCCGGTGCCGGGCCGCCCTCGCCGACTGATCCGATGGCTTCGGCGCCGCCGCTCATGGTCCACCCGCCCCAGCCGGGGGCGATCCCGGTGAAGACGTCGGCCAGGTCGAGGCGGGCGAGCTTGATCTCGACCTGGTTGTGCTCCCAGACGACGAAGAACCGGCCCGGCTCGTACTCGTCGGCCGACGCGTAGACGTCCCAGCCGCGGGCCGCGCCCTGAGTGAGCCGCCTGCCGTCGGCGAAGAGCCGCCCCGGGCCCCAGGGCGTGCCCGGGCGTCTGACCTTGTAGTGGAGGACCTCGCGATACTGGTCGGGCTTCGCGGACGCCGGGCCGGTGAACGGCCCGGCCAGGGTGTTGTAGACGGTCAGGTAGCGATCGAGGGAGTCCTTCGTGAAGAGGGTCTTGACGTAGTAGTTCGGCAGCTCGGGGTCCACGGCGAAGGGGGACCAGGTCAGCCCGCCGTCGGTGCTGGTCGCGGTCGCGGCGTACGCGGCGTGGGTGCGGTAGTGGGCGTCCTTGTCCGCCGCGGTGCCGCCGCGCAGCGTGCGCGCGACCATGAGCAGGGTGCGCGGGTCGTCCTGTGACACGACGACCTGCGGCTCCTCGACGGACAGGCCGGGCGGGTTAACCGCCAGAGCGCCCGGCGTCCAGGTGACCAGGTCGGCCGAGCGCAGCACGCCCGCCCTGGTGGTGCCGCCCGCCGCCTGCCAGTACGGCACCAGCCAGACGCCCTCATACCTGAGGGGTTTGCCGGCCACGACGGCCCCGCGGGAGTTGGGCGGCACGGCGACGGAGACGGGGTGATCGGCCCAGGTGCGGCCGCCGTCGGTGCTTCTCCTGGCGACCATCGTCACCGGGAAGCCGTCGACGTTCCCCTCGGCGTCGCGGTCGGCCGCGATCGTGATCCGGCCGAGCAGCGCCAGCAGCGCGTCGCCGTCCTTGAGGAACACCACGTAGTGGTAGCGATGGGTGGGGGTGGCCGCCGCGAGCGTGCCGGTGGTCCAGGTGCGGCCGCCGTCCCCGGACCGGGCGTACATGATCGCGCCCTGGTCGGTGGGGGAGGGGTCCACCGGGTCGGCCACCCCGGCCCGCCAGGCGACCACGAGGCGGCGGGCGTCGAGGGCGGCGACGTCGGGGACGCGGTTGCCCTCGTGGGCGAGTTCGCGCACAGAGCCGGTGCCGCCGTACACGGTGACGGGGTCGCGGACGGCGGCGCCGACCACGTCGATATCCGGCCACGGCCGGTCAGAGGGGGTCACCCGTACCAGGGAACACGGTGGGCCGCCGCACGACGGCCGCTGTCACGAACAGTTCGGAACACGTGCATCCGGCCGTAAGCGCGCGTCCCCCGGGCCCGCATAGGGGGCACCGGGGGACACCGGGGGACGCACGCCTGCCGGGCGGGCCGACCGCGCCGATAGCAGGCCCGGCCCGATCGAGGTCAGGCGGCCGCGCAGGCGGGCGTGGGGGCGGGGTTGGCGGCGTTCCAGGAGGCGATGAAGCCGAAGGTGGTGCTCGCGCCGGCGCCGAGGGAGCCGTTCCAGCTCTCGTTCTTCACGGTCACGCTCGCCCCGCTCTGCGCGGCCTTGCCGCCCCACGCCTGGGTCACCTGCTGTCCGTCGGCGAAGGTCCAGGTCACGGTCCAGCCGCTGATGGGAGCGGTGCCCGTGTTCTTGACCGTGACCTCACCCTGGAAGCCGCCGCCCCACTGGTTGGTGATCGTGTAGGTCGCGCCGCAGCCCGAGGGGCCGGACGAGGGGGAGGGCGACGGAGAAGGCGACCGGGTCGGCGAGGGGCTGGGGCTGGCGCTGGCGCTGGGGCTGGGACTGCGGGTCGGGCTGGGGCTCGGGCTGGGGGACGGCTGGGCGCCGCCGAGCAGGGCCGACAGGGCGGGAAACCACTTGTCCGCCATCTTCTGGTTGCCGCTGTCGCTGGGGTGCACGCCGTCGTAGGTGTCCGTGCTCGTGCTGAAGCCGGTCCACTGGTCGACGACCACGATCGGGGAGGCCGCCGTGGTCTTCGAGGCGGCCCAGCCCGGGATCGCGCTGTTCAGGGCGACGGCCCGCTGGGCGCACTCGGGGCAGGTGCTCGGGTTCATCGGGATGATCTGGGCGACCAGGATCTTCATGTTCGGGTTGCTCGCCCGCATCTGGTCCACGAGCTTGCTGTAGGCCGCGAGGATCGTGTCGGTGGGCTTGTTGCTCCACACGTCGTTGGTGCCGAAGTGCATCATCACGATGTCGGGGCGGGTCGCCGAGAGCCAGGCCGGGAGTTGGTTCTGGTCGGCGACGTTCGTGACGAGGAAGCCGCCGTGGCCCTCGTTGTCGCCGTCGTACGGCACCCCGCACCCCTGCGCGGGCAGCGTCCCCACCATGTCGATGTCGGTGAAGCCGCCGTTCTGCAGCTTGTTCCACAGCAGGGCCCGCCAGCAGCCGGGCGATCCGGTGATCGAGTCGCCCAGGGGCATGATCCGCACGGCGGCCGCCTCGGCGGGCCGGGCGACGAGCAGCCCGAGCACCACGAGCAGGGCCGCCATCACCGCGCTTCTCTTCGACATCGCGTCTCTCCCTCGTGCCGTCCGGCGCGATGGTAGAGAGCGGCCCACCGCCCGGCCCAGGGACGAGGCGCGGAAAAAGCCCTGACCAGCGGGGACGTATGTACGTTTCACCCGATGACTCGCGGCGCGGGTGGGCGTCGCTTCCGGCTCGTACGGTCTCCGCCGGCGCAGGAGCCCCTGCCGTCCGCAGCCGGGGAACGGTGCCGTGTTCCACCGCCGGGCACGAGCGAATATGCTGCTCGGGATTAACTTTCCGCACGTCACCGAGAGGATTCGGTCCCCATGTACAAGGAGTTCCTCGGCGAGGTCGTGGTGTGGCTGATCCCCATCGTCATCCTCGTGGGCATCGCGCTGCTGGTGACCAGCCACTCCTGACGACGCGTCGTGAGGGGCCGGGCCGTGAAGGCCCGGCCCTTCCCTTTTTCCCGGCACGGCAAACCCGTCTCTAGCGACAAATCTGGCTATCGCCGCATCTAAGGCCACACAGGCATAAAAGTGTCACTGACCTGCATTGTTGATCAATCCGAGTGGATCATGTGATACTTCGCGAATTGGCCTGATCGTCAGGTGGGGAGCAGACCGGATGTCGATCGATGTTGGCCCGAAGCCGACCCGAAATGCGGAGATTCTTCCCTTCTATCGGTTTCTCGCGAAGCATCCACGCGATCCGGTCTCCGCCTTCGAAGAGGTCGGCAGGCAGGCCGACGGCAAGCTCGTCCGGCTCAACATGGGACCGTTCCGGCCTTATCTGGTGACCCATCCGGACCACGTCCAGCACGTGCTGCGGACCAACCAGCCCAACTACGTCCGCGAGGGCATGTTCTGGGATCCGCTGGTCCCGCTGCTGGGCAGCGGCATCCTGTCGGACGGCGAGAGCTGGCAGGACAGCCGCCGGGTCCTGCAGCCCCTGTTCACCGCGAAGTACGTCGACTCGCTGGCCGAGCGCATGGCCGAGATCGTCGCGGAGCAGATCGACGCCGTCGTGCGCCCCGGGGAGCCGTTCGACGTCGTCGACGGGATCTCGGCCATCGTCCATCCGACGATCGTCCGGCTCTTCTTCGGCGACCGTATCTCCAGGGAGGACATCGCCCGCCTCATTCCCGCGTACGAGGTGGCGGTGACGGCCACGTGGCCGCGCCTGCTGATGCCGTTCGTGCCGGACTCGGTCCCGCTGCCGGGCGACCGGCCCTTCCGCCGGTCCATCGAGACGATCAACACCGTCGTGTACCCCCGGGTCCACGAGGCCCGCCGTGCGGCGGGCGACGGCAAGGACGTCGTCTCGGCGATCTGCCGCGCCCGGGAGGGCGACCCCGGCGAGGCGGGGGACCGGCGGATCAGGGACGACATGGTCAGCATGCACGGCGCGTCGACCGAGACCTCGGCGACCGCGCTCACCTGGGTGTGGGTCGCCCTCGACGCGCATCCCGAGCTGGCGGAGAAGATCTACGCGGAGATCGACGAGGTGGTCGGGACCGAGACGGTGCGGCCGTCTCACCTGCCCGAGCTGCGCTACCTGAAGATGTTCCTGTCCGAGCTGGTGCGCTTGTATCCGCCGGGCTGGATTCTGCCGCGGCAGGCGGTGGAGACGGACGAGATCGGCGGGGTCACGATCAAGGCCGGGTCCACGGTGATGATCAGCCCCTACCTCACGCACCGGCTCGAGAGGTTCTGGGACCGGCCGGAGGAGTTCGACCCCGAGCGCTTCGCGCCGGAGCGGGAGCGGGGGCACCGCTGGGCCTACTTCCCGTTCGGCGGCGGCCCCCATCAGTGCCTCGGCCAGCACCTGTTCATGATGGAGGCGCAGCTGCTCATGGCGGGCCTGCTGAGTCGCTACCGCCCCGTGCTCACGGCGTCGAGGCCGGTCAGGCCGCGGCTCGCCTCCTCTCTGCGGCCGAACCAGAAGGTGAAATTGACGTTCGTCGAGCGTGCCCGCACATGATCGTCGAGCACCTCGCGGAGCAGGAGACCGCTCTCGCCGCCGATCTGGGCAGGACGTGTGCGCTCGCCACGCGGTGCCAGCGGGATCTCCAGGCCTGCGCCGCGGCGTACGGCGAGCTGTTCCCGGCCAAGCCGTTCGATCCGGCGTTCTTCGCCGCGTTGTCGATGGTCACCGCGTTCGGCTCGCCCTGGGCGTCGCCGGACGAACTGCGCGCGGTCGGCCGCGCGTCACTGTGGATCTTCGCGGTCGACCGCCTGGTGGACCAGGTCGCGGGCTCGCGCGCGGAGGCGGAGGCGCTGGTCGCCGAGTGCCTCGCGGCGGCCGAGACCGGCCCGGGCGGGGACGCCCCCGCAGTGGTGCGCTTCCTCACCGACCTGCGGGACGACCTGGTGGCGGCGCCCGCGTTCGCCGCCCTGCGGCCGGTCTGGCTCGACCGGCTCGGGCGGACGCTGCGCGCGATGGTGCGGGAGTGGCGGTGGAAGGAGGAGGGCGCGCCCGTCTCGCTGGACGAGTACCTCGACGGCGCGGACGGCTGCGGGTCCTCCTTCGTCAACGTGTCCCACTGGATCAGGACGGGCGACACCTGGACGGTCGGCCACATCGACGAGCTCCTGCGGGTCAGCGACGAGGTGCAGCGCTACCTGCGCCTGCTCAACGACCTGGCCACCCGGGAGCGGGAGCGCGGCCAGGGCGACGCCAACGCGCTGGCGTTCGGCGCCGGCGCCGCGGAGGTGACCGCGCGCATGAACGAGATTCGCGGCCGCTGCCTGACTCTTCTCGGGCCCGTACGGGCGCGCGGCCCGCGCGCCGCTACCTACCTCGAACGACAGATCGGTTTCAACACGGGCTTCTACGGGCTCGTGGACTATTGGGGCGAGCTTGAACGTGCGTGATGTCTCCCTTGCCGGACAGGTGGACGAGCCGGTGGACGTGGCGGCGGCCGCGGGCGAGTTGATGCGGGACCTGATGTTCCGGCCCTGGGGTCAGGTGTCGCCGTCCGTCTACGAGACCGGGCGGCTCGTCACCCTGGCCCCCTGGCTCCTGGGCCACGACGAGCGGGTGGCGTACCTCGTCGCCACGCAACGGCCCGACGGGTCATGGGGCGTGCCCGACGGCTACGGCCTGGTCCCGACCCTGAGCGCCACCGAGGCGTTGCTGTCGGTCCTCACCAGGGGCGACCACGGCGTGGACCGGGACGTCCTGATCGGCGCGGTCCGGCGCGGGCTGCGCGTGCTGTCCGGCTGGCTGGCGGAGACGGCGGTCGCCGCGCTGCCCGACACCCCCGCGATCGAGATCATCGTGCCGGCGCTCGTGTCGCTCATCAACGCGCACCTGGACGGCCTGAGCGAATGCGAGATCGGCCGCCTGCCGATCCCCGAGGGGATGAGCGAGGGGCCGCTCACCCTGATCCGGCAGCGCCTGGAGTCCGGCGCCGCCCTGCCGGACAAACTCCTGCACGCGCTGGAGGTGGCCGGCCGATCGGCGGCCAGCGCCCCGGCCGTCAACCCGACCTCGATCGGAACGGTCGGAGCCTCGCCGGCGGCGACCGCGGCCTGGCTGAGCGGCTGCGCCCTGCCCGATCCCGGCCACCACGCCCGGCGTTATCTGGAGGCGGTGGCGCTGCGGCACGGCGGCCCGGTGCCGGTGGGCCTGCCGATCACCGTGTTCGAACGCGGCTGGGTGCTGAGCTGGCTCGCGCGTGCGGGCATCCGCTTCGACGTGCCGCCGGAGATGCTGGCCGATCTCCGCGCGGCGATCGGCCCCGGAGGTACGCCCGCCGGCGCGGGGCTGCCGCCCGACGCCGACACCACCTCGGTCGCGCTGTACGCGCTGGCGTTGCTCGGCGTGCCGTACGAACCGGACAGCCTGTGGGCCTTCGAGACGCCGACGCACTTTTGCACCTGGCAGGGCGAGGAGGGCTCCTCGGTCAGTGTCAACGCTCACGTGCTGGACGCCTTCGGCCAGTTCGCGGCGGCCCGGCCGGAGCAGGCGCCCCGCTACGTCATGGTGCTGGCCAGGCTCGCCGCCTGGCTGCGCGAGCGGCAGCGGGCCGACGGAAGCTGGGACGACCGCTGGCACGCCTCGCCCTACTACGCGACGGTCTCCTGCGCGCTCGCGCTGCACGAGTTCGGCGGGCCCGAATCGGTGACCGCGGTGCGATCGGCCGTACGGTGGGTGCTGGCCACCCAGCGTGAGGACGGCTCCTGGGGCCGATGGGGCGGCACCGCCGAGGAGACGGCGTACGCCGTGCAGCTCCTGCTCATGACCGGCCCCTTGACCGGCGACGGAGGCCGTGCGGAGGCGGTGCGGCGGGCGTACCGCTATCTGCTGCGTTCGGCCGACCCGGCGGACGGGCCGGCGCTCTGGCACGACAAGGACCTCTATCTGCCTCTGGCGGTCGTCCGGGCGGCCGTGCTCGCCGCCCTGCATCTCGCACAGTCCAGTGGACTTGTTGTCCAACAAGCCGGTCAACTATGATCACCTGGGCTAATCTAAATTTCGCTTAATTCGGACTTGCCCTGGCTGGATCTTGCGGGTTGAGCGGTTTTCCAGCCCTTTGCTAGGGTGGCGCGAGGCGCGGCGCGGTCTTTTCGCTGGGCAGTCCGGGCTGCCCTAAACGGCGGGCGATTGTTAATGGCCGGTAAACGCGCTGTTAGGGCGTTCTGACTTCGCTGGGTGGTATGTCTATGCGCTTCCGGAATTCGCGTGTGCGAACCAAGGTCGCGGCCCTGCTGGTGTCACTGACCGCCCTTTGGGCGTTCGCGGCGTGGGTCACCGTCCGGGAGGGCGTCAACCTCATCTGGGCCACCACCATCGACAGCGGGGTCGCCCAGCCGAGCGAGCCGCTGCTGCTGGAACTGCAGCGCGAGCGCCGGCTGTCGGTGGTCCGCGTCGGCGACCCCGCCCGCGTGCTGCGCAAGGACCTGCAGGACCAGCGCGCCCGCACGGACGCCGCGGTGGGCGCCTTCAAGGAGTCGGCCGGCAGCGACAAGGTGCGCCTCGCGGCCGGCGACGAGCTGATGAGGCACCTGAACGACACGCTGCGGCGGCTGGACGGCCTGCGCGAGACCCGGTCGGCCATCGACGCCGGGCGCCTCGACCGCACGCGGACGGAGGACGCCTACAGCGACGTCATCGACGCATTCGACGCGATGTACGGCGCGGTCGCCACGCTCGACGACGCCACGCTCGCCAAGGACGGCCGCACGCTGTCGGCCTTGAGCCGGGCGCGCGAACTGCTCGCCCGCGAGGACGCGGTGATCGGCGGCATCTTCGCCGAGGGCCGGTTCACCGAGCAGGACCACCGGCAGTTCACGCAAATGGTGGGTGTCGCCCGGTTCGAGCTCGACCGGGCCGCGGCCGACCTGCCGCCGGCCGACCGCGCGGCGCTGGACAGGTGGAGGAAGTCGCCGTCGGTGACCACCCTCCGCAGTCTCGAAGACCAGCTCTCGCTCAGCAGGCAGGCCGGCCGCCCGCCGATGGTGGCGGAGACGCAGTGGCGGGGCGCCGCGGACGCGGCGATGACCCAGCTCCAGAAGGTGGTCATCGACGCCGGTGACGCGCTGGTCGAACGGGCCATCCCGGTCGCCGTCGCCGTGTTCACCCGCCTCCTGCTGGCCGGTGTGCTCGGCCTCGTGGCGGTCATCGCGTCGATCGTCCTGTCGGTCACCACGGCCCGGGCCCTGGTGCGTCAGCTGGAGAAGCTGCGCGAGGCCGCGCTCGAACTGGCCAACGAGCGGCTGCCGGGAGTGGTCGCCCGCCTCGCCCAGGGCGAGAAGGTCGACGTCAAGGCCGAGGCGCCGCCGCTCGACTTCGGACCCGACGTCATCGGCCAGGTGGGCGCGGCGTTCAACACCGTGCAGGAGACCGCCATCCGCACCGCCGTCGAGGAGGCCCAGCTCCGGCAGAGCATCCGCGACATCCTGCTCAGCCTCGCCCGGCGTACGCAGTCGCTGGTGCACCGCCAGCTCACGCTGCTCGACGTGATGGAGCGGCGTGAGTCGGATCCGGCGGAGCTGAAGGACCTGTTCCGCATCGACCACCTCGCCACCCGCATGCGGCGCAACGCCGAGAACCTCATCGTCCTGTCCGGGGCGTCCCCCGCCCGCGCCTGGCGGCGCTCGGTGCCGATGGTCGACGTCGTACGCGGCGCGCTGGCCGAGGTCGAGGACTACACCCGCGTCACCGTGATGCCGATGGGGGAGACCGCGCTCATCGGACGCGCGGTGGGCGACGTCATCCACCTGCTCGCCGAGCTGATCGAGAACGCGGTGTCGTTCTCCCCGCCGTACACGATGGTGCAGGTGGGCGGCCAGGCGGTGGCCAGCGGCTACGCGATCGAGATCGAGGACCGCGGCCTCGGGATGAGCGCCGAGGACCTGGAGGCGACCAACCAGCGGATCGCCGACCCGCCCGAGTTCAACCTGTCGAGCACCGCCCGGCTCGGCCTGTACGTCGTCAGCCGCCTGGCCGAGCGGCACGGGATCAGGGTGTCACTCAAGGCGTCGCCGTACGGCGGCACGACCGCGGTCGTGCTGCTGCCGCGCGACCTCGTCATCGAGGGCGGGGAGGACCTGCCCGGGGAGGAGACCGCTTCCGGTCTCCCGCGGCGGGAGCCCGGCTCCCGGAGGATCGCGCTGGTCGGCGCGCCCGAACCAGTTCAGGAGGTGGTTCCCGTGCCGAGGGCTCCCGAGCCGCCCAGGCCCGTGCAGAGCGCCCCACCGCCCGGCGGCGCGGATCCGGACAGGCCCGAGCCTTCGGCCGGGTTCACCCCGTCAGGCCTGCCCTTCCGGGTGCCGCAGGCCAACCTCGCCCCCGCGCTCGCCGAGGAGTCGAGGAACGCGGACGAGCTGGAGGACCAGGAGGACCGCTCGCCGGACGACATCCGCAAGATCATGGGCTCGTTCCAGTCGGGGACGAGGCGCGGCAGATCCGAGGCCGCGAAGCTGCTGAGTGACGAGGAGGACAACCTGTGACGCAGAAGACCGGGGCCTCCGCGGACCTCGCGTGGCTGCTCGACGACCTCGTCGCGCGGGTCCGCGAGGTCGAGCACGGCATCGTGCTGTCCACCGACGGCCTGCTGCTGGCCGGCTCGCAGGGACTTCGCGTGGAGGACGCCGAGCACCTGTCCGCCGTCGCCTCCGGCCTGCAGAGCCTGGCGCGCGGAGTCGGCGAGCGCTTCCAGGGCGGGTCCGTGCGGCAGACCATCGTGGAGATGAAGTCGGCCTACCTGCTCGTGACCGTGGCGGGCCAGGGCGCCTGCCTGGCCGTGCTCTGCTCGGGAGACGCCGACGTCGGCCTGGTGGCGTACGAGATGGCCATGCTCGTCGTGCGCGTCGGGCAGTACCTCACCTCGCCCGCCCGGACCACGATCGACCGGGCCGCGCTGGACCGGGCCGCCGGGAGCGAGGTCCGCCGGTGAACGCCGAGTGGAGCCCGGACGAGGAGCGCTTACTCGACGCGCCGACCATCCGGCCATACGTGATCGCACGCGGCCGTACGGAGGCGCAGGACCGCTTCGACCTCATCTCGCTCGCGGTCACCATCCGGCCCACCACGGGAGCCGAGATCGGGCTGGACCCGGAGCATCAGGCGATCGTGCGGCTGTGCCGCAGGCCGCTGTCGGTCGCGGAGATCGCGGCCCATCTGGACCTGCCGGCCGGGATCGTCCGGGTCCTCCTCGGCGACCTGTTCGACCGGGGATTCGTGGCCGTGCAGCAGCCCCAACCGGAGATGGACGTGCTCGACGAGCGGATGTACAAGGCGGTGCTCGATGGCCTTCGGGCGCTCTGATCCGGCGAAGAACCCGCCGAAGATGCCCACGGCGATCAAGTTGCTGATCGCCGGAGGCTTCGGGGTGGGCAAGACCACGATGGTCGGCGCGGTGTCGGAGATCCGGCCGCTGCGCACGGAGGAGACGCTGACCGACCGCAGTGTCGGCGTGGACGACCTGTCCGGGGTCGAGGCGAAGGCGACCACCACGGTCGCCATGGACTTCGGCCGCATCAGCATCGGGCAGGACTTCGTCCTCTATCTCTTCGGCACCCCCGGCCAGGAGCGGTTCTGGTTCGTCTGGGACGAGCTCGCCCGGGGAGCGCTCGGCGCGGTCGTGCTGGCCGACACCCGCAGGCTCGCCGACTGCTTCCCCTCCGTCGACTATTTCGAGCGGCGCGGCACGCCCTTCGTCGTCGCGGTCAACTGCTTCGAGGGCGCCCCGGTCTTCGATCTGGACGAGGTCAAGCTCGCGCTCAACCTCGGCCAGGACGTGCCGATCATGCTGTGCGACGCGCGCAAGCGGGAATCGGGCAAGGAAGTCCTGATCGAGCTCGTCAAGCACGCGTACGGCAAGCGCCCGACCGCCGCCACCCGCTGACGCTTTCGCCGGCTCCTCACCCGGGAGTGTCCGGGTTTCTTGGCGTGCGCGGCTTTCCTACCGTTGCGTACGATTTACGTTTCGTGGCAGGGTGGCGTTTGCGTACCTCGGTTCGCGCGCGGCCCGCGCCCGAGCGGGCGCCCGTTCGGTTTCGGCCGCCCGTTAATGCCGCCTGATTGCTCCTCATTCATCCCTTTTGGGCCTCGTGGACCGGCCGTACTTTCCTTCGCCGTCGACCATGCGTAACAGGTGCACAACAGCCGTTGATATGAACCTAACCCCCCTGTAACCTCGGCCCCATCGCAGAAACTATCGGGCGAGTGCCGAAAGTTTCGGTCGGAATCCAGAAGGGAAACCACCGTGAAGTTGAGTCGGCGAGGTGCGGCGCTCCTAGCGGCGTCGGCACTGGTCCTCGGGGGATGTGGTAGTACCGGGAACGACGCCAGCGAGAGCAAGAGCTCAGCCGGCGGCAAGGTGACCGTCGAGTTCTGGAATATCTGGACCACCGAACCCCTGAAGAGCTACGGCGCTCAGGCGATCAAGGATTTCCAGGCCGCGCACCCGAACATCACGATCAAGAGCGTTCCCTACGAGAACGAGGCGTTCAAGGCGAAGCTGACGACGCTCACCCAGTCCGGCAAGGCCCCGGACATCTTCCAGACCTGGGGCGGCGGCGTGCTCGCCCAGCAGGTGGACGCGGGCCTGGTCAAGGACCTCACCTCCGACGCCGGCTCCTGGCTCGGCACGTTCACGGACGCCGCGCTGTCGGCGTACAAGGTCGAGGACAAGCAGTACGCCATTCCCGACGACATCGGCATGGTGGGCTTCTGGTACAACAAGGCGCTGTTCAAGAAGGCCGGGATCGCCGAGCCTCCGGGGACCTGGTCGCAGCTCATCGACGACGTCAAGAAGCTGAAGGCCGCCGGGGTCACCCCGATCGCGCTCGGCGGCAAGGACAAGTGGCCGGGCCACTACTACTGGGCCTACCTCGCCATGCGGATCGGCGGCCTCGACGCCCTCAAGCAGGCCGGTGAGAGCAAGGACTTCACGGGTCCGGCCTTCGTGCAGGCGGGGCAGAAGCTCAAGGAACTGGCCGATCTCCAGCCGTTCCAGAAGGGCTACCTCGGCGCGACGTACGGCGACCCGGGCGGCCAGGCCGCGACGATGGGCGACGGCAAGGCCGCCATGGAGCTGATGGGCCAGTGGGCGCCCGCGGTTCAGAAGGACGCAGGCAAGGGCCTCGGCGACGACCTCGGCTTCTTCCCCTTCCCGGCGGTCGACGGCGGCAAGGGCGCGGTCACCGACGCCTTCGGCGGCGGCGGCGGCTTCGCGATCGGGGCCGACGCCCCGGCGGAGGCCATCGAGTTCCTGAAGTTCCTCACCGACAGCACCGAGCACCGCAAGGCCGTCGCGACCGGGGGCCTGCTCCCGGTGCTGAAGGGCGAGGAGGACGCGGTCACCGACCCGAACCTGAGCGTGGTCGCCAAGAACCTCGCCGGGGCCACCGGGTTCCAGCTCTACCTCGACCAGGCGTACCCGCCGGCCGTCGGTCAGGAGGTCAACGACTCCGTGGCCCAGCTGATCGGCGGGAGCAAGACGCCCGAGCAGGTGGCGCAGGCCATCACGGAAACCGCGAAGTCGGAGTAACTGTCGCGTGAAGACGACGAGACCCCGGAGCCGCAGGCTCCGGGGGTTCACCACGATCCTTCTGTTCCTGCTTCCCGCGCTCGTGCTCTTCCTGGCGCTCGTCGTGGCGCCGATCCTGCTCGCCTTCTACGCGAGCGTGTTCAAGTGGAACGGCATGCGCGGGCTGCCGACGAACTTCATCGGCATGGCGAACTTCACCCGCGTACTGGCCGACGAGGTCTTCCTGGGCGACCTGTGGCGCGGGCTGCTGCTGATCATCTTGTCGGTGGCGATCCAGCTTCCCCTCTCGCTGGGCATCGCCATGCTGCTCAACCAGAAGATCCGCGGCCGGGCGTTCTTCCGCCTGCTGTTCTTCGCCCCGTACGTGCTGTCGGAGGCGATCACCGCGGTCCTGTTCATGATGATCCTGTCGCCCACGGACGGCCTGGCCAACTACATCCTCGGCTGGTTCGGGATCGACCAGCTCGACTGGTTCGCCGACCCGTCGACGGTCATGATGTCGGTGTTCATCGTCATGACCTGGAAGTACTTCGGCTTCCACATGATCTTGTACATCGCCGGGCGTCAGGGCATCCCGAAGGAGCTCACCGAGGCCGCCCAGATCGACGGCGCGACGGGGTGGAAGGTCTTCCGCTACGTCACGCTGCCGCTGCTCGGGCCCACGATCCGCATCAGCGTGTTCCTGTCGGTCATCGGTGCGATCCAGCTGTTCGACCTGGTCTGGATCATCACCGGCGGAGGCCCCTCGCACTCCTCCGAGACCATGGCCGTCACGATGTTCCAGTTCGGCTTCAAACGCTTCCAGGTCGGCTACGCGAGTGCGATCAGCGTGGTGATGTTCTTCATCAGCCTCGTGTTCGCGCTCTTCTACCAGCGATACGTCATGCGCCGCGACCTCGAAGGAGCCTCCACCGTGCTGCGAGACCAGAGATGAGCGCCAACCGTCACAGGCAGTCCCCGACATCGGGCGGTCCGCTGCGCAGCATCTCCCTGCACGCGATCGTCGTGATCACGGCGTTGTTCGTCGGCGTCCCGCTGCTGTACGCCGTGATCGGCGGGTTCAAGACCACCCGGCAGCTCTCGAGCAACCCGATCGGCCTGCCCAGCCCCTGGGTGCCGGAGAACTACACGGGCATCCTCGCCTCGGCGTCGTTCTGGCGCATGCTCTGGAACAGCACCTACATCGCGGTGCTGACCACGCTCGTGGTCGTCGCGGTGTCCGCGCTGGCGGCCTTCGTGTTCGCACGCTTCGCCTTCCGGGGGCGCGAGGCGCTGTTCACGATGTTCGCCGCCGGGCTCATGTTCCCGTTCGCGGTGGCGATCCTGCCGTTGTTCGTGCTGCTGCGGATGTTCGGGCTGCTCGACAACCCGCTCGGTGTGATCCTCCCGCAGGCGGCCTTCGGCATGCCGATGACGATCATCATCCTGCGCGGCTTCTTCCGGGCCATCCCGGGAGAGATCGAGGAGGCGGCGATCCTCGACGGGTGCTCACCGTTCGGCTTCTTCTGGCGGATCCTGCTGCCGATGGCCCGGCCCGCGATCGCCACGGTCTCCGTGCTGGCGGTCGTGAACAGCTGGAACCAGTTCATGCTGCCGCTCGTGGTGTTCAGCGACGACAGTTTCTTCACCATCCCGCTGGGCGTCCAGCAGTTCCAGGGGCAGTATGCGACGGACATCGCGCGGGTCATGGCCTACATCGTGGTCGCGATGCTGCCCGCCCTCGGCTTCTACGCCGTGGCCGAGCGCCAGCTCGTCAGCGGCCTGACCGCGGGGGCCGTCAAGGGCTGACCCGCGTGTACAGCCGTACGGCGTAGCCGAGCACGCGGACGGTCCGCTCCCGGCGGTAGCTCTCCCGCAACAGCAGCCGCTTGGCGGAGTCACGCGGGGACGAGAGGTCGGCGGGCGCGGGATGGGGACGGCTCACCACCCATACCCGCGGCGCCGCGCCCAGCGATGCGGCGATCTCGCCCGCGGGCAGCTCACGCCCGGCGAGCGTGCCCGACGCCGCGCCGCCGGCCCGCAGCGCCGCGTCGCGGACACCGCGGAACGAGGCGGGGTACGCCTCGGCGACCAGGCGGCGGATCGAGGGCAGGAACAGCACGGCGTCTCCGGGCCGCCGTCCGGACCCGATGATCCCCGCCACGGCGGCCGGGTCGTCCGGGCGGCTGTCGATCCGCCGGACGGCGACCTGGGCCGGCAGGGACGCCCCCAGCATCAGAGCGGGCAGCGCCAGCGCCGCCGCCGCCCGCACCCACCCCGTCCGCGGCAGGAGCCGTACGGCCCGGGCGAGCCCCGCGCCCAGCGCCGACGCGAGCCCCGCCATCGAGAACAGGACATAGCGGTCCTGGTAGAACGGGTGGATCTGCGACACGACGAGCAGCAGGGTGGGTGGCAGGAGCGCCAGCGGCACGGCGAACGCGGCGATCCCGGGCAGTCGGCCTGGGCCGCCGGGTGCTCGTCCGGCGGCGGTTCCCGCCGTGTCTCCCTCCCGATGCGTCGTCAGGCCGAGCGCCACGAGCATGACAGTCGCCGCGAGCAGCACACCTGTCCCGGCGAACCGCGCGACGAGGGCCTTCACCTCCGGCAGACCGGGCCGCTCCAGCCACGCCACCTGACCGCGCTGGCCGAACGCCGTCCACGCCACCGGCAGGACGGCGAGCAGGGCGCCCGCGGCGGCGCCGGCCCAGCGCGATGCCATGCCCTTGCCCCCGCCTCGCGCCGCGGCGACGAGCACCGTGACCGCGTGCGCCGCCAGAGCCAGGACGGCGAACAGGTTGAGCAGGCACGCCACGGCGATCGCCACGCCATACCGCGCCCAGGCCGTCCGCCGCGACGGGTCGGGCAGCGCTGTGGCGAGAAGGCGCGTCGCCTCCACCACCGCCGCCGCGACCAGCGCGTACGACCTGCCCTCCTGGGCGTGGAAGACGACGACCGGGGCGGCGGCGTAGGCGAGGCCCGCGTACAGACCGGCCTGGGCCGAGACCAGCCGCCGCCCGACGGCCGCGACACCGGCCGCCGCGACAGCCGTGGCGAGGACGGACGGAATCCGGATGACCACCTCCGCCGGGAGGGCGGCCCCCACGAGCCGGATGAACGGGTGGAGCGACAGGTAGTAGAAGCCGTGGACGGCGTCGACGTTCCCCAGCGTGCGCCACAGGTCCGGCAGCGCCCGCCCAGCCACGGCGTAGGTCGTGGCCTCGTCCTGCCACATCGAACCGCGCCGGACGCCCCACAAACCGCCCAGCAGCGCGGCCAGGGCCGGGACCATCGGCACGGCCCGGTCGCTGATCCTCACGTGTCCTCCGCCTGCTCCGCCCGGCTACGTCCCGGTCGGATGCCCCGGCGGGCAACGGGAGGATGAACGCGCCCTAAGGTGATCGGAACAAGGGGAGAACTCGCAGGGGGAGCACCGATGGCGGAACCGATCATCCGCCCCGCCGCCGATGCCGACATGCCCGGCCTTCGCGCCGTGGCCGACCACTTCGGCCTCCTGGGCCTGTGGCCGGAGCGGCCGGACTTCGTGGACGCCGAACGCGCGTTCGGCGAGGTGCTCGTCGGTGAGGTGGACGGCGCGATCGTGGGGTTCGGCGGCACGCTGCGCCGGGGAACGGTCACGCACCTCGGAGACCTGTTCGTCCTGCCGGACCACCAGTCGTCGAGGGTGGGCCGCACGATCCTGTCCCGCCTGCTGCCGGGCGGCACGCCCAAGGTCACCTTCGCGTCGGCCGACAAGAGGGCGCTCGCGCTGTACGTCAGGAACGGGATGCGCCCGCGCTGCCCGCTGTTCTACCTGAAGCGGAGGCCGCTCGCCGGCCGGCCTGTGCGGCAGGAGAGCGACCAGGCGGCGCGGCGGGACAGCGGGCAGGCGGCGCCGGGGGAGAGGGACGTCCGCGCGGCGGCGGCCATGGACGCCCACGTCTCCGGTGGCGACCGGACCTCGACGCTCGCCTGGTATGCCGCGCTGCCGGATGTGACCCTGCACGTCAGCGGCTCGGGCTACGCGTTCGTCAGGACGGCCGGAGACAAGGTCGTCATCGGGCCGGCCGGGGGCGCGACCCCGCAGGACTGCGCCGACATCGTGCTGGAGGCGGCGAACGCCCACCCCGACGCCGGGGTGGTCCACGTGGCGGTGCCCGGCACCCATCCGCTGCTTGCCCTGCTGCTGGACGCGGGCTGGCACATCGGCGACATGGACACGCTGCTGACCAGCGAGGACTTCATGCGGCTCGACTGCTACGCCCCACACCCCGACCTCGGCTAGGGCATTTGTCAGACACTCCCTCGTCCCCGGCCAGGGGGACACCGGGGACGAGGGCAGCGCGGCTTCGCGGCGTCCGGCGAGTGCCGGCCGGCGCGTCCCGGGCCTTTCGGCCCGGAGCGTCACATCCTGCGGAGGTAGTGGGCGGAGGCCCAACCGGGAATGCCGCCGGCGCTGTCGACGGCCACCCAGCCGTGGATGGCGTCGCAGGCTCCGGCGATGTTCCCGTCGGCCGGCCGCAGCTTGCCGACACGGGCATGGCGGACGCCGGCGCCCTCGCGGACGTTGAGGAAGCTGCCCTTGCGCACGTGCCGGAGGCGGTAGGTGCACGAGAGCGAGGGCCGTCCGCTCAGGTCGAGCCTGTGGAGGTAGCGGGCGGCGGCGAAACCCGAGGTCCCGGCGGCGGTCTTCACCGCGATCCAGCCGTTGGTGGCGGTGCAGGCGCCGGAGAAGCCTCCGTCGGCCGGCCGCAGCTTGGCGACGGGGGCGTGGCGGACGCCGGCGCTCTCGCGCACGTTGAGGAAGCCCCCCTTGCGCACGCCCCGGAGCCGGTAGGCGCACACGAGACCGGGCCCCTGCCTGGCCTCGTGCACGACCTGCCCGTAAGGCCCCGACGCGGTGGGTTCGCCGGGACCGGGCGGCCGGACCGTCGCGACTCCCGAGGCGGGATGCCCCCGGACCCCCGACGCCGGCTCGGCCGCGATCCCCGACGTGAGGCGCCCCCCGGCGTCGGAACCGGCCTGGCCCGCGAGGGCCGGCGCGGGATGGCCTGCGACGAACCACCCCGTGGCGGCCCACGCCGCCAGCGCGGGAACGATGCTCTTCGCCACTGTCACGATCTCTCCCTTCGGTCGGCATCGCCCACGCCCGGCCGGGGGGATCCGGGCCAGTGGTGCTCACCCGAAGTTCTGATCTGATTACCGAGCGTTTACACCTCGGTTGAATTCCCGCCTGGATTTTTTACTCGACACACTGGGGAAAAAGGGTGATTCACTCACCCGCTGTGCGCGCCGTGGAAGGGCGTGGTGACTCCCTCGTACGCCAGGTGCAGCATCATTCCCAGGTCGGCGTGGCTGAGGTTGTGGCAGTGGTTCATCCACAGCCCCGGATTGGCGGCGCGGAAGGCGACCTCCCACACCTGGCCGGGCTGTACGTCGAAGGTGTCGAGCCACAGCGGGCTGCCGGTGACGGAGCGGCCGTCACGCGAGAGCACGAGCACCCGATGGCCGTGGAGGTGCCAGGGGTGGGTCTCCCGGCCGCGGTTGACCACGGTGAGCCGGACCAGGTCGCCCTCCCTGACCACTTCCGTGGGGATGTCGGGGAAGGCGGCGCCGTTCACCGTGTGCGCGTACATCGGCCGGCCGTTCGTCAGCGCGAACCCCCTGTCGAGGACGAGCGTGAAGTCCCGGTCGAAGCGGCTGCGGGACGTGTACGGCGTGGGGGCGGGGGCGCCATACCGGGTGAGGTCGAGCTCCGGCCAGTCCGCCGTCTGGCCGCCGGCGGCGGGAACGGTGGCGGGAACGGCGCCGGGATCGGCGGCCGCCGTCGCGCCCGAGGACCCGTCGCCCGTGCTCGCCGGGGTGAGCCGTACGGAGTCGGTGCGGTCGTCGATGCGCAGGAGCACGGGGGCTGACGGCATCGTGAACGCGAGGTCATACCGGGCGCCCGCCGCGAGTCGCAGGCCGACGCGGCCGAGCATGCCCGGCCCGTTCAGGTCCGTCCCGTCCACCGCCACCAGCCGGTAGGGCGTGCCCGCCAGCGTGAACCGATGCGGCGTGTTGTCGGTGTTGATCAGGCGCAGCCGTACGGGCGTGCCGGGCGCGGCCTGCCGGACCAGGGGCTGGTCGCGATCACCCGTCACCGTCGCGCCGCCGAGAGTGTGCACGGGCAGCGTGAGGTCCAGTCCCGGGGCCGCCGTCCCCTTCGGCGTGACGACGAGCGTGCCGTAGAGCCCCATCCGGACGCCGAGGTCGGACACCTCGTGGGTGTGATACCAGTACGTCCCCACCTGGGCGGCGACGAACCGGTAGACGAACTCCCCGCCGGGCGGCACGGCCTCCTGGGTGAGGCCGGGCACGCCGTCCTCTCCCGAGGGCACGTCGTAGCCGTGCCAGTGCAGCGTCACCCCGGACGCGATGTCCGCGTTGCGCAGCCGCACCTCGACGAGGTCGCCCTGGACGGCGGTGAGCGGCGGCCCGGGGACCTGGCCGTTGAAGGTCCACGCCGACACCTTCCGTCCCGAGGACAGCGTGACGGTCGCCGTACGGGCCGTCAGCTCGAACCGGCGCACGGCGCCGCCCGGTGGAGGTGCGGCCGGGCCGCGCAGGTCGGTCACCGGGCGGGTCGCCCCTCCCATGGCGGAGGCGGATCCTCCCGAGGCGGAGTGATCGTGGGAGGCGGAGCCGGTGGCGGCCATCGCGGCGGTCCCTCCCGGGGCGGAGCCCTCTGCCGTGGTCTCCGCGCTGGGCACGAACGCGAGGGTGACTCCGAGCACGGCCGCCACGGCGGTGGCCGCCGTCGCCGCCCGCAGCCCGGGGACGTGCCTGCTCATCGCTCTCCAGGTCCCCAGGACGGCCCCCGCGGCGACGGCCAGGAGAAGGAGAGCGGTGCCCGGATCCGCCGGGTATCCGATCAGGAAGGTCTGCACGATCCCGGCCGCCGCGGCGTATCCGGCGCCGAGCAGCGGGACCGCGACCGCCGGAGCTCTGACGGCGTCCCGCGAAGCCGCGTCCGCTCGCCGGACGGCTCGGAGCAGGCGCGGCCCGGCGAGTGCGGTGGCCGCGGCGCCCGCCGCGACGAGAAGCGGCAGGGCGAAAGTGATCTTCTCCTGCACGAACCACCAGCCGGCCCCGGCCAGCGCGAGGACGGACCAGACGCGGGCCAGGGACGCGACCAGAGCCACCGCGAACAGGGCCGCGGCCGCCCTCGGACGGCGGGCCGCGGCGGCCACGCCCGCGCCCACCCACGCCGCCGCGGTCAGGACCGAGACGAGCAGGTCGAGCGCCATGAGCCGGTCGGTCGTCATGAGGCGCGAACCGGGCGGCCCTCCGCGGCGGCCTCCGACGGAGCGGGCTTGGCCGACACGAGCCGCCGCGCATTGCGGAACACCATGGCGCAGACGCCCATGACCGCCATGCCGTTGATGGCGTGCAGGCCGAGGATCGCCAGGGAGAGCGGCGTCGTGTTGCCGGTGCTGTCGTCGAACAGGCCGCCGAGCGCGACGATCAGCGCCTGCACGATGACCAGCCCGACGGGCAGGACGGTCAGCCCGATCTGGCGTCCCGGCGCCTTGGCGGCCGCCGCGGCGGCGGTGGCCACCAGCGACAGCACCGGGATGACCATCATGCCGTTCATGCTGTGCAGGGCGAACGAGGAGTCGTCCTGTGGTTTGTCGAACGCGCCGACGGCCGCGAGGTACATCTGCACCACGGCGGCGGCGAGCAGCAGTCCCGCTAAAGCGGCGTAGACCTTGCGCACGCTCTTGCTCCCTTCGGTCAGCGGATTACGGGTCACGGGGATCCTGTCCCACGTGGCCGGCGGTGTCGTCCCTCGTCGAGAGACACGTCGGCTACCGCTGGGGGAGTACGCGGGCCTGGGCGCCGTCCGTCCCCTGGCGGTGTCTCGATGGTGCCGCCGGGAGCCGTCGGCGTCGTCGCACCCGGGGAGGCTCCCGGTCCTACCGCCGCCGTATCAGCGCCGTACGCCGCTACGTCCGGGGGAGTACGGTCACTGCGGCCAGTTCGCGATGATGGCCGGGGTGATGGCGTCGGCGTAGCAGTTCAAGGTCGTACGACGAGCCCTGTCGTACACGCAGACCTTGACGTCCACCCGCGTGATCCGGCCGTCCGACGACAGCCGGATCGGCTTCTTCGGAGCGCAGGTCGTCTTCGGCAGGGCCCACCCGGTGCCGCCGCCGACGTAGTGGAAGCGGGCCCGGACGTAGGCGCAGTGCCCACCGTGCGCGTCGCGGTCGTACAGCGTGCCCGAGACGACGAAGGTCTCCGCGGTGAAGCGGGTGATCCACACATCGGCCTTGGCATATCCGTGGTGCCCGCTCCGGGACTGCACGGGTCCCCAGTGGATCAGCGAAGCGGTGGCGGCCCCGGCCGGGGCCGCCGGCAGGCTCCCGGCGATCACGAATGCCAGCAGGCCGCCGATGACGAGGTTCTTTCTCATGTCCGCCGACGCTAGGGCGGGCGACTTGGAGGGACCTTGCATCCCGCTGGTCGTCAGGGCGCGCCCTTGCGATACGCCTCGTAGAGCGCGTTCAGATTGTCGGTGTACAGCTCCGTGAAGCCGCAGGAGGCGCAGATCCACGCTCGTATCGTGCCGAGTGCCTCGCCCTGGACGTAGAAGAAGGGGACCTTGGCCGGCAGCGGCTCCTCGACGCGCACCCGAAGGGGCTGCGGCCCGTTCGGGCCCCGGTCGCGCACCTCGACTCCGGCCATGACGGCGCCGGACGAGCACTTGGGGCAGATGTTGTCTCTCACGCGACTTCCTCTCCGCGGGTACGCCGAGGAGGAGTCTGCTCCCGTCAAATCTCGCGGCGGCCACGAAGCAGGTCTTCGGCCTGCTCGACCACGTCGTCGACCCGGACCTCGGCCACCCACGACTCGTCGTGCGGGCACCGCCCCACCCGGGGATCGTGTCCGCTGACGCCGCAGATAGGGCATCGGGCGGTCCAGGAGACCAGCGGCCGGTGGAGAGCGCGGGTGAGGGGCCCGGCGTTGATGAGGTTGCCGCACCAGAAGATGCCGACGGTGGCCGTCCCGACCGCCGCGGCGAGGTGGCGGGGGCCGGTGTCGTTGGAGATGACCAGGTCGCACCGCTCGTACAGCGCGGAGAGGCCGCCGATGCCGAGCGTGCCGACCGCCGTGACGGCGGGCCGCCGCATCGCCGCCGCGACCTCGTCGACCACCTCCCGCTCCTTCTCGACGCCGGTGATCACGACCGGGCGGCCGAGCCGGTCGGCCGCCTCCGCGAAGGCGCGCGCCGGCCAGCGCCGCCGGGGGTCGCTCGCCCCCGGATGCAGCGCGACCAGGCCGGGCGGCGGCTCGCCGTACACACGGGCGAGTTCGGCGCGGTCGGCGTCGGTCACGGCGATGCTCGGCTCGTACGCCTCGGCCGTACCGCCGACCAGCGTGGCGACCTCCAGGTAGCGCAGCGTCTCGTGCTGGTAGTAGACGTACGGCACCCACAGGTCGAGCCGTTCCGCGTCCGGCGTGCACAGGCCGGCCGTCACCCGGGCGCCGATCGCCTTGACGAAGGGATTGGAGTTGCGCCCGCCGCCGTGGATCTGCACGGCGAGGTCGAACCGGTGCTCGCGCAGCTCCTCGAACAGGCTCCGCGGAGCCTCGTGTCCGCTGTCCGCCGACGACACCCCGGAGATCGGCGGCAGGGCGACGACGTCGTCGACCGGTCCCGGCCTGCCGTCCAGGAACCGGGCGTGCCAGGAGGTGCCGAGGAGGGTCAGCCGGGCCCGCGGGTAGGCCCGGCGGAGCGCCTCCAGGGCGGGCATCGCGAGGACCAGGTCGCCCAGGGCGTTGGCCCGCAGCACCGCGATGCGGCGCACGTCCTCGATCAGCGCGCCCATACCGTCTCGAACACGTAGTCGTAGCACTCGGCCCTGCGGTCGGTGACCGTCGTGGGCAGCTCCAGGTGGTAGGCCCGGCTCGGCAGCAGGCCCGCGCCGCCGTACCTCTCCATGACGCGCAGCTGCGCCACGACGTCCTCACCCGCGTGCCGGGGCGGCACCGACCGCCAGAAGTCGAAGCCGCCGCACTCCGCCAGCCGCTCCCGGTCGTACAGCACGCAGCCGCCGATCCAGGCCACCTTGTACGGCCGCCACTCCCGGGGACCCGGCGAGCCGAGGTGTTTCCGGGCGAGATGCAGCGGATTGGAGGCGTTGTGCAGGGTGTGGCGCTGCCAGGCCGGCGACTCCCGGCGCACCCGCTCGGGCCGCACGCCGTCCGTCCACTCCTCGTACGGCGCGAGCTCGGCGGGGCGCACGTCGTCGCGGTAGGACAGACCGTGCAGGGCGTAGCCGACGAAGCCGCAGCGCAGCTCACTGATCGCGGACAGCAGGACCTCGATCGCCTCCGGCTCCAGCCATACGTCGTCGTCCAGGTAGAGCGCCAGCCGCCGCCCGGCCCGGCCGAGCAGGAACGCGCGTTGCTCCGCCATGCCCCGCGGGGGCAGGTGGCGGTGGACGGCCGCCGGCCTGTCGCGGTGGTCGAGGATCCGCAGCTGCGCCGCCACCAGCGGGTCGTCGGCGACCGGCTCGTGCGACTGGTCCGAGACCACGACGCGGAACCCGGACACGGTCTGCGCCGCGAGGCCCGCCAACGTGACGGCCAGCGCGCCCGTGCGGTCCTTGGTGGGCACGAGCACGTCCAGGTCAGACGGGGCGAACATGCGCGCGTGATACCCCTGAGGTCGTACGGCAAACGGAGCCCGTCAGCCGCTCACGCCCGCCGTGTCCTTCTCCTCCTTCCGCGCCCCGGGGGCCGTGCCCGGCCGCAGGAGGGCCAGCGTGAGGACGCATCCCACCGCGGCCAGGAAGGCGGCTGCGCCGAAGCCCGCGCGCAGCCCACCGGCGAGGGCCGTCCGGGGGTCCGCCGCGCCCCCGGAACTCACCGTGGACGCGAGCAGCAGCAGGGCGGTGACGCCGAGGCCCGAGCCGATGCGCTGCGCGGTGTTGACGATCCCCGCGGCGATCCCGGTGTCGGATTCGGCCACCGCGGTCACGGCGGGGACCGTCACGCCGACGAAGGCGGCGGGCATCCCGACGCCGAGGACGAGTCCCGCGGGCAGCACGTCGATCGCGTACGTCACCGCGCCGGGCAGCCGGGCGAACCAGGCCAGCGCCACGGCCTGCAGGCCGAGGCCCACCGCGAGGACGCCCCGTGCGCCGAGGCGCTTGAGCAGGCCGGGGATGAGGACCCGCGAGGCGACCAGACCGGCCGCCGCGACCGGCAGCACGGCCAGTCCCGACTCCGTGGGGCGGTAACCCTGAGTCTCCTGGAGGTAGAGCGACAGCAGGGCGAACGCCGGCACGTGGGCGGCGCCCACCAGCGTGTTGACCACGGCGGAGCCGCTCACCTGGCGGACCCGGAACAGGCGCAGCGGCATCAGCGGACGCTCGGCGCGCGCCTCGACCGCCACGAACACCGCGAGGAGGATCAGGCCGGCGGCCAGCAGGACCCACGCGCGCAGCCGGGTGCCCGGGTCGGCGAGGGCGCCGAGGGCGTATCCGATGAGCAGCAGCGCCGCCGTACCCGTCAGCGCGCCGGGCAGGTCGAGCCCGCCACGCGGGCCCGGGGACGCCGGGAGTCGCGGCGGGTCCGCCGGGAGCGCCCGGCGCATGAACGCCAGCGCCACGACGCCGACCGGCAGGTTGATCAGGAAGATCGAGGGCCAGCCCAGGGCCTGCGTGAGCAGGCCGCCCGAGGCCGTGCCGATCGCCGCGCCGGACGCCCCCATCGCGCTCCACACCCCGAAGGCGCGCCGGTGCGCGGCCGGTGTGGTGAACGTGGCGGTGAGCAGGGCGATCTGGGCCGGCACCACGACGGCGGCGCCGAGCCCCTGCAGGGCCCGCGCGGCGACGAGCAGCCACGCCCAGGGCGCGAACCCGGCCACGGCCGAGGCCAGGGTGAAGACGGCCAGCCCCGCGCCGAAGACCCGGCGCGGTCCCAGCAGGTCCGTCGCCCTGCCGCCCACGAGCATGAACCCGCCGAACGCGAGCAGGTACGCGTTGGTCACCCAGCTCAGCCCGGCCTCGTCCAGCCTCAGGTCGGCGCCGATGGCCGGCAGGGCGATGTTGACCACGGCGAGGTCCAGGAAGACCACCAACTCGACGGCGGTGATCAGCAGCAGCGCCGCTCCCCGCCCCATGAGGACGCCTTTCTCCGGCATCGGACACCTCGTTTCACTGGAGTAAGACTCCAGTGATATTCCGCTAAAGTGGTGCTCTAGTCAACTGAGGCGGGGACATGGCGGCATCCAGGCGGCAGGCGGAGGCACGGGCTACGGAGGCACGGGGCGCGGGCGCGCGGGGTACGGAGGCGAAGGGTGCGGGCGCGCGGGGTACGGGGGTGCGGGCCGCAAAGGCGGCGGCCACCCGGGCCCGGATGCTCGACGCGGCGCGCGCGCTGTTCGTGGAGCGCGGGTACGCGGCCACGACCATGCAGGCCGTCGCGCAGGAGGCGGGGGTGGCCGTCCAGACGCTCTACTTCACGTTCGCGACCAAGCGGGCGATCCTCAAGGAGGTCCTGGACGTCGCGGTGGCCGGCGACACCGAGCCTGTGGCCACACTGGACCGCCCCTGGGCGGCCGAGGTCATGGCCGCGCCGCCGATGGAGCAGCTCAGGCGGCACGTGGACGCCACCGCCCGGATCCACGAGCGGGTCGTGCCCGTCGTCGAGGTGCTGCGCTCGGCCGCCGCGGCCGATCCGGAGATCGCCGAGTTGTGGCAGACGACCGTGTCCCAGCGCCACACCGTGATGACCGCGTTCGCGGGCGCCATGGCGGCCAAGACCGCCCTGCGAGGCGGGATGACCGTCGCCCGCGCCGCCGACGTCCTGCTGGCCGTGCTCGCGCCGGAGATCTACCACCTGCTCGTCCTGCAACGCGGCTGGAGCCCGGACGAGTGGCGCGAGTGGGCCTTCGACGCGCTCGTCCGGCAACTGCTGCCCGATAACAATGACTAGAGAAGTGCTCTAGCGAATGAAGTGCTGGGCGGCGTCACCGAGGCCGACGAGCAGGCCGCCGACCGCGGTGACCTCCGGCCCGACGGCATCCGGTGGGTCGGGGCCACCCGCCCGGCTTCGCCCCGCCCCCGCTGAGAGGAGGCGGGGGTCAGGAGAGGCGTCTGGCGCCGGGGAACCTGATGTATCGGCGGCCGGCGCAGCCCTGCGATCGGCGGTCGTCCCCGGATTGTCTCCGCCCGTTGACATGCGCCGGGCCGTGGGCGTCCGCGCAGTGCGGCTCCGCCGCCGTTGTGGCGCTGTGCGGCTCCGCCGCCGTTGTGGCGCAGTGGGGTTCTGCCGTCTCGGCCACCGTTTCGCTGATCGCGAGGAGTTGTGGTGGGGCGTGGTCGACCTGGAGCGTGGTGTGGTCGATGCCGTACTCGTCGTGGACCATCCGCTGCGCCGCCTGTCGTACGGCGTGGCAGTCGGCGCCGGGGGTGACCAGGATGTGCGCGGACATGGCGGGGTAACCCGAGGTGACCTCCCAGATGTGCAGGTCGTGCACCTCCACCACGTGTTCCAGGGCGGCGGTCTTGC